>NZ_JBNCOB010000027.1:0-99925 GCF_049847285.1 Micromonospora sp. DT62
CGCCGTCCGCTACGAAGCCACCGTGCACATCGCCGCGATCAACGAGTGGCTGTAACCGACTTCGACACAGGCCCTAGTGGGCTGTCCACGTCGTGAGCCAACCCGATCGAGGCCCAGTTCGGGCCACTGCGCACCTTTACGATGGCCGGCTCGAACCACCCGAACCGCACCGTGCTGGCCCGTGAGCTGCAGAAATACCTGAGCTGGCGCAACGCCAACGCCCGCCACCCCGACGTCCTGGCAGCTCAACGCCGCGAACGCGCCCGAGTCCGCAGCGAACGCCAACACCGCTGGGGCCGACCTCGCATCAAAGCCGCCTGACCGATGAGACCCGGTGACCGTTCATGGACAGCCCGCTATGCGTTCGCGGCTTCAGCTTCGAGATTACCGAGGAAGCCGGCCCAGCCGGTGTGAGTGTTTACGACGAGATCGGGCGGCACGTTGGTGTGGTGCAGGGTCAGCAGGGTGCCGCCGGCCTGCGCCGACAGGGTCACCTCGACCTGGGAGGAGCCGGACGGCAGATCGGGCACGCCGGGCGTCGGATCCCAGCCAAATGTAAAGACGATCTTCTCGTATGGCCGAAGCTCGATGAAGCGGCCGCGTACAACGGGCCGTGGACCGTCGGGAAGCTGGAACATCAGTTCGCCGCCCGGCACCGGGTCGAGATCGGCCGGACCGAGCCAGCGGGCCATGCGCGCCGGATCGGTGAAGAAGCGCCAGACCACCTCGGGCGGGGCTTCGATCTTGATGGTGTGCTCAATCATCCCTGGTGTTCCTGCTCCACTTCTCGCTTGAGTTGGTCGAGCCGGGCCGCCCACATGGCGTCAAGGAAGCCAGCGGCCTCGGCGAAGCCTTCGGCCCGCAGCCGGTAGAGGCGGCGGCTTCCGTCGCGTCGCACGTGGAGCAGGCCGGCGTGGACCAGGACACGCAGGTGCTGCGAGACGGCTGGCCGGCTGATCACCGGGAACTGCGCGGCGATCTCGCCGGCTGCGACCTCGCGGTCGCGGGTGAGAAGAAGGATCCCACGGCGGGTGGGGTCGGCCACGGCAACGAACACCTCGTCCATCCGCACCCCTTTCGATGTTAGCTTGTGCCTACGAGCTTACGCGAAGACGGGAGTGTGATTCGGTGATGGAACGGCTGGAGCCCCTGGTCGGACGGTGGCGATCCAGCGGCGGCACGGTGGACGGCGTGCAGATCGCCGGCACCGACGCCTACGAGTGGCTCCCGGGCGGCGGGTTCCTGGTGCACTACGTCGACGTTCAGATGGGCGAGGACCGAGTGCAGGTGATCGAGATGATCGGCGACCCGGACCCGACCGACGGCGGCCGGCTGCGGATGCGGGCGTTCGACGACCAGGGCGGATACGGCGAGATGCGGGCAAGCGTCGACGAGGCCGGTGTCTGGACGTTCACCGGGGACACGATGCGCGCGACGCTAACCATCGACTCGGGCGGCAAGACGATGGCCGCGAAGTGGGAGCGCTCGCCCGACGGCGCAACCTGGGTGGACTGGATGGACATGGAGTTCGCCCGCGAAGCATGAGCGCTACATTGCGCCCGCTCGTGGCCAGCGCCCGGCCTCCTGGTGGTGGTCAGCGGGGACATCGCCGACCGACGGCCCAGGCATACCGCGCAAGCAAGTGCGCCGACGAAGGCTGACCGAGTGTGAACTCAGGCGGCCTTGGCGCAGGGGCCTCCGCGGCGTGCCAACCCGGTGAACGTTCGTGGTCAGCGCACTAGGCCGCCGACGCGGCCCGCGGGTCGTTCGGCCGGATGCGCTGCGCCAGCCCGGGCGCTGAACGGTCGGGGCGGCCCTGGCCGCCAGTCGGCCGTGTCGCGTGCGGCGACGGCTGTCCGGAGTCGGTGCGGGCCATGCGCAGGGCGCGCTGGGCGTTGTTCCAGGCCGGGCAGGGCCAGGCCTGGCCCGCGCAGAGCAGGTTGCGGCAACCACCGTCCCCGTCCGGCTCGTGGGCGTCGGCCACGTCGAGGGCGAGCTTCCACAGCAGCGGGTCGGTCACCTCGGCGGGACGGTCTGCCTGACGGTCGGACCGGGCGGTGGTGTCGGACACGAGTTGATCCCCCTTGAGCGCAGGTGTGATCTTCACCTTCTCCAGTCTGCCTGCCGGCGAAACCTCGGCACCCCTTCCAGGCTGCGCAACAGGGCGCCGGAGGGCGCGCAGGCCGGGGGCCGGGTGAGCCAGCTCACCGAGCAGCCCTGCCGAGAGGGGCCGGCGGGCTGCCGTTGCCGACGTAGCCGTCCACCGCGTCAGTGGTTCCCGGCGCTACCGCAGGTCCAACAGGTGTGGTGGCACCTGGCAGGCCAGGCCGGTCGCGTTCATGCGGTCGGTGATCGCGACCCCGTCGACGACCGGAACGACGAAGTGGGGCTCGCGACCGGCGGACAGCGCTGCGGCATGGCGTTCCCGGCTGTCGACCAGGGTCTCCCAGTCCGACAGCCAGTCGGCGGCCGGACGATCGTCGCGCAGTCTGGCGCTCCCCAGGCGCCGTACCTCTGCCACCATGGCGACCACCGCCGCGTTCTGCTGCCGGATCGCGCGCACCTTGGCCTTCGTCGCGGCACGTGGTGGTGCGGCCCGCACCACCACGGCGGCCCGCATGGTGGTGCAGGCGCGCTCCGCGACCTCGGCCACCTCGGGGCTGTCGATCAGTCCAGGACGGTCGTGGCCGCCGTAGGTGTGGACGAACAGGCCCAACAGGCACAGGCACGAGGCCACCACGGCGACACCTGCGGCGAGAACGGCGCCCGGTGACGCCCCGGGCTGACGTTCCGGGCGGACGCGGGGATCGACACCCGGCGGTGGGGGCGGGCTCTGGGCCATTCTCCCCGGCGGGCCGGTCGTCACTCGGCGTGGTGCGGGGCTCGCGGCGGCCGGTTCCGGCGCATCCGCAGCGCCGCGACTGCGGCGACGATCAGCAGGACCGCCAGGGCCGGTCCACCCGCGATGACCATGAGCCCCGCTCCGATGTTGGCGCCGATCCCGCCGGCGGTCAGCACCCGCCAGGCGAGGCCGAGGAGGACGCCGGCTGCGACGAGCGGCGCCAGCACCCACCACCACCGGCGATCGAGACGGCGGCGTGCGGTGGCCCGGATCAACCAGGCGAGCGTGAGGGCGACGCCGACGCACGCCAGCACGCCGACGATCCGGTCTCCCGCCGTACCGAGGCTGACCGGCCGGATCGCGTAGTCCAACTCGACGCCCTCGGCGGCGAGCCGTCGGGCCTCGTCGCCGGTCAGGTCCCCGATGAGCCACCAGGCGGCCACCGGGGTGCACAGCACCAGGACGAGCGCGGTGATCGGAGACGTCGGTCGGTGCTGCTTCGTCATGCCTGTGGCCTTCTCCCGGCGATCTTGTCCAACTAGCTCGGGTAAGTATGTGGGTGGTCTCCGGGCGGGGCGTGAGCACACCTACTCAGGGCGGCCCGCAGGTCGACCGGCGGCGCGGGCGGGATATCGACGGTGATTGACAGATCACTTTGTGCGCTGAGGATGACCCAATCCACCGACACCGCCCCGACGGCAACGGCCGCAACTACCGCAAGGGCACCGCCGTACCGCCGAGGCGCTGACGACCGGGTCGCGAACGGGGGTGCGTCGGGGTCCCGCCCGGCGCACCCCCGTCGCCCCCGCCCGGGCGCGACGGGCCCCCGCCGCCCGTCGCTCCCGCCCCGGGCGAGGGGAGGCGCGCTGCGCCGGCCACCCCCGCATGATCGGTTACGGTGATGGCCGGGGCGGAGGCCGACAGCGGGAGGGACCGGCGGGATGGGCGAGCTGGTGGCGTTGGCCCTCGGCGGCCTGGTCGTGGTCGTCCTGACCAACGCCCTGGCCCGTCGCACCCACCTGCCGGCGGCGGTGCTGCTGGTGCTCGCCGGGATCGGCTACGGCTACCTGCCCGGCCCGAACCTGGAACTCGATCCCGAGGTCGTGCTCTACCTCGTCATCCCCCCGCTGCTCTACGGCGCTGCCCTGCAGTCGAGCCTGACCGCGCTGCGCCGCAACGGCCGCACCGTGATCGGCCTGTCGGTGGCGCTCGTCCTGGTCACGGCGCTCGCCGTGGGTTTCGGGCTCAACGCGGTGGTGGCCGCCGTCCCGCTGAGCTTCGCCATCGCGGTGGGCGCGGCGGTCTCCCCGCCGGACCCGGTGGCGGCGCTGTCGATCGGCCGGCGTGCCGGCATGTCGCCCCGGCTGACCACACTGGTCGAGGGTGAGGGGCTGCTCAACGACGCGACCGCCCTGACGATCCTGCAGGTCGCCGTGGCGACGGCGATCGGCGGCAGGTTCTCCGTCGGGCACGCCGTGGGCGACTTCCTGTTCGTCGCCGCCGGTGGGCTGGCCGTCGGCATGGCCGTGGCGTGGGTCATCGCGTACCTGCGGAAGATGGCCTCCGATCCGCTGACCGACAACGCCCTGTCCCTGGGCACCCCGTTCGCCGCCTACGTGGCCGCCGAGAGCCTGCACGTCTCCGGCGTCCTGGCGGTCGTCGTGGCCGGCCTGTGGCTGGGCCACCGCAGCGCGTCCCTGCAGTCCAGCGGCGCACGGCTGCAGACCCGTTCGGTCTGGCACCTGGTGGAGTACCTCCTCGAGGGCTACGTGTTCCTGCTCATCGGCCAGCAGTTGCCCGCCGTCGTGCGCGGGCTGGCCGCCTACGACCTCGGCACCGTCGTCGCGGCGGGGGCCGTCACCGTCGGCATCGTCCTGCTGGTGCGTCCGCTGTGGCTGCTGGCCGCCGCGCACCTGCCCGCCCGGATGCACGCCCGCCTCGGCGGCGACCCCCGTCCCGACAACCCGCCGTTGTCCGGTCGGGAGTTGCTCGCGCTGAGCTGGGCGGGCACCCGGGGCGTCATCACCCTCGCGGCGGCGTTCACGCTGCCCGCGAGCACGCCCGCCCGGGACCTGCTGCTGTTCTGCGCGTACCTGGTCGTGCTGGTCACGCTCGTCGGTCAGGGCCTGACCTTCGCCCCGCTGCTGCGCCGGCTGCGGCTGCCGGGCAGCGCCGTCAGCCGGGCGCTGACCCGCAACGAGGCCCGCGCCGCGGCGGTGCAGGCCGCCCTCGACCGGCTGACCGCCCTGGCCGAGGCCGACCCGGGCGTACGCGACGTCGCCGCACCGTTGCGCCGGGCCGCCGAGGGCCGCCACAA
Organism: Micromonospora sp. DT62; assembly: GCF_049847285.1. Lineage (NCBI taxonomy): Bacteria > Bacillati > Actinomycetota > Actinomycetes > Micromonosporales > Micromonosporaceae > Micromonospora > Micromonospora sp. DT62. The sequence goes on from NZ_JBNCOB010000027.1 coordinate 5,160, forward strand.
GCGCTACACCGAACGGGTGGCACTGCTCTCCCACGTCGAGGACCAGGTGCTGCCGGTGGACGACCGCTACCGGGCGGCCCTGCTGGCACGCCGGGAGATGATCGCCGCCGAGCGGGACGAACTGCTCGCCTGGCGGGACGCGGGTCGCCTCGCCGACGCCGACATGCGCATCCTGGAGCGGGAGCTGGACCACGAGGAGAGCGTCCTGCCGTCGCTGCCCCCGTCCTGACTCGCCGCACGACGGTTCAGTCCGGCAGCAGCGGCATCTCCACACCGGGGTCCCGGCCGAGCAGCACCGCCCGAGTGAGCGCCCCCGACCCGAACCGGTCGCGCACCGCGTCCACGGCCGCGTCCAGGTCCGCCCCCGGATCGCGGTCGAACGGCAGCGGCGGCTGGACGGGGGAGTCGTCCAGGTTCCCGACCGACACGCCGAGCAGGGTCACGCCCCGCCGCTCGATCTCGGGCAGCGCGGCCCGCAGCAGCGCACGCGCCGCGGCGAGCAGCGGGGCCGTGTCGGCGGTCGCCTTGGCCACCGTGTGGGAGCGGGTAGCGCGGGTGTAGTCGCCGAACCGCAGGCGTAGCGTCACCGTCCGGCCGGCCCGCGTCGCCGCCCGCATCCGCCGGGTCACCCGGTCGACCAGGCCGGCGAGGACCGCCTCCAGCTCGGCGGGGGAGTGCGGAACGGCGGCGAGGGCGTGCTGCGCGCCCATCGAGGAGCGCCGGCGGCCGACCTGCACCGGCCGGGGGTCGCGGTTGTGCGCCAGGGCGTGCAGGTGCCGACCGGCGCCCGCGCCGAGCAGCGAGACCAGGGTCGCCTCGCCGAGACGGGCGACCTGCCCGACCGTACGGATGCGCCGCTCGCGCAGCTTCGTCGCGGTCACCGGCCCGACGCCCCACAACCGCTCCACCGGCAGCGGGTGCAGGAACGCCAGCTCCCCGTCCGGCGGGACGACCAGCAGCCCGTCGGGCTTCGCGACGCCGCTGGCCACCTTGGCGAGGAACTTCGTCCGGGCCACGCCCACCGTGATCGGCAGGCCGACCCCCTCGCGTACGTCCCGGCGCAGCCGGGCGGCGATGTCTGCGGGCGGGCCGACCAGCCGGCGCAGTCCGCCCACGTCGAGGAACGCCTCGTCGATGGAGAGCCCCTCGACGATCGGGGTGGTCCGCCGGAAGATCTCGAACACCGCGCGGCTCGCCGCCGTGTAGGCCGCCATCCTCGGCGGCACGACGATCGCCTCGGGACAGAGCCGCCGGGCCTGCCGGCCACCCATCGCGCTGCGGACGCCGCGGGCCTTCGCCTCGTAGCTGCACGCGAGGACCACGCCCCCGCCGACGATCACGGGCCGGCCGCGCAGGCGCGGATCGTCCCGCTGCTCGACCGACGCGTAGAACGCGTCCAGGTCGGCGTGCAGGATGCTGGCCTCTCGCGACACGAACACATGTTCGCACGCAGACCCGCTGCGACGGCACTGACCTGCCCGAACGCGGCCGGGCTAGTGTCCCCGGAGCTGCCCGTGGCCGCGACCGGCGGGCGCGGCGGCCTACAGCTCGTCGAACGGGCGGGCGTAGCTGAACCCGCCGCGGATCGACGACCGCCACGCGCTCAGCGGGCGGGCCATGAAGTATTGCGGCCCCCACGGCTGCGGCGGGGTGACGCCGAGGTCGACCGCCGGGCGGAACCCGAAGCGTGGGTAGTAGTCGGGGTGCCCGAGCAGCACCACCAGGGCCTCCTCGCGCGCGTCGGCCGCGCCGAGCACCGCGTGCATCAGCGCGGAGCCCACCCCGCGCCGCTGCCAGGCCGGCAGCACGCCGAGCGGACCCAACCCCAGCGCGACCGGCTCCCCGGCGACCCGGCCACGGGTGCACACCACGTGCCCGACCACCCGCCCGGCGTCGTCGGCCGCGACGAGGGAGAGGGCCGGCAGCCAGCCGTCGTCCGCCCGCAGCGCGTCCACCAACCCCGCCTCGACGGGTACGGCGTCCGGCTTCTCCGGGTCGGCGAAGGCGGCCAGGTGCACCGCCCGGATCGCGTCGACGTCGGCGGGGGTCTCGCGTCTGATCAGCACCGGGCCACGATAGGTGGAACGGTGCACGTGGTGCGCGCCATTATCGACACCACCCGATCATCGCGAGGGCTGCCGGCGTCGGGCGCGGATGGCGACGATTCGGTGCACCGCCACCAGCGGCAGCACCCCGACGGGGTACCAGGCGAGATCGACCGGATCGAACTGCGCCCCGAGCACCAGTCGCGCCAGCGGGCTGCGCGCCGACAGCGCCGCCGGTATCCCGGTCAGCTGCGACACCTCGACCGCCCAGCAGAGGGCGATCGCGATCGCGCCGGCAGTCGGCGGCGACAGACGCGGCCGGAGGAACAACACCCCGGCCCAGACCACGGACGCGTACAGCGCGGTACCGCAGTGCTGTGCGAGGCCGCCGCCGGCTGTTGCGCGCACGCCGAGGGCGACGACGATGAAGAGGGCGGCCGCGGCGAGCATCAGGACCCGGCACCGACGAGGAGTGATCGACATTCCGGCGATGCTAGGCGGTGCTTGAGAACACCAGATCGCCCGATAGAGCCGGGTTCACCGACCGGTTTGACCCTCACGCCGCGTGAGGCCGGAGGGTGGGGCACATGAGTGACTACTACGACGCTTTCGAGATGAGTCCCGTGCCCGACCCCGGTCCGGACGCGGTGGCACCGGAGCCGTTCCGGGGCATCTATGGGATGCCCGCGTTCGCGTCGATCCCCACGAGCGATCTGGCGGCGTCGGTGGACTTCTGGATTCGCGGGCTCGGGTTCTTCGAGCTGTTCAGCATCCCCGGCACCCTCGTGCATCTGCGCCGGTGGGCGTTCCAGGACGTACTCCTCGTCTCGGCGGCGGGCGTCCCGGCGCAGACACCGGCGGTGAGCTTCAGTTTCGCGTGCGTGCTAAGCCAGATCGATCCCCTTGTCGAGGCATGTCGTGCGTTGATCCCGGACTCGGTCGACGGCCCACGGGATACGTTCTGGAACACCCGCGACGTGGAGGTGATCACCCCCGAGAACGCACGGATCGTCTTCACCGCGGCGAAGCCCTTCGATCCGGCCAGTCAGGAGGCGCGGAACCTTGAAGCCATCGGGATCACCCCACCAGGTGTCGGGCGCGGTGACAATGAGGGGCATGCCTGATGCCACTGACGCCGATGGCCTGACCGTCAGTCAGGTCTCGACGCGTCTGGGCGTGACAGTCCGCGCGCTGCACCCCTGGGATGACATCGGCCTCGGCCTGGACAGGATTCGGGCCGTCCTGGACGCCTCGGCCGCAGACGTGCCCGGCGCACTGCGCGCGCAGCGCACCCAGGTCGCCGAGTTGCCCACTACGCCGGCATGCGCGCCGGCCTTGCCACGTGGCTCCGGCAGAGCACCGACGCCAGCGCACGTGCCCACGACATCGACCCGACGCCGCCACCTGGCGGTAGGGCGCGGGTCCCTCTCGTCCGCGCAATCAGCTACGTCATCGCGGTCGGCGAGGGCGGGGCGGTGCCGCCCTGCGGGGCCTCCGCCGTCATCAGCCGGGCGATCTGCGCCCGGTCGGAGGCGGACGGCAGGCCCCACTCGGGGCGGTAGCCGTACACCTCGTGCAGGGGGTGCGAGGCGGTCCGGCCGTCGAGGATCTCGATCGCGTCGGTGTCGATGAGGCCTGGATGCTCGACGCCGCAGGCCTCGGCGACCTTGACCAGGTCGCGGCGCAGCGTCCGGATGTAGTTGGCCGCGCGGACCGACTTCGAGCCCGGGTCCACGCCCCGGGCGAGCCACTGGTTCTGGGTGGCCACGCCGGTGGGGCAGGTGTCGGTGTGGCACTTCTGGGCCTGGATGCAGCCGATCGCCAGCATCGCCTCCCGGCCGACGTTGACCATGTCGCAGCCGAGCGCGAACGCCACCACCGCGTTGTCGGGCAGGCCGAGCTTGCCGGCGCCCACGAACACCACCTGCTCGTGCAGGTCGCGCTCGGCGAAGATCTTGTAGACCCGGGTGAAGCCCTGCTGGAACGGCAGCGACACCGAGTCCGTGAAGATCAGTGGCGCGGCGCCGGTGCCGCCCTCGCCGCCGTCGACGGTGACGAAGTCGACCCCACGCCCGGTGTCGCGCATCAGGGTGGTCAGCTCCTCCCAGAAGCCGAGGTCGCCCACCGCGGACTTGATGCCGACCGGCAGGCCCGTCTCGGCGGCGAGCAGTTCCACCCAGTCGAGCAGGCTGTCGCAGTCGGAGAACTCGGCGTGCCGCGACGGGCTGACGCAGTCGCGCCCCTGCGGGATGCCCCGGGTCGCCGCGATCTCCGCGGAGACCTTGGCCGCCGGCAGCAGGCCGCCGAGGCTGGGCTTGGCGCCCTGGCTGAGCTTGATCTCCAGTGCCCGTACCGGCGCGCCGGCGACCAGGTCCCTGAGCCGGTCCAGGCTGAACCGGCCGCGTTCGTCGCGGCAGCCGAAGTACGCGGTGCCGATCTGGAAGACCAGGTCGCCGCCCTTGCGGTGGTACGGCGACAGCCCGCCCTCGCCGGTGTTCTGCAGGCAGCCGGCCAGGGCGGCGCCCCGGTTGAGGGCCTCGACGGCGTTGCCGGACAACGAGCCGAAGCTCATCCCGGAGATGTTCACCACCGACTCGGGCCGGAACGCGTGGGCGCGGCCCCGCGCGGCGCCGAGCACCTTGGCGCACGGCAGCCGCACGTCGTGTCCGGCGCCCGGCGTCGACGGCGGGACGGCCCGGCCGAAGGTGCGGTGCTTGATGATCGGATATCCGGGCGTGAACTCGATGTCGTTGTCGGTGCCGAAGCCGAAGTAGTTGTTCTGCTGCTTCGCCGACGCGTACACCCAGCGGCGCTGGTCGCGGGTGAACGGCCGCTCCTCGTTGTTGCCCGCGACGATGTACTGGCGCAGCTCCGGCCCGATGGACTCCAGCAGGTACCGGGCCCGGCCGAGGACCGGGAAGGTACGCAGCAACGCGTGGTCGCGCTGGATCAGGTCACGCGCGGCGAGGGCCGCGACGGCGGCGACGGCGGCGGGTACGGCTCGGCTTGCCCACTTCATGCCCGCCACTCTTTCCGCGATCGCCCTCCGCCAAACGGGCCGGCCACCACGCGGCCGGCGTCGCCCGTCCGGACTGCGTTCCGGGGCGCGCAGGGCGGCCCGACGGATCAGTTCGGGGTCAGGAGCCGGTGGACGACCAGCATGGCGATGTCGTCGGTCGGCTGCTCGGTGCCGAGGGCGGCCATGACCGTGGCGCAGACCTCCTCGGCCGGTGCCGGCCGGACCACGTCGGCGAGCTGATCGAGGCCGACGTCGATGACCTCGTGGCGGCGTTCGACGAGACCGTCGGTGAAGCAGACGAGCGCCGCGCCCGGCGGGAATTCCACCTCCGCCTGCTGCCGGGGCGGTGGCCGGCGACCCGTGCCGAGCGGGGGATCGGCGTGGACCGGGACGGGCGCGCCCGGCTGGCCCGGCACGGCGAGGACGGGGCGCAGGTGCCCGGCGGCGGAGAGCCGGATGCGGGTCCGGTCGGGGGAGACCATGGCGTAGAGCGCAGTGGTGAGGTTTCCGGCCTCGAAGTGGCTGACCTTGCGGTCGAGGAGCGTCAACGCCTCCGCCGGGTCGTCGCAGACCAGCGCGTACGCGCGCAGCGCGCTGCGGACGCGCCCCATGACCACGGCCGACTGCAGGCCGTGGCCCGACACGTCGCCGATGACCAGGCCCAGCCAGCCCGAGGGTAGGACGAACACGTCGTACCAGTCGCCGCCGATTCCGGCGACGTGCCCGGGCACGTACCGGGCGGCCATGTCCAGGCCCGGCAGGCAGGGCAGCTGGGTGGGCAGCAGGCTGCGTTGCAGGGCGAGGGCGGCGTTGTGGTCGAGGTTGTTGGACCGGGCGAGGTTGGCCAGGCTGGCCCGGTCGGCGACCAGCTCCAGCAGGCGTACGTCGTCGGTGGTGAACCGGCGGTGGCTCAGCGTGCCGACGTGCAGTACGCCGATCAGCTCGCCCCTGGCGAACATCGGCACGCCGAGCAGCGACCGCAGCCCCATCGACAGCAGGACCGGGTTGACCACGACGTCGGGGGTGACCTCCTCGACGACCACCGGCCGTCGGGTCAGGGCGATCCGGCCGGCGAACCCGCGGCCCACGGAGATGCGGAACCCCTGCCGGACCTCCTCCTCCAGCCCTTTGGCCGCGGTGGCCACGAGCTGCTGGGAGTGCGTGTCCAGCATCAGGATGGCCGCCGTGTCGACGTCGAGCAGGTCCCGGACGCGGTCGAGGAGCTCGTCGAAGAGGTCGGCCGCGTCGAGGCGGGACAGCGTCGCGTCGGTCACGGCCTCGATGCGGCGCAACCGTTCGTTGTCCTGGATGAGCCCTTGATCGCCCACCACCGGATCCTAGCCCTGACGGCTGCGTACGCCGCTTCCGCGCTGCGCGGACCGGCCCGGGCCGGCCGGTCAGGACCGGCGGCGGGTCGCCGAGGCCTGGAGCGTGGGCCGGCGGACCACCGCGATCCGGTCGCCCCGGACGCGCAGGGACGTGCGCCCGCCGCGCCCGCGTCGTACGGTCAGGTCGACGGTGCGCCCGCCCACCCGCACGCCCTCCAGCGTGAGGTCCGGCAGCCACTCCGGCAGGTGCGGGTCGACGAAGATCGTCCGCAGCGGCGCGGCCGGGCGCAGCGCCAGCAGCGCCTGGATCAGCGCGACGACCGCGCTGGCGGACCAGGCCTGCGGGGAGCAGGAGTCCGGGTAGACGCCCGGGTGCGGATGGGCGGCGTCGCGGGGCAGTCCGCTGAGCACCTCCGGCAGGCGGTGTTCCGTGAAGAGCGCCGCCGCGGAGAACATCCCCTCCGCGAGCCGGTGCAGGTGCTCCCAGCAGCCGTACCGGGCCAGCCCCAGGCCGATCGTGCCCGCCTCGACCGGCCAGACGCTGCCCCGGTGGTAGCTGAACGGGTCGTACGCCGGGTGCGCCGAGGACAGGGTGCGCACCCCCCAGCCGCTGAACATGTCGGGGGCGAGCAGCCGGTCGGCGACCAGGGGCGCGATGCGGGCGGGCACGATCCCGGTGGCCAGCAGGTGGCCGTCGTTGGAGTTGACCGAGCGCACCTGCCGCTTGTCCGGCCCCAGCGCCAGCGCGTGGCAGCCCCGGTCGGGCATCCAGTAGGCCCGGTGGAAACGGCGCCGCAGGGCGGCGGCCCGGCGGATGAGCCCGGCGCCGTACGCGGGGTGGCCGGTCGCGGCGAACACCACCCCGGCGTGCCGCAGCGCGGCGTACCAGTACGCCTGCAACTCGCTGGTCGCGATCGGGTTCGGCACCACCTCGCCGTGCTCGTCGACGATGGCGGTGTCCGAGTCCTTCCACCCCTGGTTCTTCAGGCCGGCGGGGGACCGGCGGTGGTATTCGAGGAAGCCGTCCCGGTCGAGGTCGCCGAAGCGGTCGATCCAGCCCAGCACGCGCCGCGCGGTCGGCAGCAGGTCCCGTACCGTGTCGAGGTCCCCGGTCCAGGCCAGGTACTGGCCGAGGAAGACCAGGAAGTCCGGCGCGGTCGACCAGTCGCCGTAGTAGCCGTCGAACGGGTCGATCCCGAGCGCGGACACCGGGCCCCGCCGGGCCTCGTGCAACGGCTTGCCGGGTTCCTCGTCGCGCCAGTCGTCGATGCGCCGGCCGAGGTGGTGGGCGTTGAGCCGCAGGCTGTCCGCCAGCATGGTCGGCCCGGCGAGCAGGGACTGCCACGAGGCGGTCATCGTGTCGCGGCCGAAGATCTCCTGGTAGATGGGCAGGCCGGCCATGGGCGCCGTCGGCCCGTCCGGTTCTCCCAGTGGCAGCACGGCCAGGTCGTCGACCGCGCACCGCCAGGCGGCGGTGACGTCGAAGTTGCTGCTGGCGAGCCGGGCGAGTTCGCGGGCCAGGGTGCCGCGGGCGCGCGCGGCCGCGTCGTCCGGCTCGGCGAAGGTCGGCGGCGGCGCGGCGAGGCGCTGCCCGTCGAAGACGGGTTCGACGAGGAGTTCCACCCGGCGGGACCCCCGGGGCGGCACCGCGAGGTCGACCGTCAGGGCGGCGTCGGCGTCGGCGTACCGGACGGGCGTGTCCGCCCGTACGCCGATCGCCACCGCCCGGTCGAGGCCGTCGCACCGGTAGGTCAGGCGGAGCTCCCGGTCCCGGTCGTCCCAGCTCGCGTCGACCGTGCCGGACTGCACCCGGCGGCCGGTCTCGGCCTCGCTGGTGTCGGCGAAGTCGGCGGCGAGGTGGATCCGCAGCCGCAGGTCCAGCGGCACGGCCGCGTAGCTGACCACGGTCAGCCGGGTCCGCAGCCCCGCGCCGACGAAGCGCTCCACCAGCAGGTAGGCCGCGTGGGAGGGCAGCGTGTCGCCGTCGCCGAGGGCGGCGTACGAGAGCTGGGCGTGCCCCGCCACGTTGGCCGTGCTGAACGGGACCGGCTCGCGGCCGTCCACGCTGAGGCGTTCGGTGCTGAGCACCCGGGTGTTGCGGGCGAAGAAGCCCTGCGGGTCGGCGCCGGTGATCCGGCCGCGCACGTCGGTCACCAGGGTGCTCCAGCCGCTCGCCACGTAGAGCAGGTCCGGGCGGACGCGCAGGTTCCGGACCCGGGTCATCGCGGCCGGGGCGCGCTCGGGCGGGCGCACCGGGCGGGGCGGGCGGGGTGCGCGAGCGGCGACAGCATCGGGTGCACCCCTCTGGCCGGCGGCTGCGGGCCGGGGCGCACCGGTGGGGTGCCGCCCGGGCCCGCCGGACAGCGGTCCCTACCCGCCCACACCGCCACTACACCTCGTCAGCCCTGCGGCTGGCCGATGTTCACCATCCAGCCGATGCCGTAGCGGTCGACGCACATGCCGAACTCGTCGCCCCACATCTGCTTCTCCAGCGGCACGGTCACCGTGCCACCCTCGGTGAGCTTGCCCCAGTAGCCGCGCAGGTCGTCGGCGTCGTCGCCGCTGAGGCTCACGGCGACGTTGTTGCCGGGGTCGTGCGCCATCCCCGGCGCGGTGTCCGAGCCCATCAGGGTGAAGCCCCGGTCGGTCTCCAGCATCGCGTGCATGATCTTGTCGGCCAGCGCGGGATCGTCGGTGCCCATCGCGCCGAAGGTGCTCGTCGACAGCGAACCGCCGAACACGCGCTGGTAGAACTCCATTGCCTCCCGCGCGTTGCCCGGGAAGCTGAAGTACGGGTTGAGTCGAGACGCCACAGCACCCTCCTCCGGTCGCGACGGACCCATCGTCGCAGATCAGGAGCCTGGCGGGGGTGAGGTGCGACCGCGTTTCGCCGGCCCGCGGGGCGGGTCGCTCCCACGGACCGGCGGACGGTGTTCAGCCCCGGAACGACCGGCGTACGACGCCGCCGACGACCGCGCACCAGGTGTCGAGGTCGAGCTTGCCGTGCGCGGGGAGGCGGTGCAGACGCTGGACGTCCTTGACGGCCGTCCTGGTCGCGTGGTCGTACTCGCCGGTGACGGCAACCTCGGGGTAGCCCCGGTAGTTGAGCAGGAACTGCGCGGCGGTGACAGGCGCGCCGCTGGCGTGGGCGCCCAGCTCCGGCACCAGGGTCTCCCAGGTGGGCGTGGTGAGGGTGGCGTCGACGTCGACCGCGATGCCGTTGCGGTACTGCCAGTCCTGCACCGCGGCGACGGTGGCGGCGTCGAAGACGCTGTTGACCGGCACGGTGTAGCCGCGGTGGGCCAGCAGGTACTGCACCACCCGGACGCTGGGGGAGCCGACGAAGCGCCACAGGTCCGGCCAGCGGCGGGCCGGCACGTCGGCGAGGTCGGTGCCGAGGGCCTCGAAGACCCGGCGGCGCAGGGCGGGGAACTGCCCGTAGAAGGCGGCCCCGGGGCACAGGGTGGTACGGAAGTCCCAGTGGCCGAAGATGTCGTGGGCGTGCAGCCCGTACCGCCGGCAGATGGTCGCGCAGAGCGTGACCAGCGAGTCCAGCAGCGCCTCCGGCGGGGTCTCGGTGACGTACGTGCCCTCGTTCTCGATGCCGATGGCCCGGCCGTTCTCGCCCGGGCAGTGCGCCGAGATCATCTGCCGGTCGCCGGCCTGCAACCGCTCCAGGCTGCCCCGGCGTCCCTCCATGACGTACCCGCCGCGGCTGATCGTGAAGTGCTGGCCGGTGTCGGACCAGCCGTTGCCGTCCATGTGCAGGTTCTGGCAGTCGCGGGCCAGCTTGACCGCCTGCGCCTCGGAGTAGTCGGTGACGTTCGGGAACGCCATGTGGTGCACGATGATCTTGTTGGTGGGGATGGCGCTGACCGCCAGCGGGTCCGCCGGCGGGCGCGCGCCCCACTCGTCGCAGCTGTAGATCCAGTCCAGGTCGGTGCCGGGGTCCGCCTGCGCGGCGCCGGGGAGGGCGAGTTGGCTGCCGACGACCGCGACCGTGGCGGCGCCGAGGCCGGCCCGCAGCAGGGTTCGGCGGTCCAGTGCGGAATTCTCGACGTGCATGGCGTCTCTCCTCTGCGGCCGGAGGTGGGGGCGGGGGCGGCCCCATGAAAAGGAACTCCAGGCGTCGCGTGTGCAGTGGAGGATATTGCCAAGCGTCGGCCGGGCGCTAGAGCACCTGGGAGAGGAAGCGGCGCAGCCGGGGATGCGCGGCCCGCTCGAAGATCGCGGCCGGCTCGCCGGCCTCCAGCACCACGCCGCGGTCCATGAACGCCACGGTGTCGGCGACCTCGCGGGCGAACCCCATCTCGTGGGTGACCACCACCATCGTCATGCCCCCGGCGGACAGCTCGGCCATCAGCCCGAGCACGCCCTTGACCAGCTCCGGGTCCAGGGCGGAGGTGGCCTCGTCGAAGAGCATCACCTGCGGGCGCAACGCCAGCGCGCGGGCGATCGCGACCCGCTGCTGCTGCCCGCCGGACAGGTGCGCGGGACGGGCGTCGGCCTTGGCCGCCAGCCCCACCAGCTCCAGGTGCTCGCGGGCGACGGCCACCGCCTCGTCCTCACCGAGCTTGCGGATGCGGCGCAGCGCGAGGGTGACGTTGCGCAGCACGCTCATGTGCGGGAAGAGGTTGAACTGCTGGAAGACCATGCCGATCCGCTGCCGCAGGGCGTCCGGGTCGTCGCCCAGCACGCTGCGCCCGTCCAGCAGCACGTCGCCGCGGTCGGGCTCGATCAGCCGGTTGATCGTGCGCAGCAGGGTGGACTTGCCCGACCCGGACGGGCCGATCACGCAGGCCGTCGCCCCGCGCGCCACGTCCAGGTCCACCCCACGCAGCACCCGGTGCGCCCCGAAGGCCAGGTGCACGTCGCGGACGCTCAGGCTCACCGAGGTCGTCGTGTCGATACTCATCGCTGGTTCCCTCCCGCCGCGCCCGGCAGCGCCAGGTCGAGGTCGTCGTCGCCGTCACCGGGCGCGGTGGCCTGCCGGCCGTGCCGCAGTCGCCGGTCGATCCAGTTGACGGCGTGCGTCAGCGGAACCGTCAGCGTCAGGTAGAACAGCCCGGCCAGCAGCAGCGCCGACTGGTTGCCGGTGTTCGCCGCGTAGTCCTGCCCGATCCGGAACAGCTCCCGCTGGCTGGCCAGCAGGCCGAGGAAGTAGACCAGGCTGGAGTCCTTGATGAGCGCGATCAGCTGGTTCACCCAGGCCGGCAGCACCCGCCGGATCCCCTGCGGCACGATCACCAGGCGCATCGCCTCGCCCCAGGACAGGCCCAGCGCCCGGGCCCCCTCCAACTGGGCGGCCTCCACCGACTGGATGCCGGAGCGGAAGATCTCGCCGATGTAGGCCGCCGCGATCAGCGACAGCGCCAGGATGCCCAGGGGATACGGGTTGGGCCCCCACACCTGCATGCCCAGCGGCGCCAGGCCGACGCCGATGAGCAGGATCGTCGCCGCGGCGGGCAGGCCGCGGAACACGTCGGTGTAGACCCGCGCCGGCCACCGCAACCATCGGGTACGCGAGATGCCCGCGACGGCCAGCGCCATGCCCAGCACCGAGCCGAGCAGGGCGGCGGAGATCGCCAGGATCAGCGTGTTGGGCAGCCCCACCGTCAGCATCTCGGGCAGCGCCTCGCGCATGGAGTCCCAGTCGAAGAAGGTCTCCCACAGGGTGCTCAACGGATCCATCGTCGCTCCTACCGCCCCGCTCGCTCGTCGTCCGTACGTCTCAGGAGGTGGCCGACGCCGACGGCACCGCGACCGTGCCGCTGCCCGGCGTGAAGTCGGCCGGGATCGGGCGGCCCGGGTAGTACTGGGCCTGCAGGCGGCTCCACGTGCCGTCCGCGATCACCTCGTCGAGGCCCTTGTCGAGCGCCTCGCGCAGCTTGTCGTTGCCCTTGGCGAACGCGTACGCCGTCGGGGCCGGGCTGAGCAGCTTGGCCGCCACGGTGATCTTGCCGGCGCTGTCGGCGGCCGACTTGTCGCCGATCTCGGCGGGGGCGATCCAGGCGTCGGCCGTGCCGGCCTTGAGCTGGTTGATCGCGCCGTTGTAGTCGGGCACCCGGACCGGGTCGAGCCCCTCGCCGGTGGCGTAGTCGTCCTGGACGGTGCCCTGCACGACCACGACCCGCTTGCCGGCGAGCTGGTCGAAGCCGGTGATCGACGAGCCGGCCGGCACGTCGAGTCCGAAGTGGCCGAAGTCGTAGCCGTTGCCGAAGTCGACGGTCTTCTTGCGCGCCTCCGTGATCGTGATCGAGGAGCTGCCGACGTCGAACTTGCGGTTGTTGACCTGGGAGAGCAGGGCGGAGAAGTCCGTGCCGACGAACTCCACCTTCAGGCCGACCTTCCCCGCGACCGCGGTGAGCAGGTCGTTGTCGAAGCCGGTGAACCTGCCGTCCTTGAGGTAGACGTTCGGCGGGGCGTCGGTGAGCGTGCCGGCACGCAGCACGCCCGGCTGGAGCAGGCCGTACGGGTTGTCGGCCGCGCCGGCCGCGTCGTCGCCGCAGGCGGTCAGGGCGGTGGCGGCGAGGACGGCGGCCACGCCGAGGGCGGCGGCCCGGGTGAGGGAGGAAAGGAATCGCACAGGTGTCTCCGATGAGGTGTCTGCGGCGACGGGCACGGGGCGCGCGTCACCGACGGTGCGCCCGATGGGCGTACCGCTGGAATGGTTCGGGAAAGAAGGGGTGGCGCGGCTAGCGCGCGTCGCCGGGGCGACAGGAGGTGGCGCAGACCCGCATCATGTCGATGTGGCGGCGCCGGATCAGCGCCGGCGACGTCGGGGCCACGGCGGGGACCGCCGGTGGGGCGCAGATGCGGAAGGACATGGCTCTCCTCGGTCGGGACGACCTGGGAACCAGGCCGCGCTTGCACCGGAGCCGCTCCGGTGCCTGGTCCTCACCCGGGGCACCCCTGCGCGGACGAGGGTTGCCGGCCAGCGAGCCGGGGCTTGACGCTGGCGCTCATGACCTGCCGACGAGGCTAGCAGCCCGCCACGGTGGGTCGTCCAGCCGCTATGACCACCCTCACGCGCGCCTGCGGTGGAACCCGGTCACTCCTCGATCGCCCCGCCGACCTGCCGCAGGTGCTGCCGGAAGGTGTGGGCGGGGTCGGCGGCGCGGCGGGCCAGGTAGTCGGCGAAGGCGGTCTGCTCCCGCAGCGTCTCCCCGGCGCGGATCCGCCGCGCCTGGACCCGCTCGACGGTCCCGATGCGCTCCGCCGCCGCGAACAGCTCCGCGGCCCGCGCGGCGGGCACGAACAGCACCCCGTCGTCGTCGGCGACGACGAGGTCGTCGGCGGTCACCACGTGCGGCCCGACCCGGGCGCTGGTGAGGGTCTCCGGCTCCCGCGCATCGAGGCGGGCCGGGCCCGACGGGAGGCTGCCGTAGCTGAAGACGGGCAGGCCGATCTCCACCAGCTCGGGCGTGTCCCGGTGCAGGCCCCAGACGACGAGCCCGGCGATGCCGGCCGCGACGCCTTCCAGCACCGCCAGGTCCCCGACGCACGCCTCGTCGCTCCGGCCGCCGTTGTCGATCACGAGCACGTCGCCCGGGGTCGCGTGCGCGTACGCCTCCAGGAACACGTCCACGCTGCCGTGGTGGCGCACCGGCAGCGCCCGGCCCACGAGGCGGTGACCGGGGACGACCGCCCGGATCCCGGCCGGCGCCGCGCGCGGGGGCACGCCGAGGCGTACGCAGGCGTCGGCGATCAGCGGCGTGGACAGGTCGGCGAAGCGCTCCCGCATGACGTCCTCCCGGCGGTGCCCAGGTCGTTGGGCAGCCATCGTAGGGAGGCCGGTCGGCGCGGTGGCCAGGGCCAATCCGGCGCGGCTGGCCCCCATCGGTGGCGGCGTTCGGGTCTAGACTGTCCATCGTGATCCCGTCGCCGCCGCGCACGGCCTCTGGATCACCCCGGACCTGCCGCTCTACGGCGACGGCCACGAGCGCTCCGACTACGTTCCCTGACCGGCCCGGCACCCCACCGCCCACCGGTCCATCTCCGCCACGCTCTGGGAGTGCTCAGTCATGCCCGGATCCGATCACCGCCAACTCGTACCGCCCGCCGACCACCCACCCGCCGACCCCGCCGACACCTCCGCCCTCGCGGTGCTGCGGGCGCCGCAGACCGCCCGGGTCCTGGCGGCCAGCCTGCTCGGCCGGCTCCCGCTCGGCGCGGCCCCGCTGGCCCTGCTCGTCTTCGCCCGGGAGACGATGACGCTGACCGTCGCGGGCCTGCTGGTCGGCGCGTTCACCGCCGGCACCGCCGTGGGCCAGCCGATGCTCGCCCGGATGGCGCAGCGCTGGCGGCAGCCGCCGGTGCTGTGGCTCTCCGTGGCGGCGTCGACGATCGGCTTCGCCCTCACCGCCGTGCACGTCAACCTGCCGGTGACCGTGTTCGCCGCCGCCCTGGCCGGGGCGGGCGCGCCGCCGTTCGAGTCGTGTCTGCGGGTGCTCTGGCGCGACCTGCTCCCCGCGCACCGGGTGCAGACCGCGTACACCCTGGACATCGCCGTCCAGGAGCTGATCTTCATCCTCGGCCCGGTGGTCACGCTCGCCGCCCTGGGCCTGGCCGGCCCGACCGGCGGTCTGGCCGCCGCGGCGGGCTTCCAGGCCGCTGGCACCGCGTGGTTCGCCACCACCGACGCGGTCCGGCGCTGGCGGGGAGAGCCGGCGGTACGCCACTGGGCCGGGCCGCTGCGCGCCGGCCGGCTCCGACTGATCCTCGGGGCGCTGCTGCTGGTCGGGGCGGCGGTGGGGAGCGTGACAGTCGCCGCGACCGGATACGCGGAGGCGGCCGGGGCCCGGTCCTGGGCCGGCTGGCTGCTCGCCGCGCAGGCCACCGGGGCGCTGGTCGGCGGCCTGCTCTACGTACGCTTCGGCGGACTGCGCCGGCACGCCACGCTGCCGCGCGTGGTCGGCGTCTTCGCCGCCGGCTACCTGCCGTTGCTGCTCACCCCGGCCCCACCCGCGATGCTGGCGCTGATGGCGGTCAGCGGGCTCGCGCTGCCGGCGCTGCTGACCATCGCCTTCGTCGCGATCGACGACGTGGCGCCCACCGGCACGGTGGCCGAGGCGTTCGCCTGGGCGGCGACGGCGTTCTCGGTGGGCAGCGCGGGCGGCGCGGCGGTGGCCGGCGTGGTGCTGGACGCGGCGGGGGAGGTGACCGTCGGCTTCCTGATCGCCCCGCTGAGCGCCGTCGCGGCGTGCGGGATCGCGCTGGCGGCCGCCCGCCCGCCCGTCCGGCCGCGGCGGGTCGGCGGGCTGACCCGACGGGCCGGCCGGCCACCGCCGGTTCCGGGACTACTTCCCGGCGCAGCGGGAAAGGGGCGGCCGGGGAGCCGTTCGGATCGGGGGTGCCGTGGAAGCGGTCGTGATCGGCGTGGTGATCGTGGCCGCGCTCCTGGCGCTCGTCGGCGCGCTGAGCGTCCGGCTGGTGCAGCAGTACCAGCGCGGCGTCGTCTTCCGCTTCGGCCGGGTGCTCACGCCGGTCCGGGAGCCCGGCCTGCGGCTGATCGTCCCGGTCGCCGACCGGATGGTCCGGGTCAGCATGCAGACGACCGTCATCGGTGTGCCTCCGCAGGGGGCGATCACCCGGGACAACGTCACCCTCACCGTCGACGCGGTGGTCTACTACCGGGTCGTCGACCCGGTGAAGGCGCTGGTCAACGTCCGCGACTACCCCTCGGCCGTACTCCAGGTGGCACAGACCGCCCTGCGTTCGGTGATCGGCAAGGCCGACCTGGACACCGTGCTCGGCGACCGGGACCGGGTCAACGCCGAGCTGAAGGCGGTCATCGACGCGCCGACGGAGGGGCCGTGGGGGCTGCTGATCGAGCGGGTCGAGGTCAAGGACGTCGCGCTGCCCGAGGGGATGAAACGGTCGATGTCCCGCCAGGCCGAGGCGGAACGCGAACGCCGCGCCCGGGTGATCGCCGCCGACGGCGAGTACCAGGCGTCCCGCCGGCTCGCCGACGCGTCCCGGGCGATGGCTAACACGCCGGGGGCCTACCAGTTGCGGCTGTTGCAGACGGTGGTGGACGTGGCGGCGGAGAAGAACAGCACCCTGGTGATGCCGTTCCCGGTGGAGCTGCTGCGCTTCTTCGACAAGTTCACCCGGGGCGCGGAGCCACCGGCGGCGGAGCGCCCGCCGGCCGGGCGGCCGGAACCCGTCGCGCCGGTGCCCGGTGACGGCCACCGGCGCCCGCAGGCCTGATCCGGGGCGGCGGGCAGGCTCTCAGACCTCGGCCGCCGACTCCGCGGCCGGCTCGCCCGGCTGCGCGGGTACGACCGCCGTCGGCACCCGCGGCATCGTGAACACGAAGCGGGTCCCGTCGCGGTACGCCTCGTCCAGGCTCAACGTGCCGTCGTGGAACTCGACGACCTTCTTGCACACCGCGAGCCCGATGCCGGTGCCCGGGTACGCGCCACGGGGGTGCAGGCGCTGGAAGATGACGAAGATCTTCTCGGCGTACCGGGGGTCGATGCCGATGCCGTTGTCCTCGACGGCGAAGGACCAGCCCTGCGGGGTGTCCGTCACCGTCACCCGGATCAGCGGCGCCCGGTCGGGGCTGCGGAACTTGACCGCGTTGCCCAGCAGGTTCTGCCAGAGCATGGTCAGCAGGGTCGGCTCGCCCCGCACGGTGGGCAGCGGGTCGCGGGTGATCGTCGCCCCGGACTCGTCCACCGCCCGGGACAGGTTCGCCTCGGCCTGCGCGAACACCTCGGCCAGGTCGACCTCCCGCAGGTCACCGTAGACCCGACCGATCCGGGAGAAGGTGAGCAGGTCGCTGATCAGCTCCTGCATCCGGGTCGCCCCGTCGACGGCGAAGCCGATGTACTGCCGGGCGCGGTCGTCGAGCTGGTCGGCGTAGCGGCGCTCCAGCATCTGGCAGAACGACGCCACCTTGCGCAGCGGCTCCTGCAGGTCGTGCGACGCGACGTACGCGAACTGCTCCAGGTCCTCGTTGGAGCGGCGCAGCTCGGCCGCCTGCTGTTCCAGGGCGTCCCGGTCGTGCTGGCTGCGCTCCCACGCCTCCACGACGGTGCGGCGCATCGTCTCCACGTCACTGGTGAGCCGGGCGATGTCGGCGGGGCCGTCGGGCCGCAGCCGGTGCCGGAAGTCGCCGCCGGCCACCTGCCGCACCGAGGCGCCCAGCCGGTCCAGCGGGCGCAGCACCCTCGTGCGCACCAGCACGGATCCGACGATCCCGCACAGCAGCAGGGCCGCCAGGATCGCCACGAAGGTCAGGTCCCGCAGCGCCCGGGCCCGGTCGAGGTCGTCCCGGCCGGCGTCCCGGATCGCGTCGAGGCGGCCGCCCAGCCCGGTCAGCTCGGCGCGTACCGCCGCGAAGGTCTCCGCGTCCCCGGTCACCAGCGGCGCCAGCTCCTCCGGCGTCCCGCCGGCCTGCCGGGAGGCGACCAGGCGTTCGGCGTACTCGGTGCGCCAGCGGTCGGCCAGCCGCTGCGCCCGGTCCAGGTCGGCCAGCGCCTCCGGCTCGCCGGCGAGCAGCTCGCGCAGCCGGGACATGGTCGCGCGTTCACTCTCGACGCCCCGCCGGTACGCGTCGAGGAAGCGCGGGTCGGCGGTGACGACGTGGCCGCGTACGGCCGCCGCCTGGGCGAGCAGGCCGCTGTCGAGCTGGCCGACCGCCGTACGGGCCGGGGCGACCTGGTCGGCGAGGTGGTTGGAGACCGCGGCAGTGTGCCTCAGCGCGGCGGCGCCGGCGGCCCCGCCGAGCAGGACCAGGGCGGTCATCGTCAGCAACAGGACAGTGAGCCAACGCCGGGTCGTCATCGGCCGACGGGTCGCTGCCTCGGGAGTCGCCTCGCTGCCCACGGCCTGCACCCTAGTCCAGCCGACCCGGCCGGAGCGCCGTGGCGCGGTGCGGTTGCCGGCGGGTGGTACCAGTGACGTGTGTCCGTAACCGACCATGCCGCCACCCGCCGGGACGCCCCGGACGTCCGGGGGCCGGAAGCAGCCGTTGCGCCGATGGCCGCGCCGGCTCCCGCGACCACAATGGCGACCGGGGGACGGCCCCGTCGTCCCCGGGGCGGGGAGGTGAACGCGTGACCGGCTGGCAGGTCTCCGGCTACCGCCCGGTGCGGCAGCTCGGCGCCGGCGCGTCCGGCCGGGTGGACCTCGCCGTGCACGAGGCGACCGGCACCCCGGTGGCGATCAAGTACCTCACCGCCGGCATCGGCGACGACCCGGCGTTCCGCACCGCGTTCCGCGCCGAGGCCCGGCTGCTGGCCGGCATCGACGACCCGCACGTCTCCCGCCTCTACGAGTACGTCGAGTCGCCCGGCGGCGCGGCGATCGTCATGGAGCTGGTCAACGGCGTGTCGCTGCGGCAGCTGCTGCGCGCGCACGGAGCGACGACGCCGGAGTCGGCGCTCTGCGTCCTCAAGGGCTCGCTGGCCGGGCTCGGCGCGGCGCACGCCCGGGGCGTCGTGCACCGCGACTACAAGCCCGAGAACGTCCTGGTCACCGCCGAGGGCGCCAGCAAACTGGCTGATTTCGGCATCGCCATGCCGGTGGGTGAGAGCTCCGGGGTCAGCGTCACCGGCACTCCCCGCTACATGGCGCCCGAGCAGTGGACGGGCGCCCCGGCGAGCCCAGCCTGCGACATCTACGCGGCCACCGCCACCTTCTACGAGTGCCTCACCGGCCGGCCGCCCTTCGACGGGCGGGACCTGCTCACCCTGCGCCAGCAGCACGCCCAGGCGCCGATCCCCACCGAATCGGCCCCCGAGCCGGTGCACGAACTGCTGCGGCACGGCATGGCCAAGCAACCGGCCGAGCGGCCGCAACCCGCCCAGGTCTTCCTCGCCGTGCTGGAGCGGGTGGCGGCCGAGGCGTACGGGCGGCGGTGGGAGGAGCGTGGCCTGCGCGAGCTGGCCCGGCGGGCGGCCCTGCTCGCCGCCCTCCTGCCGTTCCCGGACGGCACCGGCGGGGCCACCAGCCTGGCCAGCACCGCGTTCGGCGAGGCGACGGACCGGTGGACGTGGCTGCGATCCGGCCGGGCCCGCGCGGCGCTGGTCGGCGGCGGGCTGGCGGCGGCGCTGCTGCTCGGCGGCGCCGGGTTCAGCTACGCCGGCCGCGACGAGCCGCTGCCCGCCGCCGGGACGACCGCACCCGAGGCGCCGGCGGAGCCGACGGGTGCGCCGTCCGCGTCGACCCCCGCGCCGAGCCCGACGGCCGGTACGACGCCCACCCCGACCCCTCCCGTCGCACCGACGGTGACGACGGCCGCACCGGAGCCGGCCGGTACCGGCGCGCCGGCGACGTCGGCCCCCGCGCCGCCGACCGCGTCGGCCAGCGCCAGCGCCGCGCCGGCGGACACCGTCGCGCCCTCCGTCGGCCGGGTCGCGGCCAGCCCGAGCGAACTCGACCCCCGCGGCTGCCCGTACGGGCCGACGTCCAGCACGATCTCCGCGGTCGTCGCCGACGACCGTACGGCCACCGGGGAGCTGAGAGTGAGCCTGCGGTACACGCTGGACGGTCGCACCACCGAGGTGCCCATGGCGTCGGGCGCGCGCGGGGTGTTCCGGGGCGTCCTGGGCGAGCTGCCCCAGCCGAAGACCAGCACCCGGATCCCGGTCCGGGTCGTCGCCGTGGACGAGGCCGGCAACGCCTCGCCCGAGAGCTCGCCGGTCCACGTGACGCTGCGTTCGTTCTGCACGCCGGGCTGAAGCCCGACACTTCGATGCCGACCACGACGACGGAGGGCGGGCCGCCGTGACCCAGCCGAACGACCCGACCGAGGCGCTGCCCACCCGCCGTCAGCCGGACGACGGCGCGGCGACCGCCCGCCTCGGCGCCCACCATCCGCAGCCACGGGCGGAGCCGACGGCGCACCTGCCGTCGCGCGACGCGACCGTGTACCTGGCCGGTGGAGAGCCGACCGTGCACCTGGCGGCGGGAGAGCCGACGGCGCACCTGCCTTCGCGCGACGCGACCGGGTACCTGGCGGGCACGGCACCATCCCCGGCTTCGGGTGAGCCGACCGTGCACCTGGGGGCGGGGGAGCCGACGGCGTTCCTGGCCCACGGTGCGGCGACCGTGCGCCCGGACCCCGGCGAGGCGACGCTGCCGCAGCGCGCCCTGGGCGGGGGGCCCGGGCCGTGGCCGGCGGCGCGGCACGCACCGGGGGAGTGGACCGCCCGAGCGACGGCCACGGAGGTCGGGCAGGTGGCCGGCACCGGGCGTACCACCGCGCCCGGTCCGGGGACGCAGCTCGGCGGGTCCGCCGTCCCGCCCGGCGGGGAGGTGCGGTTCGGGCCGGGCGTGCCGACGACCCCGCCACCGGCACCCGCGTGGCCGGCGCCGCCGCGACGGCGGTCGGCGTGGCGGACGGTGGCCTCGGTGCTGTCGACCCTGCTGACCGTCGCCCTGCTCGCCGCCGTCGGCCTCTACCTCTGGCAGCGGATCAGCCCGCTCGAGGTGACCGGGGTGACGGTGGCGGTTCCGCAGCCGGCCGGCGACCGGTGCGACGTCACCGTCGACGTGGTCGCCACCGTGTCGACCAACGGCCGGGCGGGGGAGATCCGCTACCAGTGGCTGCGCACCGGCAGCGCGCCCGGCAGCCTGCTCACCGAGCGGGTCGGGTACGGCCAGCGCACCGTCGAGTTGACGCTGCGCTGGGCCTTCAGCGGTGTGGGCAGCACGACCGAGACGGCCACGGTCAACATCACCTCACCGGCTCCGGTGCAGGCCCAGGCCCCGGTGTCCTACGGCTGCCGGCGCCGCTGACCGGGCGTTTCCCCGATCGCCGCCGGGGGTAGGTCGGGCCGGACGAACCCGGATGCCGTGTGGAGGAATTCCGATGAGAGACAACTTCGGCGACGCGGTGGGGGACGCCCTCCGTTCGGTGATGCTGTTCCTGCCCAAGGCCGTCGCCTTCGTGGCGATCCTGGTGGCCGGCTGGCTGATCGCCAAGGCCGTGCTGAAGATCGTGGACAAGGTGCTGGAGCGGGTGGGCTTCGACCGTGCCGTGGAACGCGGTGGGGTCCGCCGGGCCCTGGCCCGCTCCCGGTACGACGCCAGTGACATCGTCGCCAAGCTCGCCTACTACGGCGTGCTGCTGGTGACCCTCCAGCTGGCCTTCGGCATCTGGGGGCCGAACCCCATCTCCGACCTGATCGCGGGTGTGATCGCCTGGCTGCCCCGCGCCTTCGTCGCGATCGTCATCGTCGTGGTGGCCGCCGCCATCGCCAACGCGGTGAAGGACATCATCAGCGGCGCCCTCGGCGGGCTGTCGTACGGCCGGCTCCTGGCCACCATCGCCTCCGTGTTCATCCTCGGCCTGGGCGTCATCGCCGCGCTCAACCAGATCGGCGTGGCCACCGCGGTCACCACTCCGGTGCTGATCGCGGTGCTGGCCACCGTCGGCGGCATCCTCGTCGTCGGGGTGGGCGGCGGGCTGGTCCGTCCCATGCAGAGCCGCTGGGAGTCGTGGCTGAGCCGGGCCGAGCACGAGTCGCGGCTGATCGCCACGCACGCGCGCGCCTACCAGGCCGGACGCCGCGACAGCGAGGCCCACCTCGCCGCGGCGGCCACGAACGGCGACCCGGACGCCACGCAGGTGGTCTCCGGCCCGCGCGTCGGCACCGACCCGGAGGCCACGCAGGTGGTCTCCGCGCCGCGCGTCGGCACCGACCCGGAGGCCACGCAGGTGGTCTCCGGTGCCCGCGTCGACGCCGACCCGACCGTGCCCGTGCCGCGCCAGGGCGACCCGGACGCCACCCAGGTCACCTCGGGCGGCGCCACCGTCCCGGCCGGCCCGGCCGGCGAGGAGAGCGAGGCCACCATGGTGATCCCGCCGCTGGAGGGCGAGCAACGCCGCCGCTGACCGCACCGCCGGGGGTGGGATCCACATCGGATCTCACCCCCGGTGTGTGTCCGGCGAAGGGCGCGACGGCCCGGGCCGGCGTGGCTACCATCGCGGCATGACGTGGCGATGTTGATGCACTGCTAGGGGCCACTGCCGTGGGCCGCCACGGTCGCCGTACGTCCGGCGCCGTTTCGTCCCCACGGGAAGGTCCCATGACTGTCCACCCTCCGCGCGTGCCCCGACACGCGCGTCCGCCGGCTGGCGGCCACCTCTACGGGTACGCGTTCCTCAGCGAACTCGTCCTGCTCTATCCGCTGTATGCGCTGCTGTTCAGCGACACCGGCCTGTCGGTGTGGCAGATCTCGTCGCTGTTGGCCCTGGCCTTGGCCCTGGTCGCGGGGGCGCTGTCCGCCCGGCCGGCCGGCTTCGCGCTGGTCGCGGCCGCGTTCTGCGGCTTCCAGCTCGCCACCGTGCTCGTTGACGCCCGGTTGCAGGCCCGGATCACCGGGGGCAGCCGCGCCACCGTCACCTCGCTGGCCGGGATGGCCACCGACGTGACGGTCATCGCGGTCTACGGCGGCTACGGCCTGCTCGCCACCGGGGTCGCGTTCGCGGTGGCGGCGGTGCCGTACCTGATCGTGGCGCTGTTGCTGGTGACCCGCGTGGGCCGCTCGGCCCGCCGCGGGCCGGCGCGGACGACCGCCGGGCACGCCGGCTGACCACGGCCCGGCGGCGGTCCGTGCGACCGCCGCCGGGCCCGTCACCCGTCAGCCGGAACGACCATCGGTGGCCCTCGAGGTCCGGGGGCTCGCGCACGCGCAGGCTCGTCGGCGGCGAGCCGCTCGCGCCGGTACGCCGTCAGCCCGGCGGGCGGCCCTCAGGCGCCGGCGGTCTCGCCGGTCTGCTCCCAGATCGAGCTCATCTCGTCGAAGGCCTGCTCCATGAGCTGCACCATGGCCCGCCGGGCGCGCTCGCCGTCGCGCCGCTGGATCGCCTGGGCCACCTCGGCGTGCAGTTGGAGGGCCTGCTCGTGCGGGTGGTGCGGCATCAGGTGGTGCTGGTGCCGGCCGGTGAGCACCTCCGCGATCAGGTCCTGCAACCGGACGAACATCTCGTTGCCGGAGGCGACCAGGATCCGGCGGTGGAATTCTATGTCGAGCTGGAGGAAGCGCTCCTCGTCGCCGGCTTTGCCGGCGGCCCACATCTTCGCCGCGAGCCCGACCAGGTCGCTCGCCTCGTCGTGGCCGACCCGGTTGGCGGCCAGCCAGGCGGCGTGCGGCTCGATGGCGGTCCGCAGCTCGGTGATCGAGCGTAGCTGGACGATGCGCCCGGCCGAGGCGAGCCGCCAGCGGATCACCTGCGGATCGAAGACGTTCCAGTCCTCGGACGGGCGGATCATGACCCCGACGCGGCGGCGGGTCTCGATGAACCCGATCGAGGCGAGCACGCGCAGCACCTCGCGCACGACCGAGCGGGACACGGCGTAGCGGTCCACCAGGTCGTCGATGTTGAGGACCGCCCCGGGTGCCAGCTCGCCGTCGCAGATGGCCGTGCCGAGGCGGTCGAGGACGCGCGCGTGCAGGCCAGCCTCGGCAGGGGCGAGCTGGGCGGCCACAGCCCCCGGGGAGGACGATTTCACGTTACGGAGCATATCAGTTGGGTCTACCCCTTGTATAAATCTGTTTTTTCGGCCTAGCATCCGGTTGTTAAGCGGATGTAAACCGCGAGGTGGCGGCCCACCCGTCAGGGTGGCGGCCACGGCCACGGCCACGGCATAAGGAGAGTTGGACGTGAGACGTCGATCAGTTATCGGGACTTCCCTGGCGATGGTCGTCGCCCTCGGCCTGTCCGCCTGCGGTGGCGGCGGGGACGACGCCGGCGGCTCGAACACCGTTCGCGTGACGCTGGTGAACCACGTCTGGACGGAGAACATCAAGAAGGCGCTGCCGGAGTTCGAGAAGCAGTCTGGCCTGAAGGTGGAGGTCACCCAGCTCGGTGAGGACCAGCTCTCCGACCAGTACAACGTCAAGCTGAACGCGGGGTCCAAGGACCTGGACGTGATGATGTACCGGCCGCTGCAGGAGGGGAAGCTGTTCGCCAAGAACAAGTACCTCGCCGACCTGACCGAGAAGAGCAAGTCGGACAGCGCGTTCGAGGTCGGTGACTTCCAGTCCGGACCGGTGCAGGCGACCACGTACGAGGACAAGGTGGTCGGCGTGCCGATCATCACCGAGCAGGAGGTCCTCTACTACCGCAAGGACCTGCTGGAGAAGTCCGGCTTCACCGCCCCGCCGAAGACCCTCGACGAGCTCAAGGCGCAGGCGGCGAAGGTCGAGGCGGACAACCCGGGTGTGGCGGGCTTCGTGGCCCGTACCGGCAAGTCGGCCGCGGTCACCCAGTTCTCCAGCTTCCTGTACAGCTTCGGCGGCGACTTCGTCGACGCCAGCGGCAAGGCCTCGATCAACACCGAGCAGGCCAAGCAGGCGTACGCCTACTACGGCGGGCTGCTGCGTGAGCACGGCCCGGAGAACATCAGCACCGACATGAGCTGGTCCGAGGCGATGGCGATCTTCACCCAGGGCAAGGCGGCCTTCTACACCGAGGCCAACTCGCTCTACAAGAACGCCACCGACCCGGCCAAGTCGAAGGTCTCCGACACCGTCGGGTTCGCGGCCTTCCCGGCCGGCCCGGCCGGCTCGAAGCCGTACAACGTCCCGTCCTGGGCGCTCGGCGTCAACGAGGCCTCGAAGAACCAGGACAACGCCTGGAAGTTCATCCAGTGGGCGGCCGGCAAGGAGCAGGCGCTGGCCCAGCAGAAGGCCGGCGTGCCCAGCGCCCGTACCTCCGTCTGGGAGAACCCGGAGGGCGCGGCGACCTACCCGAAGGACCTCGCCGAGGCCACCACGGTCAGCACCGCCAACGGCGTGGGCCACGACCGGCCGCTGGTCGAGAAGGTCGCCCAGGCGCGGGAGATCGTCGGCCAGCCGATCGTCGACGCGATCACCGGCAAGGACGCGGCCGCCTCGGCGGACGCGGCCAACGAGGCGTTCCAGAAGTTCCTCGACGACGAGGCGAAGTAGCCCGAAGCGCAGGTGGCGGAGCCGACCGGCTCCGCCACCCCGCGTCGGGCCGCTGCCCTGACCCACCCGGAGACCTCATGTCAGCCGTCACCACACCAGTCAAAAGATCGCCCGAGGCGCGTCCGGCGTCCCCGGAGACCTCGGCCTGGTCGCGCTGGGCCAACGCGCACCGCAAGTGGCTCTTCGCGGCACCCGCCATGTTGTTCGTCGCCGTGCTGATCGTCTTTCCGGTGGCGTGGACCGGGTACCTCAGCCTGACCGACGCCGAGGGCTCGGTCCGTGCCGAGAGCTCGTTCATCGGCTTCCAGAACTACCTCGACGTGCTCGGCGACACCGACCGGTTCTGGCCGGCCGTGTGGCGCACCGCCCTCTTCACCGGCGTCGTGCTCTTCTTCGAGGTCGTCCTCGGCATGGCGATCGCCCTGCTGCTGTGGCGGCCGTTCCGCGGTGAGAAGTGGGTCCGGGTCGCGATCCTCCTGCCGCTGGTGGCCACCCCGGTCGCGGTCGGCATGATGTGGCGGCTGATCTTCGACCCCAACATCGGCATGGCCAACCAGGTGCTCGGCTGGGTCGGCATCGACCCCCAGCCCTGGCTCTCCGGGCAGAACTCGGCCCTGCCGACGACGATGTTCATCGACATCTGGCAGTGGACCCCGATGGTCGTGCTGATCCTGCTCGCCGGCCTGACGTCGCTGTCCGACGAGCCGCAGGAGGCGGCGCTGATCGACGGCGCCAGCACCTGGCAGCGGTTCCGGCACGTCACCCTGCCGCTGCTGATGCCCACCGTGATCGTCGCGATCCTGCTGCGCGGCATCGACGCACTGAAGACCTTCGACATCCTCTACGCCACCAAGGGGCGCGGCGGCGGGTCGTTCCACGAGGTGGAGACCCTGAACGTGTACGCCTACGGGCTCAGCTTCGACTACAACGACTACGGCGTCTCATCGACCGTCCTCATCATCTTCTTCCTGATCATCATCGGGGTGATGTGGGCCCTGACCTACCGCAAGAAGGGGCTGGACCGATGAAGCTGCGCAGGCCGTACAAGATCTTCCGCACGGTGGCCCTCGTCCTCGTCGTGCTGTCGCTGATCGCGCCGCTGGTGTGGATGGTCGCCGCGTCGTTGAAGACGAACGTCGACATCTACGACACCGACAAGGCGTTCGTCTTCTCCCCGACGATGGACAACTACTCCAACGTGCTCCAGCAGGCGAACTACATCCAGTTCATCGGCAACAGCCTCTGGGTGGCGCTCGCGGCCACCGTGCTGTCGCTGCTGCTCGGCGTGCCCGCCGCGTACTCGATGAGCCGCTTCAACATGAAGAAGTCCGCGCTCGTCGTGCTCATGGCGCGGGTCATCCCCGGCGTCTCGCTGCTGGTGCCCTGGTACTACGTCTTCTCGAACCTGCAGATGGTCGGCGGGTTCACCGTGCTGATCCTCAGCCACATGTTCGTGTCGCTGCCGCTGATCGTCTACATCATGATGGGCTACTTCGACGGCCTGCCGACCGAGCTCGAGGAGGCGGCACTCGTCGACGGGCTGACCCACATCGGCGCGTTCCGGCGGATCACCCTGCCGCTGTCGGTGCCCGGCATCGCCACCGCCGGCATCCTGTCGTTCATCTTCTCCTGGAACAACTTCATGTTCGCCCTCGTGCTGTCCGGGGCCGACACCAAGACGCTCCCGGTGGCGATCTTCGACTTCGTCGGCTACGCCAGCATCGACTGGGGCGGCCTGATGGCGGCGGCCACGGTGGTCACCCTGCCGATCATGCTGATCGCCCTGTTCGTGCAGAAGTACGTCGTCTCCGGCCTCACCGCCGGCGCCACGAAGGGCTGAGGACACCATGACCACGATCGAACGGGTGGAGACCTTCCTCGTCGCGCCGCGCTGGCTGTTCGTCCGCGTCGAGACGTCCTCCGGGATCGTCGGCTGGGGCGAGGCGACCTGCGAGGGCCGCTCCGAGACCGTCCGCACCGCCGTCGAGCAACTCAGCGAGCTGCTGGTCGGCCGGGACGCGCTGCGCATCGAGGACCACTGGCAGGTCATGACCAAGGGCTCGTTCTACCGGGGCGGGCCGATCCTGGCCAGCGCCGTCGCCGGGCTCGACCAGGCGCTGTGGGACATCGCCGGCAAGCACTTCGGCGCGCCGGTGCACCAGCTGCTCGGCGGCCCGGTCCGGGACCGGATCCGGGTCTACGGCTGGGTCGGCGGCGACGAGCCGAGCGAGGTACGCGACCAGATCGCCGCCGCCGTCGCCACCGGCCTGACCGCGGTGAAGATGAACGCCTCCGGCCGGATGAGCACCGTCGCGTCCGTCGCCGAGATCGACGGCGTGGTGCAGCGGGTGGCCGCCGCCCGCGAGGTGCTCGGCGACGAGCGGGACGTGGCGGTCGACTTCCACGGCCGGTTCACCCTCGCCACCGCCCGCCGGGTCGCCCCGCTGCTCGAGCCGTACCGGCCGTTCTTCCTGGAGGAGCCGGTGGTGCCGGAGAACTCGCACCTCATCGGCGAGTTCGTCCGGTGCACCACCACGCCGGTGTCGACGGGGGAGCGGCTCTACAACCGGCAGGAGTTCCTGCCGGTGCTCCAGGCCGGCATCGCGGTCGCCCAGCCGGACCTCTCGCACGCCGGCGGCATCACCGAGGTGCGCAAGATCGCCGCGCTGGCCGAGGTGTACGACGTGCAGCTCGCCCCGCACTGCCCGCTCGGGCCGATCGCGCTCGCCGCCTGCCTCCAGGTCGGCTTCGCCACGCCGAACTACCTGATCCAGGAACAGAGCATCGGCATCCACTACAACCTCGGCGCCGAGGTGCTCGACTACTGCCTCGACAAGACCCCGCTGACGTTCGTCGACGGGTACGTCGAGCGGCTCACGGCACCCGGCCTCGGCATCGAGATCGACGAGCACGCCGTACGGGCGGCGGACAAGCGCGGACACGCGTGGCGCAGCCCCACGTGGCGGCACCGCGACGGCTCCTACGCGGAATGGTGATCACATGACCGTCAACCTGACCGCCGAACTGACCGCGGCCCGGATCCTCGCGATCATCCGCGGCACCGACACCGCCGCCGCGATCGCCGCCGGCACCGCGCTGCTCCAGGAGGGCGTACGCGTCGTCGAGGTGGCCCTCACCACGCCGGACGCCCTCGGGGCGATCGAGGCGCTGCGCGCGGCGGTCCCCGCCGGGTCGCTGGTCGGGGCCGGCACGGTGCTCACCACCGCCGACGTCGCCGAGGTGGCCGCCGCGGGCGCGCAGTTCGTGGTGACGCCGGCCGTGGTCGAGTCGATCGCCGAGGCGGCGCGCCGGGGCCTCCCGGTGGCCGCCGGGGCGCTCACCCCGACCGAGGCCTACACCGCGGTGCGGATGGGAGCGTCGGCGGTCAAGCTCTTCCCGGCGTCGGTCGGCGGCCCGGCGTACCTCAAGGCGGTGCGCGACCCCTTCCCGGACATCCCGTTCGTCGCGGTCGGCGGCGTCGGCCGCGACGACGTGCCCGCCTACTTCCGGGCCGGCGCGATCGCGGTCGGCCTCGGCGGTCCCCTGGTCGGCGACGCCGCCTCCGGCGGCGACCTGGACGCCCTGCGGGCGCGGGCGCGCAGCTACCTCGCCGCCGTGCGGGAGTCGACGCCGTCATGACCGCACCCGACCTGCTCACCGTCGGCGAGGCTCTGGTGTCGCTGCGCTCGGCCGGCCCGCTCGCCGCCGGGGGACCGCTGACCATGCACCTGGCCGGCGCCGAGTCCAACGTGGCCGTCGCGGTGGCCCGGCTGGGCCACCGGGCCGCCTGGGTCGGCCGGGTCGGCGCCGACGAGTTCGGCGAGTACGTGCTGCGTCAGCTGCGCGCCGAGGGCGTCGCCGTCGACGGCGTGACCCGCGACCCGGACCGGCCGACCGGCCTGATGTTCCTGGAGCGGCGCACCGCCGACCTGACCCGGGTGCAGTACCACCGGGCCGGATCGGCCGGCTCCGCCCTCGGCGTCGACGACCTGCGGGCGCCGCTGGCCGCCGGCGCGCGGACGCTGCACCTGAGCGGCATCACCCCGGCGCTGTCCGACACCGCCCGCGCGGCCACCCGGTGGGCGGCCGAGGCCGCCGTCGCCGCCGGCATCCCGGTGTGCCTCGACGTCAACCACCGCGAACGCCTCTGGTCCCGCGACACCGCCCGTGAGGTGCTCACCCCGCTGGCCGGGTACGCCTCGACCGTCGTCGCCTCCGCCGACGAGCTGGACCTCGTCGGCGACCCCGGAGCCGACGAGTCCACCGTCGTGGCGGACCTGCTGCGCCGCGGGGTGGACACGGTCCTGGTCAAGCTGGGCTCCGACGGCGCCCGCGCGCACACCCGCGAGGGGGTCCGGCGGGCCGAGGCGCTGACCGTGACCGCCGTCGACGCCGTCGGCGCCGGGGACGCGTTCACCGCCGGCTACCTGTCCGGCTGGTTCGACGGGCTCGACCTGGCCGGTCGGCTGCGCCGCGCGGCCACCCTCGGCGCCTTCGCGGTCTCCAGCCCCGGCGACTGGGAAGGGCTGCCGCGCCGCGCCGAACTGTCCCTCCTCGACGGCCACGAGGCCGGAGACGTCCTCCGCTGACCACCGAGCACCCCGAAGAAGAAAGGCACCCCGTGAAGATCGTCGCCGCTGACGTCATCGTCTCCAGCCCCGACCGCAACTTCGTCACCCTGAAGATCACCACGGAGGACGGCGTCACCGGCCTGGGAGACGGCACCCTCAACGGACGGGAACTCTCGGTCGCCTCGTACCTGCGCGACCACGTCGTCCCGCTGCTGATCGGCCGGGACGCGCACCGCATCGAGGACGCCTGGCAGTTCCTCTACCGCTCGGCGTACTGGCGTCGCGGGCCGGTCACCATGGCCGCCATCGCGGCGGTCGACGTGGCCCTGTGGGACATCAAGGCCAAGGCCGCCGGCATGCCGCTGTACCAGCTGCTGGGCGGGGCGTCGCGCACCGGGATCATGGCCTACGGCCACGCCTCCGGCCGGGACCTGCCGGAGCTGTTCGACTCGATCCGCCGGCACCTCGACGAGGGCTACCGCTCGATCCGGGTGCAGACCTCGGTGCCGGGCATCAACGCCGTGTACGGGGTCGCCGCCCAGCCCAGCGCCGACGGCAAGCGGTACGACTACGAGCCGGCGCAGCGCATCCCGCTGCCGGCCGAGGAGGACTGGGACACCCGCTCCTACCTGCGCCACCTGCCCGGCGTGTTCGAGGCGGTCCGCAACGAGTTCGGCCCGGAGCTGCCGCTGCTGCATGACGGCCACCACCGGATGACCCCCATCCAGGCCGCCAAGCTGGGCAAGGCGCTGGAGCCGTACGACCTGTTCTGGCTGGAGGACTGCACCCCGGCGGAGAACCAGGAGGCGCTGCGGCTGGTCCGCCAACACACCACCACGCCGCTGGCGATCGGCGAGGTCTTCAACACCGTCTGGGACTACCAGACGCTCATCCGCGAGCAGCTCATCGACTACGTCCGCTCCGCCGTCACCCACACCGGTGGCATCACGGCCATGCGCAAGCTGCTCGACTTCGCCGCCCAGTACCAGATCAAGTCCGGCATCCACGGCCCGACCGACATCTCGCCCGTCGGCATGGCCGCCGCCCTGCACCTGGACCTGGCCATCCACAACTTCGGCATCCAGGAGTACATGCGGCACGGGGCGCTCACCAACGAGGTGTTCCGGCAGTCGTTCACCTTCGCCGACGGCTACCTGCACCCGGGGGAGCAGCCCGGGCTCGGCGTCGAGCTGGACGAGGAGGCCGCCGCGAAGTTCCCGTACGTGCCGGCGTACCTGCCGTTCAACCGGCTCCAGGACGGCACCGTCCATGACTGGTGAGGGCGCGTCCCCGACGCGGCACGTGGTCGTGATGGGGGTGTCCGGCGCCGGCAAGACGACCGTGGCCCGGGGCATCGCCGCCCGTACCGGACTGGTCTTCGCCGAGGCCGACGAATTCCACACGCCGGCGCACGTGGCACAGATGCGCGCCGGCGTGCCGCTGGACGACGCCGCCCGCCTGCCCTGGCTGCGCGAGCTGGCCGGCTGGATGGCCGCCCGCGCCGCCGAGGGCGTGTCGACGGTGCTGGCCTGCTCGGCGCTGCGGAGGTCCTACCGCGACACGCTGCGGCAGGGGCCGCCGAGCGTCGAGTTCGTCCACCTGGACGGCGCCGCCGAGGTGATCCGGGAGCGGATGGCCCGGCGTGCCGGGCACTTCATGCCGCCGAGCCTGCTGGAGTCGCAGCTGGCCACCCTGGAGCAGCACCACCCGGACGAGTCGGTGCTGGTGCTCGACCTGGCGCTGACGCCGGACGAACTCGTCTCGGCGGCGGTCGACCGGCTCGGCCTGGCGCGCGGCGTCGCCGCCAGCGGCTGAGCGCGTCCCGGTCGCGGTGTCCAGGCGCCGCGACCGGGCGACTGTCAGTCGGGCAGCGCGTCGAGGTAGACCCAGCGGCCGTCCTCGCGGACGAACCGGCTGCGCTCGCTCTGCGTGCCCGGCTGGCCGCCGGCGCGGTGGTGGGCCCGGAACTCGACGGTGCCGGTGGCGTCGAACAGCCCGCCCCGGTCGGTGTCGAGGATCTCCAGGCTTGTCCAGCGTTGGCCGGGGTCGAGGTCGAGGGCGCCCGGCCGGGTCGAGGAGTGCCAGCTGCGCAGCAGGTACGCGGTGTCGCCGACGGCGAAGGCGCTGTACCGCGAGCGCATCAGCGCCTCGGCGGTCGCCGCGTCCGCCTCGCCCCGGTGCAGCCGCCCGCAACACCCGGCGTACGGCTGGCCGGCGCCGCAGGGGCAGGGCCGGTCACGGTCGTCGGCCGCCCGCCGGCGGGATCGCTTCGCCACCGGCCCATTCTGGCCGACGGCCCGGCGCGGCCGGCGTCCGCACCCCGCCGGCTCGGCGGATCACACCTCGGCCACCGGTTTGTACGCGCAGACCACCTCCCAGCCGCCGGGCAGCACGGCCACCCGGTCGAAGCCGACCTCCTTGAGCAGGCCGGTGTAGTACTCGACCTCCCGCAGCCGGCTGACGCAGCTGTCGACCCCGATGAGGAAGTAGCTCCAGAAGAACTGCATCGCCAGCCGGTCCGGGGTGCGGAACTCCTCGCAGATCACCAGCAGCCCGCCCGGTTCGAGGGCCGCGTACGCCTTCTCGACCAGCCGGCGGGCGACGTCGTTGGGCCAGTCGTGTAGCACCCGGACGAACGCCATGGCGTCGTAGCCCGTGGGCAGCGGCTCGGCGAAGAAGTCGCCGCCGACGAAACCCAGCCGGTCGGCATGCCCCGTACGCGCCCGGGTGGCCGCCACCAGCGGCGCCACGGCCGGCAGGTTGTACACGTCGGCCCGCAGCCCCGGGGCGTCGTCGAGGACGTGCGCGGCGAGCGTGCCGTCGCCCCCGCCGACGTCCAGCAGGCGACGGCGGTCCGGCCACAGCCGGTCGGCGTTGCGGTGCACCGTCTCGATCACCGGGCCGAGACCGACGGCCATGCTGCGCTCGAAGTCGGCGGTCTGCTCGTCGGTCTTCGGGGGCCAGGCGAAGTCGTCGTCGCTCATGCTCACCTCGCCCCGCAGGCTCTCGGCCAGCCGCCCGTGCAGCCGCCGCCAGGGGTAGCGGTCCCGGTCGCGTTCGACGGCGCCGGGGCCGACGACCGCCGTGACGGCGTCCCGGAGGCCGGGCACCGCGCGGTACGTGGCCGTCGTGATGTCGTCGCCCGGCTCGCTGCGCTCGACGACGCCGAGGCTCTCCAGGCAGTCGAGGAACTTGTAGAGCCGCAGGGGCCGTACGCCGAACCGGGCGGCCAGCTCGCCGAGGCTCGCCGGCCCGGGCTCCAGCGCGTCGAGCAGTCCCATGCCGAGCGCGGTCTCCAGCACGTCCATGGCCTTGGGCCCGTTGGCGAGCAGACTCATCAGCGCCCGGGGGGACAGCGTGACCTTCACCGTTTCAGCTCCTCTTCCAGGGCGTCCATGAACGTGTCGATCTCGTCGAGGGTGTTGTAGACGTGCGGGCCGACCCGCAGGTGGCCCCGCCAGCTGCAGACCATGTCGCGCGCGACCAGCCGCCGCTTGACGGCCTCGCCGTCGGCGACGTCCAGGCAGACGACGCCGCCGCGCCGGTGCGGGTCCGTCGGGCTGACCACGTCGATGCCGGCCGCGGCGGCCCGGTCCAGGACCCGTTGGGTGCAGGCGAGCGAGTGCCGGCGGATCGCGTCGACGCCCACCCCGGCCAGCAGGTCCAGGCCGACCTGGGAGACCAGCGAGGTGAGGGGGAACGGGGTGCCGCCGGCGAACCGCCGGGCCCCGTCGGCCCAGCCGGTCGACGGCTGGAACGTGAACGCCCGGTCGCCGGCCTGCCAGCCGGTGGCCGCCGGCTCCAGCTCCGGGACCAGGCCCGGGCGGACGTAGAGGAAGGCGGTGCCGACCCCGCACAGCCACTTGTGCGCGCCGCCGAGGACCACGTCGACGCCGAGCGCCGTCACGTCCAGCGGCATCACCCCGACGCTCTGGAAGGCGTCGACCACCACCAGGGCGCCGACGTCGTGGGCGCGTCGCACCAGCCGGTGCAGGTCGATGGTGGCGCCGGAGGAGAAGCTGGCGTGCGGGACGCACACCAGCAGCGTGCGTTCGTCGACGCGCGCCTCGAGGGCGTCCTCGTCGAACCGCGGGCCGCCCGAGCCGACCACGTCGAGTCGGGCGCCGTAGCGGCGGAACGCGTTCCAGAT
The DNA here is from genome assembly GCF_049847285.1 of Micromonospora sp. DT62. NCBI lineage: Bacteria > Bacillati > Actinomycetota > Actinomycetes > Micromonosporales > Micromonosporaceae > Micromonospora > Micromonospora sp. DT62. Next base: position 39,185 of record NZ_JBNCOB010000027.1, read on the forward strand.
GAACGGCACCGTCGGGTACTCGAGGTCTGTGGTGACGATCCGGTCGCGCGGCGGGCGGTAGTCGAAACAGGACGCCACCCGGGCGAGCAGCGTGCTGAGGTTCGCGTCCGTGACGACGCTGCCCGCCGGCGCGCCGATGAGGGCGGCGACCGAGTCGGCGTACCGGTCGAGGCCGACGTGCCAGCCCTGCCAGACCTCGTCGCGCCAGCTCCGCAGCGTCTCCCAGTAGCCGGTGAGGACGTGTTCCGCCCCTCTGGGCACCGCGCCGGTGGAGTTGTTGTTGAGATAGACGGCGCTCTGGAGCAGGGGGAACTCGGCGCGCAGGGCGGCGTGCGCGGTGGCGTCGAGGCACTCGGGCCTGTGCGCGTCAGGGTGCGGTTCGGGCGGGCTCACTCGGGGCTGCCTCCGGTCGGTTCGGTCGGGGACGGGGATCGGGAGTCGTCGGCGACGGAGGTGAAGACCGGGATGGACCGGACGGCGGCCAGGTAGGGCGTGCCCTCCGTGTAGCCGGTGCCGGGGCGGGGGCCGAGCATCCGGGTCGCCAGCCGGTGGTGCGTACGCCGCCACTGGACGACCGCAGCGGCGAACGACCGCATCTCCTCCTCGACCCGCCCGCCGCCGGGCGCGGCGAGCAGGCCGTCGCGTACGGCGGCCCGGAACGCGTCGTCGACCGACGGCCGCCCGGCGTGCACCCGGTCGCGGACCTCCGGCACCTGCTGGTAGGCGGCCGAGTCCAAGCGCGACCCCTCGGGGGTACGGCACAGCGACTCCACCAGCTTGTAGGAGCGCGACTGGATGGCGCTCGCCCCCTCGGTGAACTCCCGGAAAGTCCGGAACGCCTCCGGATGCATGGTGGCCAGCAGCGAGAACAGCGGTCCGGCGGCGGTGAGCTGTTCGCGGGCGTACGCCAGCCGCTCGACCGCTGGCCCCGCATCGCCGGCGGTCAGGGCGGCGACGGTGGCGCGCAGCTCGTCGGCGATTCCCGCGAAGAGGCACTCGTACGCCTGGAGCACCCGGATGAACAGGTACTCGTCGTGTGTCACGTGGACCGGCAGCATGCTCAGCCGCAGCACCAGCTCCCCGGTGGGATCCGGGTCGGCGGCGAGGGCCCGCAGCTCGTCCGGGGTCGCCACCGCCTCCCGGTGGGGGACCGTGCCGGCCAGGCCCATCCGGACGAGAGCGGGGGACGCGGCCCGTACGCCGAGCCGGTAGCGCTTGGCCACCACGTCCCGGCTCGGGCGCCGCTCGGGCAGCAGGTCGGTGGTGCCGGAGGCGGCGGTCAGCTCGAAGGCGAGCGCGTCGGCGACCAGGCGGACGAGGAGCCGGTCCCGGTCCCGCCGGGCACCGACCGGGTCGGCGGCCGGCCCGTCGTCGACGTCGTCCCCGCAGGGCAGCCGGAGCAGCCGCAGCGCCAGGTAACTGCGGTAGTCGTACCGGCCGTCCCACTTGTCGAGCGCGGCGTCGAGGAAGTCACCCAGCAACCGGGCATGGGCATCCCGCGCGGCCGCCGGCACCGTCGACTGCGCACGGGCCTGGTCGAGCAGGGCCAGCAGTTCCTTCTCGACGAAGTGTTTGCCGACCCGGTGAAACTCCGCCAGCACGGCGGAGTATGGGAAACTGTCGGGCTCACCGGCACCGGACAGCCAACTCGTCAGTTCACGCACGAACCGCACCTCGACATTTCGGTCGCCACGCAGACAGGTGGGGAGGGATTGACAATTCCTGGTGGACGAGGATTGTCAGGGACGACCGACCTGTGATTCGTCACCGGATTCGTCGGTGGGCTTCAGGCGGGCCCGCCACAGTTCGGGGAAGAACCGGTACCCGACGAGCTTGGCGAGCATCGTCGCCTCGGCGCCGTCCGGGGCGTGGCCCCCGACGCGCAGGGCGAGCTGGTAGTGCCGCGTCCGCCACAGCGACACCCGCTCGTCCCACTCGACGAGCGCCTCGGCGAGCCGCTGGACGGGGTCCGCCGGATCCGGCCGGCCCAGTGTGGCCGGGTCGACTCCCTGGGCTTCCAGCTGCTCGGCGAACGCCAGGCCGAGCTGTCGGCTCGTGGCCTGGACCTGCCGCCAGCCGGGCGACTCCGCGCCGGATCCCTTGCCCAGCGCCGGTTGCATGGCCTGGAAGTCGGCCGGGGACAGGTGCCGGAACATCTCCAACTGGTCGGTGACCAGCTGGATTCCGAGCGTCGCCCGGGCCAGCAGCGACTCGGTCACCGCCAGCTCGCCGGCGCGCAGCCGGGTGACCGCCTCGGCCAGCTCGGCGGCGGCGAGTTTCAGCCACAACTCAGTGGACTGGTGCACCACCTGGAAGAGCAGCTCGTCGCGGTGGAGCCTCTCCTCCGGACGCCGTTGCAGGTCGAGCAGCGCGTCCAGCCGCATGTAGCGCGCATAGTCCGTGGCGCCGTCGCCAGGCAGCACAGGTGAATGGTCCCGCTTCACGGAATTGTGTCCCCTTCGGTCGGCGTCGCCGCATCGGAAACCGACGGTGCGACAGCGCGTGCGGCGGCCATTATGCAACGACGAGAGGCAATGTGTCACGTCTCTGTCGCGCCCCGTGTCCGTTTCGGAAAGAGGGGGGTTTCCGCCATTTTCGGCGACATTCACAAGGCGGCTTGTTAGCACATTTGGTCGACATTCGTCAATCGTGGGTGAACGGCTGACCCGTCACACGGCCGGCGGGTGGGTGCGGGGTTGGGTCGACGGTTCCCGTCGGGCGGGGCACGAGAAAGCCGCCGCCGTGCCGGGGTGTCCCGGTACGACGGCGGCTGGCGGTGGGCGGCGGAGTCCACCGCCCACCGCGGGGGGCTTACCAGGCCGACGGCGGCGGTGGCGGCACGACCGGCGGCCGGTCGTCGCAGGTGATGGTGTTCGGCAGCTGCCACGGGGCCAGCCAGCCGCCGTCGTTGCCGCCGAGGTCGGTGAGGGCGAACTCCGAGCCGGTCGCCGGGAAGTTGAACGACCCGCAGTTGTTGACGCCGACGGCGCCGACGTTGCGGGCGTCGACGTTGCGCAACGAGGCCGACCCCGCCGCCCGGGCGCTCAGCACGGAGGTGCCCGTGCCGTCGACCCGGATGTCCTGGAACCGGACGCCGGTGATCGAGTGGAGGTCCTTCAGGGGCCAGTCGCTGACCAGCATGATGGCGTTGTACGTGTTGTCGAGGTAGCTGTCCCCGATGACCTCGATCCGCGCGTCGATGTCCCGGTCCAGCGCGTAGAACCAGATGGCCCCCAGCCCGATCTTCCAGTTCAGCTCGTACGTGCCGGCGCGGGCGGTGGTGTTGCCGGTGATCAGCAGCCGCCCGGTGAACGGCTGCGCGCCGAAGCGGGACCCGACCTGGATCGCGCTGCCCTCGCGCACCGGGTCGGCGACCAGGTTGTGCGACACGGTGAGGTCGGTGCCGCCGTAGAGGGCGATGCCGTTGGCCAGCACCGGCGACTGCACGGTGTTGTGGTCGAACCGGTTGCGGGCGTTGCCGACCTTCTCCGACCACATGGCGAGCCCGTCGTCGCCGCTGTTGCGGACGAAGGTGTGGGCGACCAGCGAGTCGGTGACGCCGGTGTGGAAGTTGAGCCCGTCCGCGATCTGGTCGACGATGATCGTGTCGGTGACCCGCACGTTGCTCATCGGCCCGTCGAACCAGATGCCCACCTTCGTGTGGCGCAGGTGCAGGCCGTCGATGGTGGAGTCGCTCATCGCGCCACCGATCGCGTTGACCTGGTCGGTGTCGATGCGCTCGCGTACGTCGCCCTCGATGGCGAAGCCGGAGAGGTGCACGTTGCGGCTGCCGCCGTCGGCGGCGCTCCTGCCGTAGAAGCCGACGCCGGTGTGCACCGAGCCGTCCGGCGCGGGCGCGGGCAGCGTGACCTCGCGTCCCTTGACGATCGTGTACCAGTTGCCGGCGCCCTCGATCGTCACGTCGTCGACGATGATGTGCCGGTTGACCTGGTACGTGCCGGGCGGCAGGTAGACCGGCACGTCCGCCCGCCGGGCGAAGGCGATGGCCCGGTCCAGGGCGGGGGCGGAGTCGCGGCGGCCGGTCGGATCCGCGCCGAAGGCCAGCACGTTCGCGGCGCGCAGCCGGACGCGCGGCGGACCGACGAGTTCGGAGTCGAGCAGGTCGATCACCGTCCACGCCGCGTTGCTGCCGGCCGGGGCGGTGAGCCGGATCCGGTCGCCCGCCCGGTACGTCCGGCCGAGCAGCAGCCGCTGCTCGTCGTAGAAGTGGCTGGGGCGGAACGGGGTGGGGATGCTCGGGTACGGCGTGGTGGCCGCCGGCACGCACGAGCACTCGGTGATCCACCAGTCCGGGTGCAGCAGGCCGGCGGTCGGGTCGTTGGAGAACGGGTACTGGTTGTAGAGCCAGGCGTACTGCGAGGTGAGGGTCATCGTCCGGACCCGCCGGTCGTTGACCGCCACGTCCAGCGGGGCGGTGATGCCGCCGCCCTGTGGAGCGTCGGGGATGCTGTAGCGCACGGTGATCGCGTTGGCCGCGCGGGGCAGGACGAACTCGACGTACCGGCCGGGGGTCAGCCGGACCGCGCGGCGGCCGGAGGCCTCGGCGGGCAGCGTGTAGGCGGTGCGGTCGGGGCCGATGACCTCGCCGTCCGTGGTCGCGTTCTCCGCCTCCTGCTCGACGAAGTCGACGTCGGCGCCGCGCCCCGCGACGAGTTGCGGGTCGAGGCCGGCCCTGGTCACCACCGGTGCGGTACCGGCGGGTGGGGTGGCGGTGGCCGGGCCGGGCGCGCCGGCCAGGACGCCGAGGGCGGTCGCGAGCGCGACGGTGGCGGCGACCGCGGCCCGGGGCCGTCGCCGCGACGACGGTCCGGGCAGCGCAGATCTGCTCAGGGGCATGGCGTGACTCTTCTCGTGGTGGGACGGGTCCGGCCGCGCGGCCGGCAGTGACCGCCGCTACGCGGCGTACACCTCAAGCTGGGACAGTTGCGCCGCCGGCCAGCCGGTGTTGCCGGTGACGCGGATCCGCACGTACCGGCCGGGCGTCGCCGGGACGGCGATCGTCACCTGGTTGCCGGTGGCCGGATCGAAGACGTGGGCGGCGGACGCGACGGCGGTGCTCCAGGCGGTGCCGTCCGGGCTCGTCTCGACGGAGAGGGTCTGGGTGCGTCGCTGCCAGGCTGCGGCGGGCGGGAGCCGGAGCACGACCTGTCCGACGGGGACGGTCGCGCCGAGGTCGACGCGCACCCACTGCGGGAAGGCGTTGCCGGCGCTCTCCCAGTAGGTGTCGGCGCTGCCGTCGACGGTGTTGGCGCAGCCGTAGGCCTGCACGTGGCTGCTCTCCGTCACCGGCCTGCCCCGGGCGAGGTCGGCCCCGGGCGCCGGCGCGGTGGTCGCCGACACGGCGGCGGAGGGCGCCGACAGCGTGCCGGTGCCGTCCACTGCGACGACCGTGAAGGTGTACGCGGTCTGGGGCGTCAGGCCGCCGACGGTGGCGGAGGTGCCGGGGACGGACGCCACGGTCTGCCCGCCCTGGCGCACCTGGTAGCCGGTGATGCCGTCGGGGTCGGTCGACGCCGTCCAGGCCAGCGACACGCTCGTCGAGGTCCGGCCGGTCACCGTGAGGCCGCCCGGCGGGGTGGGCGTGCCGGTCGCCGCGTACACCTTGACCTGGGCGAGTTGGGCCGCCGGCCAGCCGGTGTTGCCCGCGACGGTGACCCGGACGTGGCGGGTGGCGGTGGACGGCACGGTGAGGGTCGCGGTGTTGCCGGTCGCCGGGTCGAACCGGACCCCGACGGGCCCGGTGAGCGTGCTGAAGGTCGTGCCGTCGGTGCTGCCCTGCACCGTCACCGTCTGGGTGCGCGCCTCCCAGCCGGCGGGCACGGCGAGGACGATCCGGGCCAGCGGGTGGCTCGCGTCCAGGTCGACCCGCCACCACTGCGGGAAGGCGCCGTTGGTGGACTCCCAGTAGCTGTTGGGATCGGCGTCGACGGCGTTGCCGGCGGCGAACGCGCCGTTCTGGCTGCTCGCCGACGCCGGCCGGCCGGCGGCCAGGTCGGCCCCGGGCTGCGGGCCGCCGCCGACGACGGGTGGCGTCGGCCGTACGGGGGTCAGGGCGAGCTGCCCCTTGAACATCCGGCCGCCGTCGGCGGTGATCCGCAGGTAGTAGTCGGCGGAGCAGGCGGTGCCGTCCTCGTCCAGCGCCCGGATGCCCGCCCCCGCCGGCGTCGTCGCCTGCGTCTCGCTGGTCTTCGCGATCTGGTTGCCCTCGTTGTACTCGTCGAACATGGAGACGTAGAGGCCCTGCGCGCCCAGCCGGGTCATGTTGTAGAGGTGCCGCCAGTAGAAGTCGCCGTGGCGGCGGTGCCCGGCCGACAGGTCGCCCGGCATCACGCAGGGCTGGTAGTCGATGCCGTGCGCGGCGCAGTCGGCCAGGTCGGGGACGTTGACGTTGGTGTGGAACCAGTCGAGCCCGTCGAGGGTGCCGGTGCGGCCGACCATCCACGGCGAGAGCATGTGGAACGCGTGGTAGACCTCGGAGAAGCCCGGCCGGGAGTCGTTGACGCCCTGCCGCCAGTACGTCGGCACGCCGCCGATGACGTAGCAGCCCTGGGCCTTGAACCAGTTGACGACGTCGAGGCAGGCGGCGGGGGCGAAGGGGCGGCCGTCGTCGTTGAAGCCGAAGCCCCAGACGCAGACCACCGGCCGGCCGTTCTGCCGCGCGTACGCCGGGGAGGCGGTGTGCGCGGACATCCGGTCGAGCCAGTCCTGCTTGATCTGGGACTGCATCGCGGTCCAGCCGGTGACGTCGTACATGACGTAGAACTTGCGGCCGAAGCGTTCCGCCGCGCCACGGACCTTGACCGTCATGGCGTCGCGGGTCGGCCCCTCGTCGCCGAACGGGTTGAACCGTTGCAGGGCGGCGGTGTCGCAGCGGTGCTCCTGCATCCAGCGGAAGTGGGTGTCGACGGTCTGCTGGTCGTAGGAGGAGAAGAGCTGCGCCGGCTGGCCGTTGCCGAGCGGCGGGTAGGCGGTGGTGTAGCCGCGGGCGTACTCCCGCATGTCGGGCCAGGAGACGATTGTGGTGTTGACCGGGGAGGGCGACTGGAACCGGTCGCGGCTCCAGTGCCACCAGCCGCCGATGGGCGCGCCGTCACCGGGGCAGCTGAACCAGCCCTGGTAGCCGACCGAGACCTTGCCGACGACGTCACCGGGCGGGCTGGCCGCGTACGCCGTGCCCCGCAGGGCGGAGACCAGGTCGGTGGGGGAGACGGCGGCGAGCGCCGAACCGGCGGCGAGGGATCCGATGAGTTTCCGACGGGACACCGCCATGGCCGTCTTCCTTCCGGTCGCGGAAAGGTATCGATGGCCATGGTGCAGTAGGCGACTCCACAATGCAAGAGCGAGACCCAGGAATGAAAGAACGCGACCGGGCTCGGAAATTTGTCAGATGGGGGCGGGTCGGGAACCCCTTCCGGCCCGCCCCCACCGCGGCGTCACTCCCTGAGCAGCGGCAGCACCCGGCGGCCGAGCAGGTCGACGCCGCCGGTCGGGGACAGCCCGTGCGGGGTGCCGAACTCCACCCGGGTGGCCCCGGCGTCGAACACCGCCGCGGCCTGCGCCGCGACGTGTTCCGGAGTGCCGGAGAAGGCGAACAGGTCGAGCAGGTCCCCGCCGATCAGCGCGCCGGCGACGTCGTGTTCCTGGCGGGCGACGTGCTGCTGGATCCGCGCCAGCAGCTCCGGGTCGATGTCGACGTTCGGGTCGAGGGCGGCGACCACGGCGAGGTACATGGCCACCTCCGTGCGGGCCACCCGGCGGGCCAGGGCGCCGTCCTCGTCCACCACGGTGACCGCACCGATGACCACACCCACCTGGTCCCGGCCGGCGGGCGTGGCCTCGTCCAGCCAGGCGCGCATCGTCTTGGCCATCGCCGGGTTGGCCGACCCGCCGACCTTGATCTCCGAGGCGAAGGCGGCGGCCGTCCGGGCGGTCTGCTGACCCCAGGTGCCCACCAGGACGGGCACGTCGGCGCGGACCGGGGCGTAGCGCAGCGCCGTGCCGGGCGCCACGGTGAACTCCCGGCCCGCGAAGCCGCCCTCGTCGCGGGAGAGCAGCAGTCGCACCACGTCGACCGTCTCGGTGATCCGGCGCAGCGGCCGGGCCTGCGGCACCCCGACCTGGTCCAGCCAGGTGCCCCGGGCCAGCCCGAGGTACGCCCGCCCGTTCGACGCCAGGTCCAGGGCGGCGACCTGCCCGGCGATCTCCACCGGGTGCATGGTGAACGGGTTCAGGCAGGCCGACCCGAGCCGGATCCGCCGGGTGTGCCGGGCGGCCACCAGCAGCGGGAAGAACGGCGGCTGGTACATCAGGTCGCCGAAGACCGACAGCACGTCGAAGCCGTGCCGTTCGGCGAGTTCGGCCAGTGCGGCGTACTCGTCGGCGCTCTTGTCGGACTGCAGTCCGATGCCGACCAGTCGGCGTCCGTCGTCGGTGCTCACGTCAGGTCTCCAGTGGGAATCTGCCGCCGGGCGGTCCGTTCGATGCGCATGATGACCCGCTCGTCCGGGTCCGGGCAGGCCACGTGACTGTCCCGGGCCAGCCAGTCCTCCGGCGGCAGCGGCCGCTGCTTGGCCGGCAGCAGCGGCAGGCACGCCGCCAGGGCGTAGAGGCAGAAGTGCTTGCCCGGCGGGATGCTGAGCCGGTTCGACTCGGTCAGGTCGATGTGGTCACCCGGCCGCAGGCCGCACACGGAGCGGCCCTCGATCCGCTCCACCACGACCCGCAGGTCGTAGAGGTCGGTGACCGGTTCCTCGGCGCTCATCGGACCGCCTCCGCGTGGTGGTGCACGATCCGCCAGCCCCGCTCGTCGCGGCGCAGCACGTCGGTGACCCGGAAGCAGCCGTCCGGCTGCCCGCCCGCGTACCGGGCCCGCAGGACGTAGCGGACCAGGCCGGTGTCGTCCCACGACTCGACCCGGAACTGCTCGGGCGCGACCGAGGTGGGCGGCGCGGCCGGGCCCCGGTCCGCCGCCCGGCGGTTCCGCAGGTCGTCGAGGGCGGCCAGCCCGTCCAGCAGCTCGGGCGCGTCGGACTCCCAGATCGTCAGGTCGGGGTGCAGCCGGGCGTCGAACGCCGACCGGTCGCCCAACGACCGGTACATGTCGGTGATGGCGGCGGTGAGATCGTCAACGGTCATCGGGGCTCGCTTCCGGTCGGGGCGGACGGGGGTGTCGGGGGTGACGGTGGATCAGGAGAGTTCGGCGAGGCGGGCGCGCAGCGGATCGAGCCCCATCGGGCCGAGCCGCAGGGCGCGGTGGTGGAACCGCTTGCGGTCGAACCTCGCGCCCTCGCGCCGTTCGACCTCGTGGCGGGCCTGCTGCCAGAGCCGCGCCCCGACCTTGAAGGCCAACGCCTGCGCCGGCCAGCCCAGGTAGCGGTCGACCTCGAACCGCGCCGTCGCCGGGTCCAGCCCGGCGACGCGGACCAGGAAGTCCACGGCCAGCTCGGGGGTCCACCGCCGCGCGTCGGTGAAGCCGTTCCCGGCCGGGATCGGCACGTCCAGGTGCAGGCCGAGGTCGATGACCACCCGGGCGGCGCGCCACATCTGCCCGTCGAGCATCCCGAGCCGCTCGGCGGGACCGGCGTAGAGGCCCAGTTCGTCGGCGAGGCGTTCGGCGTAGTGCGCCCAGCCCTCGGCGTACCCGTGCACCTGGCACAGCGAACGCTGCCACGGGTGCAGCTCGGTGGTGGTGAGGGTGATCGCGTGCTGGAGGTGGTGCCCGGGCAGCCCCTCGTGGCAGAGCGTCCCGACGTGCCGCCACACCGGCACCGTCGACTCGCCCGGGGGCGTCGACCACCAGATCCCGCCCGGGCGGGTCAGCCCGGCGTCGGGCGGGGTGTAGTACATGACACCGGAGGCGGCGGGGCTGAGCCGGCACACCACCTGGCGGGTGGCGGCCGGGATGTCGAAGTGCGGGCCGTCCAGGGCGTCGGTGAGCCGCTCGGTGCGCTCCCGCAGCCACCGCTCCAGGTCGGGCCCGACCGGCACCCGGCCGGCGGGGTCGGCATCCAGCGCGGCCCGCGCCGCCGCCACGTCCGGGTGGCCCAGCTCGGCGGCGACCGCCCGCTGCTCGGCGGCGGTGCGGGCCAGCTCCGCCCAGCCGTACGCGTACAGCTCGTCCAGGTCGACGGTCGCCCCGAGGAAGCTGCGCGCGGTGACGGCGTACAGGTCGCGGCCGACGCCGTCGACGCCGGTGGCCCGGGGCGCCATCTCGGTGCGCAGGAACACGGCGAAGTCCGCCGTCGCGGCGGCGGCCGACCGCGCCCCGGCGGCCAGCTCCCCGGCCAGCTCCCCGGCCAGCGGCCCGCCCGGGTGGCCGGCCACCAGCCGGCCGTAGAAGTCGTCGGCGGTGACCCAGGCGGTGCACTGGTCGGCGACCGCCAGCACCTGCCGGCGGGCGACCAGGTGTCCCCGCTGCGCCGACCAGCGCAGCGTCTCGGCGTACTGGCCGAGGGCCGCGGGCACCCGGCGCAGGTGCGCGGCGACGACCGCCCAGTCCTCGTCGGTGGCGCGCGGCAGGTTGTCGAAGACCTGCCGGACCAGGTGCACCGGCGTCGCCAGCGGGGCGAGCAGCCGGGTGGTGAAGCCCGCGTCGTACAGGTCGACCTCGCTGGCCAGCCGGTCGCGCAGCGCGCCCGCGAGGGCCCGCTGCGCCGTGCCGTCGGCGTCGGCGCCGGCCGCCGCCGTGGCGGTGCCGCGCGCCAGCTCCGCGCGGGCGGCGAAGCCGTCGGGGGAGAGGTCCGCGAAGTGCGATCCGGGGGTACGTCCCGCCGCCTCGGCGGCCTCCGGGTCGAGCTCGGCGAGCGCGTCGAGGTACCCGTCGGCGACCTCGGTGATGGTCGTCATCGGGCGAGGCCCAGGCGGCCGTGGTCGTCGCGGTAGGGGACACCGCCCTTGAGCACCGCGTGCAGGGTGCGCAGCGCGGACACCGACCGGGTGGGGTCGTCGCGCAGGACCAGCAGGTCGGCGTGCTTGCCGACCTCGACGCTGCCGAGGGTGTCGGCCTGGCCCAGCCACTGGGCGGGGCGGATGGTGGCGGACCTCAGCGCGTCGGCGACGGGCATCCCGGCGTCCACCATGAACTCCAGCTCCCGCACGGTCGCGGTCGTCTCGTCGTAGCCGGCGTGCGGCGGCATGTCGCTGCCCAGCGCGATCGGCACCCCGTTGCGGATGGCGTGCTGGAGGCTCTCCCAGTGCCGGGGCCCGGCGGACAGGGCGCGGTCCATCAGCCAGCCCGGCACGCCGGCGTCGCGGAAGAACTGCTCGCAGCGGCTGACCACGATGGTCGGGACGTACCAGACACCCCGGTCGGCCATCAGCCGGGTCACCTCGTCGGTCAGCTCGTAGCCGTGCTCGACGCAGTCCAGCCCGAGTTCCACGGCGCGGCGCACCGACTCGGCGGGCCCGGCGTGCGCGGTGACCTTGCGGCCCCAGTCGTGCGCCACCCGGATCACCGCCGCCAGTTCGTCGTCGAGCAGCTGCGGGGTGTCGATCGACTCGAACTCGCCGGCGATGCCGCCGGAGATGCACACCTTGATCAGGTCGGCGCCGGCCCGGATCTGCTGCCGGGTGAGCCGGCGGAACCCGTCCGCCCCGTCGGCCTCCAGGGCGTCGGCCTCCCAGCCGTGCCCCCCGGTGCAGCAGAGGGCGTGCCCGGCGGTGAAGATCCGCGGGCCGTCCACCGCGCCGCGCTCGATGCCCTTGCGCAGGGCGAAGTCGGCGTACCGGCTCTCGCCGACGAGCCGGGCGGTGGTGACCCCGGAGTGCAGGGTCCGCCGCGCCGAGTCGGCCATCAGCAGCACCAGCTCGGCGAGGTTGGAGCGGTGCACCTCGTCGCCGAAGTGACCGGGCAGGCCGAGCGAGAGGTGCACGTGCATGTTGGTCAGGCCGGGCATGACGTGGTCGCCGTGCAGGTCGACCACCCGGGCGCCGCCGGCCTCGGCGAGGACGTCGTCGACCGCGCCGACCGCGCGGATCGTGCCGTCGGCGCCGATCCAGACGCCCTGGTCGCGCTGGAGGTCGTCCCGCACGCCGTCGTAGAGCGCGAGGTTGACCAGGACCTGTTCGGTGGGGATGTGCATGCGGAGTCCTCTACGCGGCGGGCGCGGTGGTCGGCGCCACCGTCGGGTCGTTGAGCCAGCAGGCGGCGCTGCGGCCGCCGAGGTCGAGCGTGGGCGGCTGCTCGCCGCACGGCGCGAACGCGTGCGGGCAGCGCGGCCGGAACCGGCACCCGGTCGGCGCGTGCGCCGGGTCGGGCACCTCGCCGGCCAGCGTCCTGGGCAGCTGCGGGTGCGGGCCGATCTGCGGCACCGCGTCGATCAACGCCTGGCTGTACGGGTGCCGGGGCGAGCGCCACAGCTGACGGGTGGGTGCGGTCTCCACGATCCGGCCCAGGTACATCACCGCCGTGACGTCGGCGATCTCGTGCACCAGGGACAGGTCGTGCGAGATGAACAGCATGCCCATGTCCAGGTCCCGGACCAGCCCGACGAGCAGGTTGACCACCTGCGCCTGGGACGAGGCGTCCAGCGCGGTGACCGGCTCGTCCGCGATGATCATCCGGGGCTCCGGCGCGAGTGCCCGCGCGATGGCGAGCCGCTGCCGCTGGCCGCCGGAGAACTGGTGCGGGTACCGCTCCGCGGCCCCGGTTGGCATGCCGACCCGGTCCAGCAGGTCGGCGACCCTCGCCCGGCGGGCGGCGCCGGTCACCGTGTCCGGCACCCCGTCGAGGAGCTGGGCGCCGATGGTGCGCCGGGGGTTCAGCGACGCGTACGGGTTCTGGAAGACCATCTGGAGCCCCACCTGCGGCACCGGCCGGCGCCGCCAGCCGAGCGGGGTGACCGGGCGGCCGGCGAACCGGATCGCCCCGGCGCTCGGCGCGGCCAGCCCGACCGCCACCCGGGCCAGCGACGACTTGCCGCAGCCGGACTCGCCGACCAGGCCGACGATCTGGCCGGGCGCCACCTCGAGGCTCACCCCGGCCACGGCCCGTACCGGCCCCCGCCCGCGCGCCTTGTACTCGACCTCGACGTCGCTGATCTCGAGCAGGTTGCCCGAGCCGACGGGCTCGTTCATGCCGCCACCTCCAGGTGCGGACGGACCACGCAGGCCACCGACCGGTCGGCGCCGGCGGGGGCGAGCGGGGGCGGCGCGCTGCCGCAGGACGGCTCGGCGTACCCGCACCGGGGTTGGAACGGACATCCGGGCGGCGCCTGCCCCGGCGCCGGCGGTCCGCCCGGGATGGGGCGCAGCGTGCCGACGGCCTGGGTGCCGTGCGGGCGGGCGCCGAGCAGCGCCGCCGTGTACGGGTGGCGCGGCGCGGTGAGCAGCGCCCCGGTGGGACCGGTCTCCACCACCCGCCCGGCGTAGAAGACGTACCCGCGGGTGGTGAGCGCGCTGAGCACCCCGAGGTCGTGGGTGATGAACGCGACGGCCAGCCCGGTCTCGGCACGCAACTGGTCCAGCAGCGCCAGGATGCCGGCCTGCACCGTCACGTCGAGCGCGGTGGTGGGCTCGTCGGCGATCAGCAGCCGGGGGCGGGCGGCGAGGGCGATCGCGATGGCCGCCCGCTGCCGCATGCCGCCGGAGAACTGGTGCGGGTACGCCCGCACCGCCCGCTGCGGGTCGGGGATGCGGACCTGCTCGAGCAGCTCCACCGCCCGCCGGTCGGCCGCCCGCCGGTCCAGGCCCAGGTGGACCTGCATGTGTTCGGTGAGCTGCCGGCCGATCGTGAGCATCGGGTGCAGCGCGGCGGTGGGGTCCTGGAAGACCATCGCGATGCCGGCGCCGCGTACCTTCTGCCAGCGCTTCGTGTCCAGGCCGAGCAGCTCGGTGCCGGCGAACCGGGCCGATCCGGTGACCTTGGCGCCGGCGGGCAGCAGCCCGAGCAGGGTCTGCGCGGTGAGGCTCTTGCCGCACCCGCTCTCCCCGGCGATGCCGACCATCTCGCCCTCGTCGACGGTGAACGACACGTCGTGCAGGATCGGCAGCGGCCCGGTGGGGCCGGGCAGGGTGACGGCCAGGGAGTCGACCTCGAGCAGGGGTGCCATTTCTCAACGTCCCTTCGCGTAGCGGGGGTCGATCCGGTCGCGCAGCGCGTCGCCGAGCACGTTGAAGGCCATCACCACGGTGAGGATGGCCAGACCGGGGAAGACGCTGACCCACCACATGGAGAGGTCCTGCGAGCCGAGCGCCACCATCGAGCCCCACTCGGCGGCCGGCGGGCGGGGGCCGAGGCCGAGGAAGGAGAGCGCGGAGAGCAGTAGCACGGCGTTGCCCAGTTCGAGGGTGGCCAGCACGATCGCCGGGCCCACGCTGTTGGGCAGGACGTCGCGGCGCAGCGCGCGCATCGGCCCGATGCCGAGCAGTCGGGCGGCGCTGAGGTAGTCCTCGCCGCGCATGGTCAGCACGGCGCTGCGGATGACCCGGGCGTAGACCGGCCAGGAGACGATGACCAGCGCGAGGACGGCGTTGCGGGTGCTGGGGCCGAACGCGGCCGTGACGGCCATCGCCAGGATGATCTGCGGGAACGCGAAGACCAGGTCCGTCAGGCGCATCAGCGCCTCGTCGACGAACCGGCCCACGTAGCCGGCGACCAGGCCGAGCAGGCCGCCGATCAGCAGGGCGAGCGAGACGATGGCGAGCGCGAGGGGGATCGACAGGCGGGAGCCGTGGATCACCCGGCTGAACACGTCCCGGCCGAGGGAGTCGGTGCCGAACCAGTGCGTGCCGGACGGCGGCGCGTAGGCGTCGGGACTCTGCGCCAGCGGGTCGAACGGCGCGACGAGCGGGGCGAAGAGCGCCGCCAGCAGCCACCCGCCGAGGATGACCAGGGCCACCACGGCGATCGGCTGTCGCCAGATGGGCCGCGCCGTCGAACGTCCCCGCAGCCGGCCGCCCAGGAAGCGGCGCCGAGTCAGCGCGGCGGTCGCCTTGGGGTCGGGCGCCACGGGATCGGGTGCGAGTGCGGTCATGACAGGCGGATCCTCGGGTCGATGAGCCCATACAGCAGGTCGACCGTGAGGTTGACCAGCGTGTAGACCAGCGCCACGAACAGGCTGACGCCGAGGATCGCGGGCAGGTCCAGCGCCGTCGCACTGCGGTACGCGTACTGGCCGAGGCCCGGCCAGCCGAAGATGTTCTCCACCAGCACCGTGCCGGAGAGCAGCGAGGCGAAGGCCAGCCCGGAGACGGTGATCACCGGGACCAGGCCGGCCCGCAGCAGGTGCCGGCGGAACACCACCCGGGCGGGCAGGCCCTTGGCGTACGCGGCCCGGATGTAGTCCTGCTGGAGCACCTCCAGCATCGACGAGCGGACGAAGCGGACGAGCATCGCCACGGTCAGGCTGGTCAGCACGAGCACCGGCAGGATCAGGTGCTGGGCGGCGTCCCAGGCGACGTCCCACTGCCCGGCGAGGGCGGCGTCGACCGTGTACATGCCGGTCACCGTGGGCGGTGGGCTGAAGTCGGTGGAGAGCCGGCCGCCGCTGGGCGCCAGGCCGAGCTGGTAGAAGAACACGTAGAGCACGACGAGCGACAGCCAGAACGGCGGGGTGGAGAGGCCGAGCAGCGCGCCGACGCGGATCAGCTGGTCGGTGACCCGACCGTTGCGTACGGCGGCGAGCATGCCGATCCCGGTGCCGATGAGCAGCGCCAGCACCATGGTGGGGATGGCCAGTTCCATGGTCGCCGGCACGTACTGCAACAGGTCGTCGGCCACGGTGCGGCCGGTCTGCTGGGAGATGCCGAGGTCACCCGTCAGCAGGTTGCCCAGGTACTGGAAGTACTGCACGTACAGCGGCTGGTCCAGGCCCCACTTCTCGCGGAACGCCGCGACCGTCGCGGGGTCGTTGAGCGCCTGGTCGGAGAGGTTGGCCGTGACCGGGTCGCCGGGCACCACGGTGACCAGGCCGAACGTCACGATCGTGACGCCCAGCAGCAGGCCGGCGGTGATGGCCACCCGCTTGAGCAGGAAGACCAGCAGTGCCCGGTGCGGCCGGGGCCGGGACACGGTCGTGGTGACCGCGCCCGGCTCGGCGTCGTCGACTGTCGTCGTCATGGAGTGGCTACCCCCGGCCCACCGCGGCGAGGTCGACCTGCCAACCGGCGGCGGTGTAGTCCGTGCCGGTCAGGTCACTGCTCGCCACCACCACGGAGGAGTTGCTGGCGAGGACGACGTACGGCGAGGCGGCGTTCATCGCCCGCTGCCACTCCTGCATGGCGGCGGCCCGGGCGGCCAGGTCGAGGGTCTCGGTGACCTTCTTGCCGGCGGCCACGACGGCCGGGTCGGCCCGCTCCACCGTCCAGCCCGAGCGCAGCGCGGTGGCCTGGCCGGGGGACATGTTGTTGATCAGCGAGTCGGCGACCGGGTAGTTCAGGCTCTGCGGGGTGAACCCGAGGGCCATCTTGCCCGTACGCATCTCGTCGAGGAAGGTGGTCAGCGGCTGCGGGGTCAGCTCCAGCTTGATGCCGGCCTCGGCGGCGTCGCCCTGCACCTTCGTCGCGACCGTGCCCAGGTCGACCCCCTTGTAGGTGATGGCCGGGTAGTTGAACTTGACCGTGGGGTTGGTCAGCCCCGCCTCGGTGAGCAACGCCTTGGCCTTCGCCACGTCACGCTTCGACTCCTCGCCGGCGGGCAGCGCGCCCGGGTAGGCCGGGGCCACCAGGCCGGCGCCGGGGGCGGCGCCCTTGCCGTACAGCCCGGCGATGCCCTGGTAGTCGATGGCGGCCCGCAGCGCCTGGTTGAACTTCGGGTTCGAGCTCACCGGCGACACGGCCGGGTCGGCGTTGAGGAAGAGGAAGTAGACGGTGTCCTGCATGGCGGAGGTCTTCAGGCTGCCCGGCAGCCCCTCCAGCAGCTTGCCGGAGATGTCCAGCGCGATCTCGGAGCCGCTGGCCCGCTGCATGGTCAGCTTCTGGGTCTGCACGTCCATGTTGCGCAGCACGACGCGGCTGAACTCGGGCTTGTCGCCCCAGTAGTTGGGGTTGGCCTCCAGCACCACCTGCGCCGACGGGTCGTACGACTTGAGCACGTACGGGCCGCTGCCGACGGAGTTCGTGTCGAGGTACTGCTGCGCGGTGTCGCTCTTGGCGGCGTCGGCGGCGTCGGTCGCGCCGTGCTCCTTGGCGACCTTGGAGTTCACCACGCCGGTGGAGGGCATCGCGAGCACCACGGGGATGTTCGGGTCGGCGGTGGCCGAGGTGACCACCACGGTCCGCTCGTCGGTCTTGGCGAACGTGAGGCCGCTGACCATGACGGCCGGGCTGGCCTTGACGTTCTTCAGCCGGTTGAGGGAGAAGACCACGTCGTCGGCGGTCAGCGCGGTGCCGTCGGAGAACTTCACGCCCTCGCGCAGCTTGAAGGTGAAGGTCTTGGCGTCGGGCGACGCCTCGAACGACTCGGCCAGCGCCGGGACCGGCTTGCTCACGTCCGAGCCCTCGAAGGTCAGCAGGGTGTCGTAGAGCGAGTGCACGGCGGTGAGGCCGGTCGCCTCGTAGATCCGGCCGGGATCGAGGGTCTTGAGGACGAACGAGGTGTTGACGGTGAGGGTCTTGGCCGAACCGCCGTCACCGCTTCCTCCGCTGCCGCCCGCGCTGCACGCGGTGCTGGAGGCTATGGCCAGCGCCGCCAGAGCGATCGCTCCGACGCGGAGCCGGCGAGGGGACACCGACATGCTGTTCCTACCTTCGTATGGGCCGGCCCGCGCGGGACGGGCTCTGGGGGCTGTCACACCCGGTGACGTCGGTGACGCCGCAGCCGGGCCGTTGGTGCAACCGTGGCGGCTTCGCGGGTCTGCGCCGTTGTGCCGTCATGGGGTTGGATGTACCCGGACGGGACGCGTGTCCGGTTCGTGTCTCAATGCCGCTTGTCTAGTAGCGCCAAACGCATTTACCTTATGTTCGACCACCCTAGACAGCGCGTATAGTCACGTCAAACATTTCTAGCCACACTGTTTTAGGAACGAGGAAAGACGCATGCTCGGTGACCAGCTCCGCGACCTGCGCCAGCAGCACTCCCTCACGCTGCGCCAGCTCGCGGCAGCGGCCGACGTGTCGCCCGCCCTGCTCAGCCAGATCGAGAACGGCGCCACGGACCCCAGCCTGGCCACCCTGCGTAAGCTCGCCAAGGTCTTCGACACCTCCATCGCGGCGCTGTTCTCCGAGCCGGACGCCCCGCTGGTACACATCAGCCGGCCCGGCTCGCGGTCCCGGCTCGCCGCGCCTCCCGGGCAGATCGCCTACGACCGGCTCACGCCGGGGCGGGGCGACCTGGAGGTGCTCGAAGCCGAGCTGGCGCCCGGCGACGCCAGCTCCACCGAGCCGTGGGCGCACCCCTCCACCGAGTGCGCGATCGCCGTCACCGGTGAGGTCGTCGCGGAGATCGGCGGCGAGAGCTACGTGCTGAGGACCGGCGAGGCGATCACCTTCGACTCCCGGCTGCCCCACCTCTACCGCAACGCCAGCGACCAGCGGGCCCGGCTCATCATCGCGGTCACCCCGCCGACCCCCTGACCCACCCGGCACGTCACCCGGCCCGCGTACCCGCACCTGGGCGGTACGACGGCGCCCGTCGGAAGAACCCGCAGCGGACCGTGACAGCGTCGACTTGCGCGGCGTGCCGGCCGGTCACGTCCGCGCGCCGCTGCGTTCACCGCGCAGGCGTCGGTCAAGTCCGTCCCCCTGCGCGCCCTCGCGGTCGGCGACGCGCCGCCCGAGGCGCCCTGACCGACGATCCGGCGATGTCGACGCTGCTGCGCAACGTCTTCGACCGGATGCTGGCGTCGGCCCCGGCCGTTCGGGCCACCGAGGTCCCGATGCCGCGCAC
Organism: Micromonospora sp. DT62; assembly: GCF_049847285.1. Lineage (NCBI taxonomy): Bacteria > Bacillati > Actinomycetota > Actinomycetes > Micromonosporales > Micromonosporaceae > Micromonospora > Micromonospora sp. DT62. The sequence goes on from NZ_JBNCOB010000027.1 coordinate 58,029, forward strand.
CAGCCCCGCGCCCGCGATCCCGGAGCCGTCCACGACGGAGCAGGCGCTCAGAGCCAACCCGAGCGGCGGAAGAGGCGGTGCAGGGCGAACGCGGTCAGCGCCATCAGGCCGAGCACGGTGGGATAGCCGTAGCGCCAGTGCAGCCCCGGCATGTTGGTGAAGTTCATGCCGTAGATCCCGGCGATGCCGGTCTGGGTGGCGGCGATGGCGGCCCACGCGGCGATCTTGCGCATGTCGTTGTTCTGCTCCACCGCGAGCTGCGCCAACCGGGACTGCACGATCGAGTTCAGCAGCTCGTCGTAGGCGGCGACCCGGTCCACCGCCCGGGTCAGCCGGGCGTCCACGTCGACGAACCACCGGTGCAGGCCGCGCGGCGGGTTGTCGGGCCGCTGGTCGAGCAGGGAGCGCAGCGGCGCCTGCAGGGGCTGCACTGCCCGCTTGAACTCGACCAGCTCCCGCTTGAGTTGGTAGATGTGCTGGATGTCGGCCGAGCGGTCGCGGGCGAAGACCGCCTCCTCGACGCGTTCCAGGTCCCGCTCGACGTGCCCGGCGACCTCCAGGTAGAGGTCGACCATCCGGTCGCAGACCGCGTACGCGACCGCCCACGGGCCCTGCGCGAGCACCGCGGGGCGCTGCTCGACGTCGGCGCGCACGCAGGTGAGCGCACCCGCGGCGCCGTGCCGCACCGTGACGGCGAAGCGGTCGCCGACCAGCACCATCACGTCGCCGGTGTCGACCACCTCGGAGGTGTCGGTCAGTTCGGCGTGCTCGACGTAACGGGCGGTGCGCAGGACCAGCAGGGTCACGTCGCCCTCGCGGCGCACCGTGGGGCGGTGGCCGTCGGCGAGGGCCTGCTCGACGGTGAGGTCGTCGAGCCCGAAGGCGCGGCCGACGGCCGCCATCACCACCGGATCGGGCTCGTGCAGACCCAGCCAGACGAAGGTGTCGCGGCCGCGACGGCTGCGGGCGTACGCGTCGGCGTAGTGCGGGCGGCCGGGCTCGCGCCGCCCGCCGACGTAGACGGCACAGTCGACCACGGCGTCGGGATTGGAGCGACGGGGCTCCGGCGCGCGCTGCCCGGGCAGCGGTCGGCCGAGCAGCCGGTCGAACACGGCCGACAGCCTGACCCGCTCCTTCGCCCGCCGAACCACCCGTTCCCCTCCGCCGCGCCGGCATCCGCGCGGACACCGTACTCGGGTCCGGCGGGTCCGGGGGTCACGGCACCCGGGTGGCGAACACGACGACGTTGTCGACGTAGTTGCCGGTGTCCCGGTCGAACCGGCCGCCGCAGGTGATCAGCCGCAGGCCGGTCGCGTCGCTGGGCCCGTAGACCAGGTCGGTGGGGAAGCGGTCCTTCGGGTACGACCCGACGCCGTCGACGGCGAAGTTGGCGACGCTGGCGTCGGCGCGGGTGATCCGCACGGTGTCGCCGGGTCGCAGCCGGCCGAGGTCGAAGAAGACGGCGGGACCGGCGGCGGAGTCGACGTGCCCGACGATCACGGCGTTGCCGGTCTCGCCGGGGCTGACACCGTGCCGGTACCAGCCGGCCAGGGTGGGCCGGTCCAGCGGCGGCACCTCCAGGTGCCCGTCGGCGTCGGCGCCCACCGGGACGATCCGTGCCCGCACGTCGATGGCCGGGATCCGCACGTCGACCGGCGCGGCCCGGTGCAGCGGCGGCACCGACGGCGCGGAGCGGGCCGGTGCGGGGGTGTCGGCGGCCTCCGGCCGGGGCGGGCGGGGCGGGGCCGTCGCCAGTCCGGCGGCGACCAGGCCGAGCCCGGTCGTGGCGAGCAGGACGACGACCGTGACCGCCCAGCCGGGCCTGCGCCAGGACACGATCCCACCTCCGTACGCGTGCGCCCGGGTGCCCGCTCCGGTGGGTTCACCGGTGCGGGCACCCGTGGCAGGGATGGACGGCTTGCAGGAGTGGACGGCACGGGGCCGTCGGTCAGAGCGTGGCCGCCGCCATGTGGCGCCGGCGGCGGGCCAGGACCAGGGCGCCGCCCGCGGCGGAGCCGAGCAGGGCGCCGCCGGCCGCCAACGCGCCGGTCCCGTCGGTGTCGCCGCGCCCGCCGGCCTGGGCCCCGCCGATCGGGGTGACGGTGAACGTGGCGCTGCCGGCCGCGCTGCCGTCGCCGCAGGTCGCGGTCACGGTGTAGGTGCCCAGGGTGAAGCCGGCGGTGAAGAGTTCGGCGCTCAGCCCGCCGCCGGCCGCCGCAGTGGTGGACCGGACGTTCTGGTCGCGGTCGGGGCCGGTGACGCGGAAGATCGCGTCGCCGGACTTCGGGTTGCAGGTCGTCGCGGTGAGCACGACCGTCCCGCCGACCGGCGTGGTGGCCGGTGACACGACGGTGTCGGCCAGCGCCGCGCCGGGGAGCAGGAGCGTGCCGAGACCCACGCCGAGCGCCGCCGATACGAGAACTGTCTTTGCCTTCATACGCGTCTTCCCTCACTTTTCGTCCGCTGACTGCGTGGGACGTCGTTCGGGTGGCCAACTCCGTGACTAGCACCGGTGTGACCAACCCTAGGAGGGTTGGGACCCCGATCCGGTGAAAATGAGAAATCCTCGTTGCCGTCACGTGTCCACCCGGGAGGCGGAGGGAGCAGCGGAAATGCCGGCACGGCCCACCCGCGAGGGTTGGCCGTGCCGATGTCACCGGGGGTCGTGCTGTCGCGGCTGGGCCGTCCCGGCCCCACTCGGGAGCGGTGCCCCGCGGCGGGCGCGTACGCGCCCGGCCCGCCGCGTTGGCCCGGTCCTGGCCGGTTTGCTCCGGGGACGGGAAGCGCCGCCGTTCCGGTCGCCCGGCAGCGGGGTCCGCCGGTGCCGGCCACGTGCCGGGACGGGGCGGGTCAGCCCTGCGTGGTGGCGCTCCCGGGGCGCGGCTCGGGCAGCGGCTCCCCGGTCTCCAGCAGCGACTTGAGGCTGGCCAGCAGCTCCGGCCAGCCGCCACTGCCGTCGAGTTGGCCGCTGACGGCCCGGTACATCTCGCTGCCCGGGGAGAAGTCCTCGTGGGTGACGGTCAACTTGACGCACTCGCCGTACGGGGCGATGTCGAAGGTGACCCGGGACCTCCGTTCGCCGAGCCGGGCCGCCAACTCCTCGTCGGACCAGCCGAAGTGTGCGGCGTGCTCCGGCTGGAAGCCGTGCCAGCTGTAGGAGAGTCGGCGGAACGGCTCGGCGACCAGGACGCGCTGGCCGAGGTCGCGGAACTCGCCGCCCGGCTCGTCCTGCCACAGCACGGGGGAGCCGACCCGCCAGTCGGAGCGCAGCGCGACGCCGCCCCAGTAGCGGCGGGTGAACGCCGGCTCGGTCAGCGCGGCCCAGAGCCTCTCGGGGGTGGTGTTGACGTAGGTGGTGTAGACGAAGGTGGGACTGTCCATCGGCTCCCGCTCCAGAGCTGTCCGTAGGTCGGCGAGTGCGCGCACCCGCTCGCGGTCGTAGCGGTCGATCCATCGTTCGGCGACGGCGTTGATCGGGACGGGGTTGAGGTAGTGCAGCTTCTCCCGGCCGCATCGCACGGTGGTCACCAGGTTGGCCGCCGCCAGCACCGCCAGGTGCTTGCTGACCGACTGCCGGGTCATGTCGAGCCCGGCGCACAGCTCGCGCAGGCTCTGCCCGTCGCGCCGGTTGAGGTCGTCGAGGAGCCGGCGCCGACTCGCGTCGGCCAGCGCCCGGAACACGTCGTCCACCCTGCCCACCTCGCACACGCAGCCGTCCGGCTGCCTGTCAGGTTAGGCAACCGGACGGCTGCATGTCCAGCGTGTCGCCGCATCCACCCGTCAAGGGGGCGGCGGGAGCGGTCAGGCCGGGCGGCCGGCGTCGTCGTGCAGCAGCCCCACCAGCGCGGAGAGGCCCTCCTCGCCGTGGCCCCGGGCGACCGCCTCGTCCAGCAGGTCACGTACCGGTCGCATCAGCGCGGCGTCGACCCCCACGTCCCGGCAGGCTGCCAGCAGGTTGCCGAAGCCGGCGGCCTGCATCCGTAGGGAGGACCCGTCGGCGTCGTGCTCGCCCGAGTCGACGGCCGCCGCCATGGCGGGCAGCTCCCCGAGCATGGCGGTCAGCCGCCCGGTCACCATCGGCGCGAACTGGCCCGCCGGCGTACCGGTCGCGCGGATCATCGCCGTGGCGTCCGGGACTGACCGGCCGACGCGAATCCCGCGTGCCCCGGCGGCTGCCCGGCGCATAGGGTCGCGCCGTGACGGAGATCAGGACCGAACGGCTGCTGCTGCGCGACTGGCGGGAGTCCGACCTCTCGCCGTGGGCCGCGATGAACGCCGATCCGGAGGTGCGCGAGCACCTCGGCCCGCTGCTCACCGCCGAGCAGGCCACCGCCTCGGCGCGCTCGTTCCAGGCCGACCTCGACCGGCTCGGCTACGGCTTCTGGGCCGTCGAGGTCCGCGACGGCGGCGCGTTCGTCGGCTTCGCCGGGCTGGACCGGGTCGACGAGGGTGTGCCGGTCACCGGCGTGGAGGCGGGCTGGCGGCTCGCCCGCTCCGCCTGGGGCCACGGCTACGCCACCGAGGCGGCCCGGGCCGTCCTGCGGTACGGCTTCGACACCGTCGGGCTGCCGGAGATCCTGGCCATCACCACCGCGACCAACCTGCGCTCGCAGGCGGTGATGCGTCGCCTGGGCATGACCACCGATCCGGCCGACGACTTCGACGACCCGGAGGTCGCCTCCGGTCCGCTGCGCCGGCAGGTCGTCTACCGCAAGCGGGCCGGGGACCGCTGAGCGTCGGGCGTCGCGGCGTCGGGGTCGGTCACCCAGCCGGCGAGCAGCACCAGCCCGGAGGGCCGGTGCACGGCGAGGAAGCCGAAGGGGCGGTCGACGTCGAGGCGTACCCGTCGCTTGCGCGCGGTGACCGGCCGCGGCGCCGAGCCCGCCCGCGTGGAGACGGCGGTGACCGCGGCCGCGCGGAACCCTGTCGCGCCGAACGTCGCCGTCACGCTCTGCCGTGCCTGCGAGACGGCCAGCAGCGGAGCGATGCCGGGAAAGTGGTCGCCGTCGCCGACGGCGGTGGCGAGGCCGAACAGCGCGGCCCGCGCCAGCAGGTCGTGGTCGGCGCGGACGGTGAAGCCCACGGTGCGGACGAGCAGCTCGGGCCGGTCGTCGTGGGCGTCCACGACCTGCTCGGCGACGCCGGGGCCGGCGGCGACGGGCAGCGCGGGCGGTGCGCCGATCGCGGCGATCGCGGCCGGCAGCACCTGCGCCGCCCCGCGCCCCGGCGCGCCCAGGGCGAGCGCCACGTCGACGTCCTCGGCGCCGCGTACGGTCAGCAGGCTCAGCGGGCCGGCGGCGGTGTCGACGGCCCGCAGCGCGTCGAGGTCGTGGCCGACCCGGCTCAGCCCGGCCAGCCGGCGACCGCGCCACGGCCCGGCGGCCGGCTGCTGCCAGTCGTCGCGGAACGGCTCGGCCCACCCGGTCCGCAGCGACAGCACGCTGGCCAGGACCAGCGCCGTCGTCGGGGTGACCCGCACCGGCATCTCGGGGACCAGGCCGTCGGTGTGCGTGCCGGCCCACTCGTCGAGGGCAGCCCGGTCGCGCGCCGGATCACCGGTCAACTCCCCGCGCATGGCCGCTGGCACCTCCCGCAGCCACCGGTCGGTCAGCGGCAGGTCCCGCCGCGCCCAGGCGGCGAGCGCGAGCCGGGTGGTGGGGGAGCGGTCCAGGTCGCAGCGGGTCGCCTCGGGCGCGACCGCCAGCAGCTCGTCGCGGGCCGGACCGGCGGCGTAGCGGGCGAGCAGCGCCAGCAGCGGGTGGACGCCGGCGCCGGAGAGGACCGTCTGGCCGTCGTCCAGGCCGGAGGCCCACCGGGCGGTCAGCGCGTTGGTGGCGTCGGTGCTCATGGGGTGGGCGTCCTCCGGAGGGCGACGTGACCGTCGCCCGGGGGCGACCGCTGGCACCCTACCGCCGCCCACTACCGCCGCCCGCCGCCTGTCGCCCGGATGCGCGCGGCCCGGGGTGGCGGGGCCGGTCGGTGGCCGGACCGCCCGGACGGTGTGGCAGCGTGGGCGGCGTGAACACCTCCGCAGCGCTGGACGTCGACCTGGCGCTGGTCGGCGGCGGCGGCGCCGCGTCGCTGGTCCTCGCGGCCCTGGACCGGCACGGCGTGCGGGACCTCCGGGTCGCCGTCGTCGACCCGGTCCACCGGCGCGGCCAGGACCGGACCTGGGCGTTCTGGGACCGTCCCGGCAGCGACCTGGACCCGCTGCTGGCCGCAAGCTGGGACCAGGTCGAGGTGGCGACGCCCGACGGCCGTCGCGTCCTCGATCTGGCCCCCCTGCGGTACGCCATGCTGCGCTCCGGCCCGGTCTACGCCCGGGCTGCCGAGGCCGAGCGGCGGCTGGGCGTGCGACGGATCGTCGCGCCCGTCGACGCCCTGTACGACGACGGCGGGCACGTCACGGTACGCGTCGGCGGCGGGTCGGCCGTCCGCGCGTCCTGGGTGCTGGACTCCCGGCCCCGGCCGCCCCGGCGACCCGGGCGCACCAACTGGCTCCAGCACTTCCGGGGCTGGTGGCTGGAGTCCGCCGTGCCGGTCTTCGACCCGGCCCGGGCCGTCCTGATGGACTTCCGCACCCCGCAGCCCGCCCGGGGCGTGTCGTTCGGGTACGTCCTGCCGGTGAGCGACCGGTACGCCCTGGTGGAGTACACCGAGTTCGGCCCGGACCTGCTCACCGACGCCGGCTACGACGCGGCGCTGGCCGGCTACCGGGACCTGCTCGGCCTCGACCCGACCCGGTTGACCGTCCGCGAGGTGGAGAACGGGGTGATCCCGATGACCGACGGCCCGTTCGAGGCCCGACCCTCGCCCCGGGTGGTCCGCCTCGGCACGGCCGGCGGCGCCACCCGACCTTCCACCGGCTTCACCTTCTCCGCCATGCACCGCCAGGCCGAGCAGGTCGCCCGCGCCCTCGCGGCCGGCCGCCCGCCGATGCCCGCTCCCGCGTACCCCCGTCGGCACCGCTGGATGGACGCGGTCGCGCTCCGGGCGCTGGACGCCGGCGGCGTCGGCGGGCCCGACTTCTTCGGCCGGCTCTTCGACCGCAATCCCGCCGAGCGGGTGCTGCGGTTCCTCGACGGCGCGACCACCCCGGCGGAGGAGGTGGCGCTGATGGGCACCACCCGGCTGCGGCCGATGGTCGCCGCCACCGCCGGCGACGCCGCGGCCCGGCTCCGCGACCGCCTCGACCCGACCCGGCGGGCGGCGACCTGGACGGTCCCGCGACCGGTGGTCGGCGACCGGGCCGACGCCGACGGCTGAGCCGCCTCAGCCGGCGCGGTGGGACGTTCGGGAGGTCGTCCGCGCCGCGCCGCGCCGCCGCCCGACGGCGGGGGAGGCGGTGCGGATTCGGTAGGTTGCCGGCATGGTGGACGAGACGGCCGGCAGGGTCGTGCAGATCTGGACCGACGGCGCGTGCAGCGGCAACCCCGGCCCCGGCGGGTGGGGCGTGGTGCTGCGCTACGGCGCGCACGAGCGGGAACTGTGCGGCGGCGAGGCGACCCCGACCACCAACAACCGGATGGAGCTGATGGCGGCCATCCAGGCCCTGGAGAGCCTCACCCGGTCGGTCACCGTCGAGTTGCACACCGACAGCACGTACGTGCGCAACGGCATCACCAGCTGGCTGGCCTCGTGGAAGCGCAACGGCTGGCGGACCGCCGCGAAGCAGCCGGTCAAGAACGCCGACCTGTGGCAGCGGTTGGAGGCCGCGTGCGCCCGGCACGAGGTCACCTGGCTGTGGGTGAAGGGGCACAACGGCCACCCGGAGAACGAGCGCGCCGACGCGCTGGCCAACCGGGGCATGACCGAGGCGCGCGCGTCGACGGTGCCCGCCGGTCGCTGATCGGACCGGCGGGCGGGCCGGCGCTCAGGTCACTCGGTGCGGCTCGGGTCGGTGGTGCCGGAGACGGCGTCCACGTCGTAGCCGGCGCGGCTGACCTCCCGGGCCGACCGCCGGTCCTCGGCCGGCAGGTCGGCGAAGTCGTCGCCGGTGTCGTCGGTGCTGCGCAGGGACTCGCCCGGCGGACGCAGCGACGCCTGCATGGCGGTGGCGCCGTCCGGCTCGTCGGTGGCGGCCCGGTCGGTACGGTTCTGATCGGTCATGCCGCTCTCCTGCCCCCGTGGTCTGCCCGCAAACGTGCCTCGGCGGCGCTCAGCGAGCCGCGTCCGGGTGGCCCGGCATGCCGGACCCGCCGCTGGAACTGCCCGAGGCGCCGCCCGCCATGCCCGACCCGTCGTCCTCGGTGACGATGTCGGGCGTCGTCGTCGTGTCGTCCGGCGCCGGGACGTCGGTGTCCGCCTCGACCTGGACCAGCCGGGCCTGGCCGGCCTCGTCCTCGGCGTGCGCCGGGTCGACCGGCAGCTCCCCGTCGCGTGCCCGATACCCCACCGCTGCCTCCCCGTCCCGTCGCGCCGACGCCGTTCCGCCGATGCCGTGTCCGCCCCCGGCTACCCGCAGCCCCCCACCCAAAACCCGCCCGCCCCGAGCCCCCGCGCCCCGCCTGCCCGGCCCCGCGCCGTTCCGCTCCGCCCCGCCCCCGCGCCGCGCCGTGCGCGCTGCCCCACCCCGCCCTGGCCGGGCGATCATGCAGTTGTGGTGCCCGTTATGGCGGGGTTGACGCCGGTTTGTGAAGCACGACAACTGCATGATCGCGAGGAGCAGGGGGCGGGGGAGCGTGGCGCGAGGTGCCGGGTCAGGGAGCCGGGGGGTGGTGAGGGAGTGGCGGGAGAGGGAGCGTGGGGGTGGGGCGGGAGGGAAAGCGCGGGGTGGGGCGGGGAGGGAGTGTGGGGGTGGAGGTCAGCGGGGGCATGGTGGGCGGGTGGCGCGGGTGGCGCGGGTGGGGGAGCGGGGTGGGCGGGGCAGCGGGGTGAGCGACAGCGGTGACCAGTGCCCGGGGCGCGTCCGGGCGGGCGGCAGGGCGGTGTGCCGGTCGCCCCGGGCCGCGTCGAGCTGGGACTGGTGCAGGAACAGGGCGCCCGAGAGATCCGCGCCCCGCAGGTCGGCCCCGCGCAGGTCGGCGCCGGTGAGGTCGGCCAGGCCGAGGTCGACGCCGCGCAGGTCGGCGCCGATCAGCAGCGCCCCGCGCAGGTTCGCCCGGCGCAGGTCGGTCCGGCGCAGGTCGACGCCGAACAGGTGGGCGCCCCGCCGGTCCACGCCGGGCCGGCCGCCCCGGGCCCGGGCCGCGTCCCCGGCGCGGGACAGCAGCGGGTTGACCCGCCCCCGGTACGCGTCCACGTCGAGGCCCAGCAGCGTGTCGGCGGCCTCCCGGGTCAGCCGCCCGGTCTCGTCGAGCGCGACGGACAACTCGTCGCGCAGCGGCTGCGGCGGGCGCGTCGCGAGCGCCTCGGTCAGGTACCAGAGCAGCTCGTGCAGGGGCCGCATCACCGCGAACGTGTCGAACATGCGCGCTGCGGTCTCCGGCGCGTCGCGCCAGTCCCGCCCGCCGAAGGTGACCTGGGCCACCCGCTGTCCGGCGCCGAAGCAGTCGAAGACGGTGCAGCCGGGGAAACCCCGGTCGCGCAGGTCGGCGTGGATGCCGCAGCGCGAGTCGCCCCCCAGGTTGGGGCAGGGCCGCCCGGCGGGCTTGTCGATGGCGAAGTCGGCCGACGCGGAGAAGGCCGGCGCGACGCAGCAGAGCCCGAAGCACCGGGCGCAGTCGGCGCGCAGCCCGTCCGCCGGCGACGTCACCCCGGGAGTTTCCGACACGCTGACCGTTCTCCTGCCGATCGGGGGGATCCCGCCGGCGGCCTCGCGGGCGAGGCTCCCATTGTCCCGCCGCCGCGACGGTCACCGGGCCCCGGGGTGCCGAGCTGTGCCCGCCGGGCGGGCGGGGCCGTGCAAGGGCACCCCGCCGCGGCGGCGCCTCACCCCCGTACCGAGCGCCAGTCGTGCGACTCCAGCGCGTTGGCCTGCGGGCCCATCATCAGCATTCCGCCGTCCACCGGCTAGGACGCGCCGGTGACGTACGCGGCGGCGGGCGAGGCGAGCAGCGCGACCACGGCGGCCACCTCCCGCGCGTCGCCGGGCCGCCCGACCGGCACCCCGGGACGCTCCTCGGTGAACGGGTCGACGTCCTCCTGGCCGGTCATCGGTGTGGCGATCTCGCCCGGGGCGACCGCGTTGACGGTGATCCCGTCCGCCGCCAGCTCCTGCGCCATCACCTTGGTCAGCAGACCGAGCCCGCCCTTGGCGGCGCAGTACGCGGCCGAGCCGACCCGGGGCGCGTGCTCGTGCACGCTGGTGATGTTGACGATCCGTCCGCCCAGCCCCGCGGCCCGCATCCGCCGGGCGGCCCGCTGCCCGCACAGGAACGGCCCGTCGAGGTCGACGGAGAGCACCTCGCGCCACTGCTCCCAGCCGGTGTCGACGAAGGGCGTGGACGCCCCGGTACCGGCGTTGTTGACGAGCACGCCGAGACCGCCGAGCCGGTCGGCCAGCTCGTCGACGACCGCGTCGGCGCCCGGCAGCCGGGTCAGGTCCAGCGCGGCGACCTCGCAGCGCCGGCCGGCGGCGCGTACCTCGGCGGCGGTCCGCTCGGCGCCGTCGGCGTCGCGGTACCAGGTGACGCCGACGTCGAAGCCGGCCTCCGCGAGGGCGACGGCGCAGGCCCGGCCGATGCCGGAGTCCGCGCCGGTGACGATGGCGATCCTCGGATAGTTCTCGTAACGCGATGGCATGCGGGCGCACTACCCGTTGTTCCGCCGGGTCACGCTGCCGCTGATGGCGCCCGTGCTGGGGCTGCTGGCGGTGCGCGACGCCATCCAGAGCCTGCACTTCTCCTTCGTGCCGGCCTTCGTGGTGACCGACGGCGGTCCACCCCCGTACGCCACCACCTACCTGTCGCTCTTCGTCTACCGCACCGGCTTCGAGTACCTGCGCTACGGCTACGCCGCCGCCGCGACCCTGGTGATGATCCTGCTGACCGTGGCGGCGGTGCTGGTGCAGTGGCGGCTGATCCGTCGCTACCGCGCGTTCTACCGGCTCTGAGCACCGATAATCCCGGGCGTCGGCCCCGGGAGCCGTGGCATGATCGCGCACTGCGCCGGCCGGGCGGCGGCGCGCGAGGAGGACGGGATGGAGTTCGACGTACGCCGGATCGGCCCGGAGTCGACAGCCGAGGCGGCCGACGTGCTCGCCGACGCCTTCGACGGGTACCCGTGGATGGCCTGGACGGTGGCCGCCGACCGGCACCGCGAGCGGCTGGCGGCGATGTTCGCCGGCACCGTCGCCGCCGTCGGGCTGCCCTACGGCGACGTCTGGGCGGCGGTGGACGCCGACGGCCGGCCGGCGGCGGTGGCGGTCTGGCTGCCCCCGGACCGGACGGTGCCGGACGAGGTCTGGGCCGGTGTCGCGGTCCGCAACGCCGAACTGGCCGGCGACCGGCACCCGGCGCTGCGCGCCGCCGACGCGGCCTGCGCCTCCCTGCGGCCGGCCGAGCCGGCGTTCCTGCTCGCCACCGTCGGCGTGCGCCGGACCGCCCAGGGCCGGGGGCTGGGGGCCCGGGTGCTGCGGCCGGGCCTGGTCGAGGCCGACCGGGCCGGCCTGCCGGCGGTGCTGGAGACCTCGTCGGAGCCGAACGTGCGCTTCTACCGGCGGCTGGGCTTCGCGGTCACCGGCCAGGCCCGGGTGCCCGACGGCGGGCCCGACGTCTGGGCGATGCGGCGGCCGGCGGCCGGCGAGCGGGTGTAAGGGCCGTCCGCCCGGGTAGCCGCCGGGAATGGAGCTGGTCGAGGAGTCGCCGTACCGCTTCCGGATCGACCGGCACGACCCGATGCGGGTGCCGGGGGTGGTGTTCGCGTCCCGGTCCCTGCTGCCCGACGCCGGTGAGGACAGGTCGCTGGAGCAGGTCGCGAACGTGGCCACGCTGCCCGGCATCGTCGACGCCTCGTACGCCATGCCCGACGTGCACTGGGGCTACGGGTTCCCGATCGGCGGGGTGGCCGCCACCGACGTCGCGAACGGCGGCGTGGTCTCGCCCGGCGGGGTGGGCTTCGACATCTCCTGCGGCGTCCGGCTGCTCGCCGCCGACCTCGACCGCGACGGGCTGCGGCCCCGCCTCGACGCGCTGATGGACGGGCTGGGCGAGGCCACCCCGCGTGGCATGGGCAGGGGCGCGGTGTGGCACCTGTCGAATCGCGCGGAACTCGACGCGGTGCTGCGCGGAGGCTCCCGCTACGCCGTCGAGCGCGGCTTCGGCGTCGAGCGGGACCTGGACCGCTGCGAGGACGCCGGGGCCGTCGGTGACGCCGATCCGGCGCGGGTCAGCGAGCGGGCGATCGAGCGCGGCGCGCGCCAGGTCGGCAGCCTCGGCTCCGGCAACCACTTCCTGGAGGTGCAGGCCGTCGAGGAGGTGTACGACGACACCGCCGCCACCGCCTTCGGGCTGCGCCCCGGCCAGGTCTGCGTGATGGTCCACTGCGGCTCCCGGGGGCTGGGCCACCAGGTCTGCACCGACCACGTGCGGCAGATGGAGAAGGTGATGGCCCGCCACGGCATCGAGGTGCCGGACCGCCAGCTCGCCTGCGCCCCGGTCTCCTCCGCCGAGGGCCGCGCCTACCTGGGCGCGATGGCCGCCGCCGCCAACTACGCCCGGGCGAACCGGCAACTGCTGGCTGACGCCGCCCGGAAGGTCTTCGCCCGGGTCACCGGCAGCCGGCTCGACCTGGTCTACGACATCTCGCACAACCTCGCGAAGATCGAGACGCACGGCGTCGACGGCGAGCGCCGCGCGCTGTGCGTGCACCGCAAGGGGGCCACCCGCGCGCTGCCGCCCGGCCACGACGACCTGCCCGACGACCTGCGGGACGTGGGCCAGCCGGTGCTGATCCCCGGCTCCATGGGCACCGGCTCGTACGTGCTCACCGGCGTGCCGGGGTCGCCGGCCTTCGCGTCCACCTGCCACGGGGCCGGCCGGGTGCAGAGCCGCAAGCAGGCCGTGCGGTCGGAGCGCGGGCTGGACCCGCGTGCCCAGTTGGAGGCGCGGGACATCGCGGTGCGCGGGGCGTCCCGACGCGGCCTGGCCGAGGAGATGCCGGCGGCGTACAAGGACGTCTCGGCGGTGGTGGCCGCCGCCGAGGGGGCCGGACTGTGCCGGAAGGTGGCCCGGCTGGTCCCGCTCGGCGTGGTGAAGGGCTGAGCGGGCGGTGCGAGGTGGGGGCCGGGCGCGGCGGCAGCTCACCCGCCGTCTCCATCCGGAAGATCACCTCGTCGAGTACGCCCACCAGCAGGTCCGCGTCGTCGTCCCCGGCGGGTGCGCGGAACTCACGCGACGGGCCCGGGGCCGCCCCGGCGGGGTCCACGAACGTCCCGACCAGCGCGGCGACCGCCTCGGCGACGCACTCCTCCCGGCTCGGCGCCCACGCCTCGATGCGGACGTCGGCAGTGTGCGGCAGGCGGCGGTGCCCCCGCCCGGACGGTCGCGGCATGCCCCGATCCTCCGGCACGGCGGGTGGCGGCGGGCTCGGTTCCGATCCGCCGGCACGCCGTGCGACGGCGGGTTCAGTTCAGGCCGAGCCGGGCGATGGGCTCGACGAGTTCGCGTTCCTCGTAGGCGAGGTGGGACAGCAGGGTGTCGCTGAGCAGGTCGACCGCCGCGCGCAGCTCGGCCATCCCGTCGGCGACGGAGACGAACGCGACCAGCGCCCGGTCGACGCGTTCCAGCACGTCGTGGATGGCGTGGTGCTCCTGCTCCAGCCGGTCCAGCACCGGGGCGAGGCGGTCGTCGCCCCGGCGCAGGTGCGGGAAGATCCCCCGGTCCTCCAGCGTGTGGTGGGTGGTGACGACCCGGCAGTACGACTCGCAGTAGGTGCCCAGGGTCCACTTGTTCTGCCGGATGGTCATGGTGTTGATGTGGGAGCGGGCCGTGCCCGCGTCGACCAGCCCGCCGCCCACCTGCTCCACCAGGTCGTACAGCCGGGTCAGCTCGGCGCGCAGCCCGTCGTGCACGTCGATCAGGTGCTGGGCGCCGGCCTGGTCGTGTGGCGGGTAGGTGCGCGCCGGGTCGGGCGCGGGGCCGGTGGGGCGCGTGGCCTCGTCCCAGACCCGGATCGCGCTGCGGCGCACGCCGTCGTCGGGCGTCGGGACGACGGCGAAGGACCCCGCGCCGGCGGGCGGGCGGGGAGCGGTCGACGGCGGCGCCCCGGCGCCCCCGGGTGTCGCCCGCGCCTCGACGGCTTCGGGCGTCGCCAGGATCACGGCGGCAGCGGCGCCGGCCGCGCGCTCGCCGGCCACGAGTTCGCGTACGGCGGGGGCGACCTCGGCGGCGAAGCGCCGCAGGTCCTCCGGGTCGTCGCTGCCCAGGATGAAGGTGCTGATCCCGTCGCTGAGCGCGAGGTCGGCCAGTTCCTCGGCCCACTGCTCGGCGGGGCCGTCCAGCGGTCCCCGGCCGACGGGGGCGAATCGGCCGGTGACGTTGAGCAGGCGGCGCACGTCGGCCGGATCGCGGCCGGCCTCCCGCGCGGCGTCGTCGATGATCGTGTTGCCCCTGCCCAGGTCGCCGGGTTGCAGGTAGCCCAGCGACGGCAGCCACCCGTCGGCCCGGCTCCCGGTCAACGCCAGCATCCGCGGCTTGTACGCGCCGAGCCAGATGCCCACGTCGTGGGCGGGCGCGGGGCCCCGCTTCGCGCCCACCACCCGGTGGAACTCGCCGTCGACCCGGACGCCGCCACGCGCCTCGACGTCCCAGACCTGGCGGATGACGTCGATCGCCTCGGTCAGGGCCCGCACGCCCTGCCCGGGGGAGAGCCGGCGCCCGCCCATCGCCTCGATGGCCTCCCAGAACGCGCCCGCGCCCAGGCCGAGCTCCACCCGGCCACCGCTGAGCAGGTCGAGACTCGCCACGCTGCGGGCCAGGACGGCCGGCGGGCGCAGCGGCAGGTTCGTCACGTTGGCGGCCAGCCGCACCGTGCCGGTCCGGGCCGCCACGAAGCTCATCAGCGTCCACGTGTCGAGGAACGCGGGCTGGTACGGGTGGTCCTGGAAGGTGACCAGGTCGAACCCGACCTGCTCGGCCAGCACGGCGAGGCCCACCACCCGCCCGGGCTCGGCGTTGCCGGGCGTCAGGAACGCCCCGAAGGCCAGCGGGTGGCCGTAGTCGCCCATCTCGGTACTCCCTTCCGACCCGCAGCCTCTCACGCGGCTCGGGGTGGTCCCCGAGCCGTCCGGCGGAACCGGCCAGGAAGGCGGGCCGGCACCACCCTCCGGCACGGCCCGTGCCGCCCGCCGCCGGGCACACGGAGCGCTGCCACCGGCGTACGGTCGCCGGATGCGGCTGACGAAGTTCACCCACTCCTGCGTCCGGCTGGAGCACGACGGCGGCGTGCTGGTCATCGACCCCGGCACCTGGAGCGAGCCGCGGGCCCTGGCCGGCGCGGACGCCGTGCTGGTCACCCACGAGCACACCGACCACGTCGACGTGCTCCGGCTGGCGGGTCTCGGCGTGCCGGTCTTCGCCCCGCAGGGCGCCGTCCTGCCCGACCTGGCGCCGCTGTCCGTGACCATGGTCGGCGCCGGCCAGCGGTTCACCGCCGCCGGGCTCACCGTGACCGCGCTCGGTGGTCGGCACGCCACCATCCACGGTGACCAGCCCGACTGCGCCAACCTGGGCTACCTCGTCGGCGACGCGGTCTACCACCCGGGCGACTCGCTGCACCGGCCGGACCGGCCGGTCGAGACGCTGCTGGTCCCGGCGCAGGCATCCTGGCTGAAGCTCACCGAGGCGATCGACTTCGCCCATGCCGTCGGGGCCGAGCGGGTGTTCCCGATCCACGACGCCCAGCTCAACGAGCGCGGCCTGACCAGCGTGAACGGCTGGTTCGCCGAGACCGTGCCCGGCTACCGTCACCTGGCGCCGGGGGAGTCCGCCTGACCGGCTGACCCCGCCCGGCGACGATCTCCACCGCCACCGGCCGTGACGTCTGCGGACCAACTGCTATACGGTCGCTGGGTGAGGGTCGAAGAACACTGGTGGAACGGTGACACGTCGCAACGCGGGCGTCGGGACGTGTACATCCGCACCGATGGGCAGCGTTGGGACGTACAGGTACGAATCGGCGGCGAGTCCGGCCGCTCCCGGGTGCAGGAATGCCCTGGCCGGACGTCCGCGGTCATCCTCGCCGGTGCATGGCGTGGCAATCACCCCGCCTGGCGCGAGGTGTCCGACTGACGGCGATCGCCGGCCGCGACCGGTGACAACCGGTCGCGGCCGGCGTTGACCGGGCCGCTCCCCGCGACAACGGTTACGCTCGCATCACCGTGACCCGGGGAGAGCAGCATGAGCAGTGAGACCGTCCCGGCGGTGATGCCGGCCGCGTTCATCGGCCACGGCAGCCCGATGAACGCGCTGGAACTCAACCGTTACACGCAGGCGTGGCGCGCCTTCGGGCGGGCGGTCCCGCGGCCCCGGGCGATCCTGGTCGTGTCGGCCCACTGGTACATCGGCGCCACCGCCGTCACCGCGATGCCCCGGCCGAGGACGATCCACGACTTCTACGGCTTCCCGCCGGAGCTGTTCGACGTCAGTTACCCGGCGCCGGGCCTGCCGGAGCTGGCGGAGGAGATCGCCGACGTGGTCCACCCCACCTGGGTCGGGGCGGACGTCGACTCGTGGGGGATCGACCACGGCACCTGGTCGGTGCTCACCCACGCGTTTCCCGACGCGGACGTCCCGGTCGTCCAGTTGAGCATCAACGCGTTCAAGGACCTGGACTACCACCTGGACCTGGGCGCGCGGCTCGCCCCGTTGCGCGAGCGCGGGGTGCTCGTCGTGACCAGCGGCAACGTGGTGCACAACCTGCGGGGGGTGGACCCGCGCATGGTCGACGAGGGCTTCGACTGGGCGCGGCGGTTCGACGAGGCGGCGAAGGACGTCATGCTCGGCGAGCCGACCGAGGCGGCCACGCTGGACGCCCACCGTGACTTCGGCCGGGCCGTACCGACGCCGGACCACTTCATCCCGCTGCTCTACCTCGCCGGCCTGGCCGGCGCCGCCGGCAACGGCGCGGAGGTGCTGGTGGACGGGTACGCGTACGGGTCGCTGTCGATGACCGCCTACACCGTGGGGTCGTCCTGCCGCACGGAGTCCCCGCTGGCCGGCGCACCCGCCCTGCCGGCCGGCGTGCCGGCCGACTCCGCCAACATCTGACGGCCGCCGTCGCTGTGGGTCACCGCCTGGCGGTTCGCGCGGCCGGCCCCGGCGGGGGGCGACGGGACGCGGAATCAGCCGGCCGGTCCGCACGGCGGGGGCATCCCGTCGCCGCGTCCGTCACAGGCCCTTGACGACCTCGACCAGCTGGTCCAGCGCGGCGCTCCAGCCCTCGGCGAAGCCCATCTCCTCGTGCGACTTCTTCGCCGCGGCGTCGGCGTGGATCGCCGTGGCCGTGTACTTCGTGCCGTTGCCGGTGGGCTCGAGCTTGATGATCGCGGTGAACGGGAAATCGTCGCTGACCACCTGGGGGCGGAAGCCGGGGCCCAGCCCCGAGGTGAAGATCAGCGTCGAGCCCTCCTCGACGACCAGGATGCAGCCGGTGCTCGGGTACTCCTCGCCCTCGGGCGAGCGCATCACCGTGTTGAACCTGCCGCCGGGCTGGAGGTCGATCTCGCAGGACGAGGTCGACCAGGGCCGCGGGGCGAACCACTGCACGATCAGCTCGGGTGTGGTCCAGGCCTTCCAGACCAGCTCGGGCGCGACGTCGACGGTGCGCTCCAGGACGAGGTCGAGATTCGGGTTCACGCTCGGGTAGGCGGTCATGTCTGCTGCTCCTTGAGGTCGTGGAGAAACGAGTCGAGCTGGTCGAGGCGCCGGGACCATGTCGCGCGCTGACCGGCGAGCCAGGTGTCGACGTGTTCGAGCGGCTGGGGGGCGAGCCGGTAGGTCCGCACGCGCCCCTTCTTCTCCGACGTCACCAGGCCGGCGCGCTCGAGGACGCCCAGGTGCTGGGTGAACGACGGCAGTGCCATGTCAAACGGACGAGCGAGCTCGCTGGTTGTCGCGGGCCCTCGGCCGAGCAGCTCGACGACCCGGCGGCGGGTCGGGTCCGACAGCGCGTGGAACACGCCGTCCAGCGTCCCGTCGTCGCTTCCGGTCCCGCCGCCCAATTGCTTAGGCATGGACCTAAGTATGCTCACGCCAGACGCTTAGGTCAAGTCCTAAGTGAAAGCGGCTGGTCCCGATCCTTCCGAGTCGGTCATGCTGAGGGCATGACCGACGTCGGCGCCCCGGAACCGCTCACCCTCAACGTGTACTGCCGGCTCACGGTGGCCGTGACCGACCCACAGGTGCTCACCGACCACGCGGTGGCCGACCTGCGGGCCGCGGACATCGACTGGGCGGCGGAGGAGGACGACCTCGAGACGGCGGTGGCGGACCTGCGCAACGACGTCGTGGTGTCGCTGGCGTCGCTCGTGGACATCAGCCGCATGGTCGAGGGGCTGCCGGGCGTGGCGGCGAAGGGCGGGCTGTGCTGGGCCGAGCCCGGCCCGCCCCGCGAGGCCGTGTGGCGCGCCGAGTGAGGGTCGCCGCTGGCGACCCCGCGCGCAGCGGACCGCAGCCGGGCGGTGGCACCACCTGAGCGCCGGGCGGGGCGGCCCCTGTGTCGGTCTCGGACATTCCGGCGTCGCCCGAGGTGTCGACGGCACTCATGTCCACTGTGCACTGCGTCACGTTAGCGTCTGCGCACGCCGGCACCACCGCCGCCGCTCCCGGACAGGAGAGCGCCATGACCGCACCGCTGAAGGCCACCGCCGCCCTCGTCACCGCCCTGCTGCTCGTCCTCACGACCGCGGCCCCCGCCCAGGCCGCCACCCCGGCCACCAAGGCCCCGGTCGCCGGGACCCTGCGCCCCCACAACGTCTCCGGCGTGTACGTCGCCGGCGTCTCCTCCGGTGGCTACCTGGCCACCCAGCTGCACGTCGCCTACTCGTCCCGGATCCGGGGCGCGGCGGTCTTCGCCGCGGGGCCGTACTACTGCGCGCAGAACAACGTCGCCCAGGCGCTCGGCGGCTGCGGCGACAACGTGTACCCGACGAACGTGTCCGCCCTCCAGGCGTACACCCGGACGTGGGCCTCCTACGGCTGGGTCGACCCGGTGGGCAACCTGTCCGGCGATCCCGTGTACGTCTTCCACGGCACCAACGACACCGTCGTCAAGAAGTCCGTCACCGACGACCTGGTCCGGTACTACCAGCACTTCGGTGCCAGCGTGCAGTACGACAGCGGCTCCCCGGCCGGCCACGCCTGGGTCACCCCGTACGGGACCCTGGGGTGCACCGCCACCGCCTCGCCGTTCCTCGACAACTGCGGCACCGACCCGCAGAGCGCCCTGCTGAGCAAGCTCCTCGGCAGCGTGCGGGCGCCGAACACCGGCCCGCTGGGCGGCACCCTGATCCGGTTCAGCCAGCACACGTACGCCGTCAACGGCTGGGCTCCCGGGCTGAGCATGGGCGCCGACGGTTTCGCCTACGTGCCGGCGTCCTGCGCCGCCGGACAGTCGTGCCGGCTGCTCGTCGCCCTGCACGGCTGCCTGCAGGGCCACGGCGCGGTCGGCACCGCCTTCGTGGACCGGGCGAACCTCAACCAGTACGCCGACACCAACAACCTGATCGTGCTCTATCCGCAGGCCGGCACCGCCGCCACGAACCCGAACGGCTGCTGGGACTGGTGGGGCTACCTGGGCGCGACCAACTACCCGATCAAGGGCGGCGCCCAACTGGAGACGATCATGAACATGGTGCGCCGGCTGGACGGCTGAGCCCGCCGACCACACGTGGGCGGGGCCCTCGGCGGGGGACCCCGCTCAGGCCGGCGCGTCGCTGCCCACCAGGCGTGCGTCGGCCGCCGCCTGACCGTCGACGTCCCCCGCCTCCTCGCACACGCCCGCCGCGTCCGCCCAGTGCCGCCGGGCCTCGTCGGCGTCGTCGAGGGCCGCCGCCGCGTCGCCCAGGTGCAGCAGGGTCCGCCCCAGGCCGGCCGTCGGCCGCCCGTCGCGCAGCCGCAGGCTCTCCGCCAGCAACTCGTACGCCTGCCGCGCCTGGGCCGGGGTGGTGGACAACAGCGCGGCACCCGCGTTGAGCAGCGCGGCGGCCCGGTTGGTCGGATCGGCCACGGACTCGTACTCCCGCAGCGCCGCCCGCCACGACTGCGCCGCGTCGAGGTGTTCGCCGAGCCCGGCGTGCACCAGCACCAGGTTGGTCAGCGCCGCCGCGTAGCCCCGGGCGTCGCCGAGCGCGCGGAAGGCGTTCGCCGCGCGGACCAGGTGGCCGTGGGCGACATCCAGCTCCCCCCGGGCCAGCCGGGCGGCGCCCAGGCCCAGATCGGTCAGCGCGTGCCCGGCCCGGTCCGCCGCGGAGCGGTGCCGCCGCGACAGCTCCAGGTGCTCCACCGCGTCGTCGAACTGCCCCAGGTCCAGCAGCACCAGGCCCAGGTTCATCCGCGCCTGGGCGGTGCCGCGCCGGCCCCGCTCCGCCACCGCCAGGCTGAGCGCCGTCGCCGCTGCCTGCGGGTCGCCCCGGCGGCGGCGCAGCACCCCCAGTTCGTTGTGCGCCCAGCCGGCGATCTCCGGCCGGTCGTCGGCCGTGGGCGTGGCGAGCACCGTGCGGCAGACCTCCGCCCACTCGTCGAGGCGCTCGGCGTGCGCGAGCCAGCCGCACAGGGCCACCGCCAGGCGGAACCACCAGCGGCGAACCCGGCGCGGCAGGGTCTCCGCCGCGCCCGCCGGCACCCTGACCACGGCCAGCAGCAGCTCCTGGTGCAGGTCGAACCAGCCGTACGGGTCGTCGTCCAGCGCCAGCGTCGGCTCCCGGTCCGGCGGCGAGCCGACCACGGCGAGGCTCGCGGCGTGCCGCTCGGCCCGCCGGGCCAGGTGCCGGGTGAGCCGGGCCTGCGCGGCGACCCGCCGCCGCGCCGGCTCCGCGTCGCGTAGGTGCATGCGGGCGTACGGGGCCAGCAGCGGGCGCACCTCGTAGCGGTCACCGGGCGCGCCGGTGACGAACCCACCGGCGGCCAGCTCGTGCAGCAGGGCGGCCACCCGGTCCGGGCGGCGGCCGGCCAGCGCCCCGATCGTCGGCCGGTCCAGCGGCACCGGGCTGAGCGACATCAGCCGCCACAACCGTCCTGCCTCGCCGCCCAGCGCGTGGTACGCGGTGTCCCGCGCGGTCACCAACAGGGTCGCCGGGGAGGCGGCGACGTGCTGGTGCGGGGGCGTGTCGACGGCGCGGCGCAGCGCGTCGAGCACGTCGGTGTGCCGCCACCCGTGCTGCGCCGTACGCCGGCCGAGCTCCGCGACCGTGCGGGGCTGCCGCCCGCAGAGTTCGACGAGGTCGCGTACCGCCGGGTCGGTGCGCGGGTCCGGGCGGTGCGGCCGGGCGACGGGTGCGGCGGCGCCGGCGGCGGCGAACAGCTCGACGGCGTCGTCGGCGTCCGGCTCGGCGAGCCCGTGCGCCACCACCCCGTCCACCGCGGCCAGCGCTCCCGTGCCGGCCAGCAGCAGGCGGCACGTCCGCGCGGTCGGCGGCAGCAGCGGGCGGACCTGGGCCGGGTCGTCCACGTTGTCCAGCACCACGAGGACCGCCCGGCCGTCGAGCTGGCCGCTCAGCTCGTCGACGGCGTCGGCGAGGTCGTCGGCGCGTCCCGACGCCGGCGGCCGGGTGCCGAGGATCCGGGCCAGCGCGGTCAGCACCTGCCGGGCGTCGTGCCGCCGGCCGCCCCGGCGCAGGTCCAGGTAGTACTGGCCGTCCGGGAAGTCGTCCCGGCACAGGTTGGCGGCCTGGATCGCGCAGGCCGACGTGCCGACGGCCCGCCGGCCGACCACCGCGACCGCGTGCTCCTTCTCCAGCAGGTCGATGATCGCGTCGACGTGCCCGGCCCGCCCGGTGAACCCGGCCGGCCACGGCAGGGTGGGCGCGCCGGCGACGGGCGGCGGTTCGGTGTCGTCCGGCGTCGCGGCCTGCTGCCGCTGGCGGCGCCATTCCACGATCATCGCGGCGGCGAGGCCGAGCACGATCACCCCGGCGCTCGCCGAGCCGAGCTGGGCGACGGACAGCTCGGAGAGCAGGTTGCCGGTGACGTTGCCGAGCACCGCGCTGACCGTGCCGCCGACCACGCCGCCGATCGCGAGCAGCAGGCTCAGCCGCCGGGGCCGCCGCGAGCGGCGGGCCGGTCCGGGCCCCGTCACCGCACGCCCCCGGCGACCAGGCCGGCGACGAGCTGGCGGCGGGCCAGCACCACCAGCAGCACCGGCAGGATGGAGGCGATGACCGAGCCGGCGGCGAGCGCCCCGCTGTTGGCCGCGAAGCCCCGGGTCTGGCCGGCGAGGAACAGCCCCAGCGGCAGCGCGCCCGGACCGCTGAACAGCAGACCCACCACCAGGTCGTTCCACACCTGCACGAACTCCAGCACCGCGACCGCCACCACAGCCGGGCGGTTGTGCCGGGCGAGCAGCCGCAGGGTGCCCCACCAGTGCCGCCCGCCCACCCGGGCCGCCCGCACCTGCTCGGCGGGCAAATCCGCGAACGCGTTGCGCAGCACCAACACGGCGAACGGCACGCCCAGCGCGACGTGCACCAGCGCCAGGCCACGCGCCGTGCCGGAGGAGAGCGCCACGCCGAGCACCTCGTTGACCGGCCCGGCGATCACCTGCACCGGCACGATGCTGGCGGCCATCAGCAGCAGTCCGGTGGCCTGGGCGGGTGGCCCGGTCAGCCAGGCCAGCGGGTACGCGGCGAGCAGCGCGACGCCCAGCACCACGGCGGTGACCACGGTCGCCAGCACCAGCGTGAAGCCCAGCGTGCGCCACAGCTCCGCGCCGGTCAGCAGGTCCCGGTAGGAGTCGAGGCCGGGCGGGCTCCACCACCAGCCCCGGGCCGCCGCGTCCACCGTCGAGTGCAGCGAGGTGGCGAGCAGCACCCCGAGCGGCACCAGCCAGGCGACCGCCGCGCCCGCCATCAGCAGCCGGGTCGTCCGGCGTGGCGCGGGCGCCAACGGTTCGGGCGCGACGGGCACCGGGTCCCGGGGCGGCGGCCACGCCTGCCGCACGAACAGCGCGGCGACCAGCATGCCGGCGGCCACCGCCACCAGCCACACCACGCCGAGCGCGGCGCCCTCGCCGGTGGTGGCGCCGTTGGAGGTCTGCCAGACCCGCAGCGCGAGTACCGACGCCTCGTCGCGCACCGAGCCCGGCGTCATCACCAGGATCAGGTCGAACGTCCGGGCGGTGCCGAGCGCCGCCAGGGTGAACACCACCGCCACGGTGCGCAGCAGCAGTGGCCGCCACTGCGCGTCCCAGAGCACGTCGCGGCGGTTGCCGCCGTAGGCGCGCACCGCGTCGGCGAGGCTGGGCGGCACCGCGTCGAGGGCGGCCCGGAACACCAGCACGGCCAGCCCGACCCACGCCCACACGAACGCCGACATCAGCGCCACCGTGACCAGCCCGGGGCCGAGCAGTTGCGGGGCGTCGGCCGCCGGCCGGCCGGTCAGCGTCGCCGCGACCAGCGTGGCCAGGCCGCGTTCCGGGTCCGGGTCGTACATCAGCCGGAAGGTGACCCCGGTGACCACCAGCGGCAGCGCGGTGGGCACCACCAGGATGAGGCGGACCAGCCCGCCCTCCTGCGAGCGGCGCGAGGCGGCGGCGAGCAGGTAGCCCAGGACGGTGACCACCGCCGGCACCAGCAGCGCCCAGAGCAGCGTGCGTCCCACCACGGCGCCGGTGCCGGGCGCGGCCAGCGCGGTGCGGAAGTGCTCCGCGCCCACCCACCGGCCGTCGGTGGTGACGCTGGCGTGCAGCGTACGCAGCACGGGCCACGCCACCAGCCCGCCGAGCAGCAGCAGGGCGGGCAGCAGCAGCGCCGAGGTGGCCCCCGCCGCAGGGTAGGCCCGCCCGCGCCGGGGCGGCCCGACGTCGTCGAGGACCGCCAGCTCGCCCAGGACCCGGCTCATCGGCCGCCGCCGGCCGACCGGGCCGCCGCCGCCAGTTGCCCGACGGCCCGGCGGGTCGCCCTGCCGGCGGGGACCCCGTCGGTGACGTCGGCGAAGAAGTCCTGCATGATCCGCCAGATGCCCACCCCGTCGGAGCCGGTGAACGGGCCCGGCAATCGGTCGGAGAGGTCGAAGCGCACCGCCTCGGCCGTGCGTAGCTCGGCGGCGAGGCGGCGGCGGACGGGATCGCGGTAGTCGTCCAGCGGTACGGACACGTTCGGGGAGAGGTAGCCGCCGGCGCGCAGCCACGGCTGGAAGGCGGAGCCGCCGCTGAGCCAGCGCACCAGCTCCGCCCCACGGGCCGAGCCGGCGAACGCCACGGCGGCGTCACCGCCGACGATCAGCGGGCCGTCGGCCACCCGGGCGCCCGGGAAGCGGAAGGTCTCCGACTGCTCCGGGCCCCGGCGGAACCGGCGGCTGACGTCGTCGACGAAGTCGGCTTCGAAGAGCATCGTCGCCCGCCGGTGGTGCACCACCTGGATCACCGACTCCTCGTACTGGGTGAGCAGGGCCCGGCGACCGCCGCCGGGGAACGCGCCGTCGACGCCCCACAGCTCGGCGAGCCGGTCCAGCGCCGTGTGCACCGACGGGCTCCGCCAGTCGGCCTCGCCGCGCGCCAGCGCCTCGTAGTGGCCGGGCGGGGCCACGTCGGCGAGCACGTTCTCGAACCAGTCGGTGAGCACCCACCCGTCGGCCGCGCCGACGGCCAGCGGCGCCGGACCGTCGCCCGACCGGGCCCGCGCGCCGAGCCGCCGGGTGAGCGTCACGAGCTGGTCCCAGGTGCGCGGCGGTGCGGGGAGCATCGACGGGAAGTACCAGAACAGCGACTTGTGGGCCGCCTTGACCCAGACGCCGTAGCGGCGCCCGTCGGCGGAGAGCAGGTCGGCCATGCCGGGCGGGAGGGCGTAGCTGGTGGCGGGGGTCAGCTCGCGCAGCCAGCCGCGCCGGGCGTACTCGACGACCAGCCCCGACCGGGGCAGGATCGCCACGTCGGGGCTGGTGCCGGCCAGTTGGCGGGCGCGCAGGAACGCGTCGATGTCGTTGCCGGCGCTGATCACCTGCACGTCGGCGCCGTAGTTGCCCACGACCTCGCGGAAACGGGCCAGCTCGCCGCCGCTCCACACGACCGCGACCTGGACCGCCGGCGGCGTGGCGGCGCAGCCCGCGCCGGCGGTCGCGGTGAGCGCGGCGGTGGCCCGCAGCAGGGTACGGCGGCTCAGGCGCGCCGCTGGCGCGGCCCGGCCCGCCGGCGTCACCGGCCCACCTCGGCGACGACCGGCACGTCGGCCAGCGAGCCCGGGTCGGCCGTGCACACCAGCACCGCCACCCCCGGGGTGTTCGCCGGGGTGAGCCTGCCGACCAGGTCGGTCAGCCGCCCACCGCCGGCAGGTCCGGTCGGCAGGTTGATCACCAGCACCTCGGGCAGGCAGGCCACCGCCCGGGCGAGCGCCACCCGGAACCGCTGCGCCTCCGACAGCAGGTGCGGTCGCAGCTCCAGCGTCGGGGCCAGCTCCAGCCGGTCGACCACCTTCGCCGTCCACGCGTCGGCCATCTCCCGCACCCGTTCCCGCCGGCGCTGGCCGTAGGCGATGTTGCGGCGCACGGTCAGGTGGGGCAGCAGTGCGCCGCCGGCCGGCACGTAGGCGATGCGGCGCTGCGGCGGCGGCAGGGCGGTCACCTCCCGGTCGCCGACCAGGACCCGGCCGGCGACCGGCGCGGCCAACCCGCTGACCACCCGGGCGACGGCGGTGCCGATCGGCGGGGCGGCGACCAGGGCGGCCGTGGCGCCGGCGGCGACGTCGAGGGTCACCGCGGCGGCGCCGGGCACGGCGACGAGTTCGCACAGTCGTAACGTCGCCATCACCTCCGGTGACCCGGGCAGTCGATCCCAGGGTCGCACAATCCGGCGACGACCGGCGCCCCACCACCATCCCCTGTGGAGTGCCGCGTGATCGGCCACACCGCCCGCCGGTCAGCGCGACGCCGCGCCGAGCCGGTGGGGCATCTGCCAGCCCTCCGCGAGCCGGGACGGGTGCACGTGGTGCCCGCCGCCGAAGAACTCGCAGAACTTCATGATCAACGGATCCCAGCGCAGCGGGTCCACGTGGCTCGTCCCGGGGATGACCAGGTCCTGCTCGACGTACGCGCGCAGCACCTCGACCTGGAAGGCGGTGGCCCGCACGTCGTCTCCCGCCAACGGGTGGGCCGCGACCACCCGGCACTCCAGTTGGATCGGGCACTCCGCGACCCGGGGCGCCCCGACCAGCGCCGACGGCTGGGCGGTCAGCCCGGCCAGGGTGAACTTGTCCGGCTCGTAGCGGTAGCCCTGGCGTGCCTTCTGCTCCGGCACGTCCGGGCGGCCGGTGGTCAGCGCGATCCGGTCGACCGCGTCGACCATCGCCGAGGAGGGCAGGTTGAGCACGCACTCGCCCTCGCGCAGCAGGTTCGACGTCGTCCGGCCGCTGTCGCCGAGCCCGAGCATCGCCTGCCGGCCCAGCCACCACGCCGACGACATCGGCGCGAGATTCGCCGTGCCGTCGGGGTTGCGGGAGGTGACCAGCACCACCGGGGTGCCGAAGTAGAGCACCTTCAGACCGGGCACGACGTGCATCCGTCCACCTTCCACCGAGGGCGCGACCGCGCGTCGCGCCGCCGGAGCCGACTATCCGGGAACCGGCCGGCCGGCGCTGGCGGCGATCGGACGTGGCGTTTGCGCCGTGCCGGCGCGACCGCCGGTCAGCCGGCCGGGCGCGGTGGGAGACCGGACCGCTGGCACGCCTCCCGGTACATCCGCACCACCTCCTGCCGGATCTGGGCGCGTTCGGTCAGCCGGTGGGCGAACGGCACCCGCACCGGGACCTCGATGTCGTCCACGGTCACGGCGAACTCCATCCCCTCGGCGTCCAGGCCGGTGGCCCGGGCCCGGGTGGCTGCCGGCTGCCCGCCGAGCGTGCGGCAGATGAGCAGCGAGTCCCCGGCGTGGTCGTCGTCCATGTGCCGGCAGACGGCGGCGACCACGTCGGCGCCGAACGGGGCGGTCACGCGGCCACCTCCGCGTCCGTGGCCGGCATGAGGTGGGACAGGGCGGCGAGGACCTCGGTGTTGTGCCGGTACGCGACGAGCACCTCGGCCCGCAGCGCGGCCCGACCCACCTCGTCGAGCGGGAGGGCGTCCAGCCTGGCCCGGTAGGCGTCCTTGTACGCCTTCGGACTGGGGATCCGGTCGAACCGGTAGAACGCCGCCCCGGCGTCCCCGGTCAGCCCGTAGTGCCGGGCGAGGGACCGTCCGATGTGCAGGCCGCCGGAGAGGTCGCCGAGGTAGCGGGTGTAGTGGTGGGCGACGAACCGTTCCGGTGAGCTGGCGCAGACCGCGCCGAGGCGCCCGGCGTAGGCGACCGTCGCCGGGGTCGGGTCGATCCGTCGGCGCCAGTCGGGCCCGAGCAGGAACTCCAGGTCCGCGGCGAGGGCGGGCAGCCGGGTCAGCGCGTCGTCGACGAACGGGCCGGCGAGCGGGTCGTGGCGCATCGCCTCGGCGGCACCCTCCAGCGCCTCGTAGATCACGTGGTGCTGCACCACCAGCGCGGCGTAGCCGGCGCGGTCCAGCTCGCCGGCCACCAGGGCGGAGACGTACCGCTGGGACTCCGCGCCCTGGTGGGCCTCGGCGCTGGCGGCCCGCAGTTCGGCGGAGAACGGGGTGCTGGTCGGGCGCAAGTCTCCTCCAGGGGGACGGAAGGCCGGGTGGGTCGCCGTCGGGAACGACCAACGGTAGCCGGGCGCGTGGGTGGGGGCACGACCTCGAGGTCGTGCCGGTACACCTTGCCGCCCGGCGCGGTCAGGCCGGCGGGGGAGCGGTGTCGCGGTAGATCGCGGCCAGCCACACGTCGCGCAGCACGTCGACCACGTCGCGCTCGGCCACCGCCGGCCCGTCGCCGGCGAAGGTGGCGTACCAGACGCGCTCGTTCATCGAGTTCAGCGCGATGGCGAGGTCGCGGGCCGGCACGCCGTCAGGGGCCGCCCCGCGCCGCCGCTCGGCCACGATCGCGGTCTCGATCGCATGCACCCAGCGCTCCAGCACCCTCGCCCAGAGCCGGCGCACCTCGGCGTTGGTGCCGCGCACCTGGGCGCAGGCCAGCACCACCGCGCGGTGCGCCCCGAACGTCTCGTGGAACCGGTCGATCAGCTCCCGCCAGCGCGCCGGCGGGTCCTCGGCCAGCCGCTCCAGCACGTTCCCGGCGGCGGCGTCGGCCTCCTCGATGACCCGGTCCAGCAGCGTCAGTAGCACCGCGTCCTTGGCCGGGAAGTAGAAGTAGAAGGTGGGCCGGGAGATGCCCGCCCCGCGCGCCAGGTCGTCGATGGAGATGTCGGCGAAGGCCCGCTGCCCCAGCAGCCGCTCGGCGGTCGCCAGGATGGCCAGCTCCCGCTCGTCGCCGACGGAGCGCGCCGCGCGCCGTCCGCGCCCGGTCGCGTTCGCGGTGGCCGTACGGGCGGGTGTCATGCCCGGTGACTCTACACCGGATCAACACTGTGTCGATCAAACTCGACAGGGTGTTGACGAGCCTCGACACCCGTGGCTAGTGTCCGGTCACACCCGCGGACGGAGACGAGATGGTCACCGAACACGTCGACGTGCTCATCGTCGGCGCCGGCCTGTCCGGCGTGGGCGCCGCCTGCCACCTGCGCCGCAACTGCCCCGAGAAGACGTACGCGGTGCTGGAGTCCCGCGACGCGATCGGCGGCACCTGGGACCTGTTCCGTTATCCCGGCGTCCGGTCGGACTCCGACATGTTCACCCTCGGCTACTCCTTCAAGCCGTGGACCGACCCAAAGGCCATCGCCGACGGCGACTCGATCCGCGACTACGTCCGCCGCACCGCCGACGAGTACGGCGTCACCGACCACATCCGCTTCCGGCACCGGGTGCTGCGGGCCGACTGGGACAGCGCAAGCGCCCGCTGGACGGTGCACGCCCAGCGCGACGACACCGGCGAGACGGTCGCGCTGACCTGTGCCTTCCTGTTCACCTGCGCCGGCTACTACCGCTACGACGCCGGGTACGCCCCGAGGTTCCCCGGCACCGAACGGTTCGCGGGGCGGATCGTGCACCCGCAGCACTGGCCCGCCGACCTCGACCACACCGGCAAGCGGGTGGTGGTGATCGGCAGCGGCGCCACCGCCGTGACCCTGGTGCCGGCGATGGCCGAGCGGGCCGCCCACGTCACCATGCTCCAGCGCTCACCCACGTACGTCCTGGCGCTGCCGTCGCGCGACGTGCTGGCCGACGCGCTGCGGCGCTGGCTGCCCGCGAAGGCCGCGTATCCGGTGGTGCGCTGGAAGAACGTCCTGCTCTCCACCGCCAACTTCCAGCTCAGCCGGCGGGCGCCCGCGTTGGTCCGGCGGTTGCTGCTGCGCGCCGCCCGGGGCCGGCTGCCGGCCGGCTACGACGTCGACCGGCACTTCTCGCCCCGCTACGACCCCTGGGACCAGCGGCTGTGCGTGGTGCCCGACGGCGACCTGTTCACCGCGGTGGCGCGGGGCAGGGCGTCGGTGGTGACCGACAACGTCGACACCTTCACCGAGCGGGGCGTGCGGCTCGGCTCCGGCGAGGAGCTGGCCGCGGACGTCGTCGTCACCGCCACCGGGCTCAACCTGCTCGCCCTCGGTGGCATGACGCTGACCGTGGACGGCGTGCAGGTGGCGCTGCCCGACACCGTCGCCTACAAGGGGATGATGCTCTCCGGGGTGCCGAACTTCGCGATGACCCTCGGCTACACCAACGCCTCGTGGACGCTGAAGGCCGACCTGGTGGCCACCTACGTCTGCCGGCTGCTGCGGCACCTGGACCGCACCGGCCAGCAGGTCGTCACCCCGCTGCCGCCGCCGGACGGCGCGCTGGAGCCGATCATCGACCTGACGGCCGGCTACGTGCTGCGCAGCGTCGACGCCCTGCCCAAGCAGGGCGCCCGGGCGCCGTGGCGGCTGCACCAGAACTATCCCCGGGACGTCCTGCTGATGCGGCACGGCCGGCTCACCGACCCCGGCGTGCGGTTCTCCCGCGCCGGCACACCGGAACGGAGGACCGTCCGTGCGTAGGTTCGTCTTCACCGGCGGCACGGCCGTGGTGACCGGCGCCGCCAGCGGGATCGGCGAGGCCCTCGTGCACGGGCTGGCCCGCCGGGGCAGCGACCTGGTGCTGGTCGACCGCGACGCCGGGCGCCTCGACGCCGTCGTCGCGGCGGTCCGCGCCGCGCACCCCGACCGGCAGCTCACCGCCTACGTGGTCGACCTGGCCGACGCCGCCGCGACCGCCCGGGTGGCCGAGGAGATCCGCCGGCGGCACCCGGCGCTGCGGCTGCTGGTCAACAACGCGGGGGTGGCGCTGGGCGGCCGGTTCGACCAGGTCAGCCTGGACGAGTTCAGCTGGGTCGTCGACGTCAACTTCCGGGCCGTGGCGCAGCTGACCCACGCGCTGCTGCCCACCCTGCGGGTCGAGCCGGGCGCGCACCTGGTCAACGTCTCCAGCCTCTTCGGGATCATCGCCCCGGCCGGGCAGACCGCCTACTCGGCCAGCAAGTTCGCCGTCCGCGGCTTCACCGAGGCGCTGCGCCAGGAGCTGGCCGGCGAGGGGATCGGGGTGACCTGCGTGCATCCGGGCGGCATCCGTACCCGGATCGCGCAGAACGCCCGGGTGGGCGCCGGCGTGCCCGCCGAGGAGTTCGAGACCGGCCGCCGGCAGTTCGAGAAGCTGCTGACCATCGACCCCGCCCGGGCCGCCGAGGTGATCCTGCGCGGCGTGCACCGCCGCCGGGGCCGGGTGCTGATCGGCTGGTCGGCGAAGCTGCCCGACCTGCTGGCCCGGGTGGCACCCGTGTCGTACCAGCGGGTCCTGGCCTTCGCGCTCGACCGCGTCGCGGGCGACGCCACCCGCCGGCTCACCACCGGGTCGCCCGCCCCGGCGCAGCCGCAGCCCGAGGCGGCCCCGCCGGCCGACCCGGCCGGGAAGCCCGCGTGAGCGCCCCGGTCGGACGCCGGCACGTGAGCGTGGACGGCCGGCGGGTGTGCCACCGCGTCGACGGCGACGGACCGCCGGTGCTGCTGCTGCACGGCATCGGCCGCACCCTGCGCGACTTCACCGAGCTGCACGAACTGCTCGCCGGGCGGTTCCGGGTGCACAGCGTCGACCTGCCCGGCTACGGCGGTTCCCTGCCGATGGCCCGCCCCTGCACCCTGCCGGCGCTGGGTGAGTTCGCCGCCCACTACCTCGACGCCGTCGGCGTCGAGGAGCCGGCGCACGTGGTCGGCAACTCGCTCGGCGGCGCGGTCGCCATGCGCCTCGCGGCGTCCGAGCCGGCCCGGGTGGCCAGCCTGACGCTGGTCAACAGCGCCGGATTCGGCCGGGAGGTGACCATCGCGCTGCGGCTGCTGGCGCTGCGCCCGCTGGGCCGGCTGCTGCTGCGGCCCACCCGCTGGGCCGCCCGCCGCGCCGAGCTGTCGCTCTTCCACGACCCGGCCCTCGCCACCGCCGAGCGCGTCGCTCACGCCCTGGCGGTCGCCCGCCAGCCGTACGCCGCCCGGGTGATGCTGGAGACCGCGCGCAGCCTCGGCACCTTCCGGGGCGTCAGCCCGCAGTGGCGCGAGGACCTGCTGGCCGAGGTGGAACGGCTCGACGTGCCCACCCTGGTCGTCTGGGGCGACCGGGACCTGATCCTGCCGGCGGCGCACCTCGACGCCGCCCGGTCCCGGCTGCCGCGCGCCCGCACCCACCTGTTCGCCGACTGCGGGCACATGCCGCAGATCGAGTGCGCCGAGGAGTTCCACCGCCTGCTCGTCGACTTCTGGGCCGAGGCCGGCGCAGACGCCGCCGGCAGGTGAGCCGGCGGCGCGACGGGGAAAGCGGGCCGGGTGCCCGAGCTGACCCTCTTCCTCGGCGGCGACGTGATGACCGGCCGGGGCGTGGACGCGATCCTGCCCGCGCCGGGCCCGCCCGAGCTGCGCGAACCGGCGGTACGCGACGCCCGCGACTACGTCGACCTCGCCCGGGTCGCCAACGGGCCGGTCCCGCGCCCGGCGCCGCCGGCCTGGCCGTGGGGCGAGGCGCTGGACCTGCTCGACGAGCTGCGGCCCGACGCCCGCGTGGTCAACCTGGAGACCGCGGTGACCGGCCGTGGCGAGCACGCACCGGCCAAGGCGATCCACTACCGGATGCACCCGGGGAACCTGTCCTGCCTCGCCGCGGCCCGGCTCGACGTCTGCGCCCTGGCCAACAACCACAGCCTCGACTTCGGCCCGGTCGGGCTCACCGACACCCTCGACGCGCTGGCCGACGCCGGCATCGCCACCGCCGGCGCCGGCCGGGACGCGGCGTCGGCCTGGCGACCCGCCCGGGTGCCGCTCGGTCAGGGCGGCCGGCTGCTCGTCTGGTCGGTGGCCGTACCGTCCAGCGGGGTGCCCCCGCCCTGGGCAGCCACCGCCGGGTCGCCCGGGGTGGCGTACCTGCCGGAGGTCTCGGTCGCCTCGGCGGACGCGCTGGCCGGACGGATCGCCGCCGTGGCCGAGCCGGGGGACCGGGTGCTGGTCTCCGTGCACTGGGGCACCAACTGGGGGTACGAGGTGCCGCCCGCGCACGTCGACTTCGCCCACCGGCTGGTCGACGCCGGCGTGGACGTGGTGCACGGCCACTCGTCGCACCATGCCCGCCCCGTCGAGGTGTACCGCGACCGGCTCATCCTCTACGGCTGCGGCGACCTGGTCGACGACTACGAGGGCATCGGCGGGCGGGAGGCGTACCGCCCGGAGCTGCGGCTGCTCTGGCTGCCGACCCTCGACGCGGCCACCGGGGCGCTGCGGCGCCTGCGGGCCGCCCCGGTACGGATGCGCCGGATGCGGCTGGAGCGGGCCGCGCCCGACGAGGCCGGCTGGCTGGCGGGGCTGCTCGGCGGCTTCGGCCCACCGTTCGCGCGCAGGTTCGCCGTCGACGGTGACGGGCTGCTGACGCTCCACCCGCGCTGATGGTGGCCCGCGCCACCCCCGGCGGGGGCGCGGGGCGCGGGGCGGAGGCGGGGCCCACCATAGATACATGACGCATCCCTCCCCGTCGGGCCGGACGGTCGCGCCCTCGGCCGCCGAACGCGCCTACCGGCACCTCAAGCGCGAGATCCTGGAGCAGATCCACCCGGGCGGGTCGCTGGTCAGCGAGGGGGAGATCGCCGAGGCCACCGGGGTCTCCCGCACCCCGGTCCGGGAGGCGCTGCTCCGCCTGGAGGCGGAGGGACTGGTCCGGCTCTATCCCAAGCGGGGCGCCCTGATCCGCCCGGTCTCCGCCCGCGAGATCACCGACGTGATCGAGGCGCGGCGGCTGGTCGAGCTGCACGCCGCCGAGCGGGTCTGGCCCCGGCGCGCGGCGCTGCGGGGCGACCTCGCGGCCCGGCTGGCCGAGATGCGCGACGCGCACGCCGCCGGCGACCTGGCCGCGCTGATGCAGGCCGACCGGGCGTTCCACGCCACCGTCGTGGACGCCGCCGGCAACGAGATCCTCGCCGAGCTGTACCAGCGGCTGCGCGACCGGCAGCTGCGGATGGGGGAGGCCAGCTTCCGGCTCTCGCCCGGCTGGGCCGAGACGGCGCTGACCGAGCACGCCGACCAGCTCGCTGCCCTCGACTCCGACGACCCCGGGCGCTGGCTCGCCGCCGTCGCCGCGCACATCGACAACGCGGCGGCCGTGCTGCGCACCCTGCGGTGAGGGTGCTGACCGCGCCGCTCGCCCCGCTCCGCTCGGCGGGCGGTCTCGTCTGGGGCGTGGCCGTGTCCGCGTACGTGGCCGCCGTGTTCCACCGCAGCTCGCTCGGCGTCACCGGCGTCGACGCGGCACACCGCTTCGAGGTCAACGCCTCGGCGCTGGCCACCTTCTCCGTCGCCCAGCTCGCCGTGTACGCGGCGATGCAGGTGCCGGTCGGCGTGCTGCTCGACCGCTTCGGGTCCCGCCGGCTGCTCATCGCCGGCGGCGCGCTGATGGTCGCCGGCCAGCTCTGCTTCGCCGTGGCCACCGACGTGCCCCTGGCGATCGCCGCCCGCGTGCTGATCGGGCTGGGCGACGCCATGACGTTCATCAGCGTGCTGCGCATCGTGGCGCTGTGGTTCCCGGGGCGGCGCTACGCGATGATGACCCAGCTCACCGGCACGCTCGGCCAGCTCGGGGCGATCCTCGGCGCCGTACCGCTGGTGGCTCTGCTGCACTCGGCGGGCTGGACCCCCGCCTTCCTCACCGCCGGGGCGGTCGGGGCGACCGTGCTGCTGATGGTCGTCGTCGCCGTCCGGGACACCCCGGGCGGGCCGGTCCCGGCCGGCGCGGCGCCCACCCTCACCGACGTCCGCCGGGAACTCGCCGCCGCGTGGGCCCAGCCGGGCACCCGGCTGGGGCTCTGGACGCACTTCGTCACCCAGTTCTCCGGCGCCGTGTTCGCCCTGCTCTGGGGGTACCCGTTCCTGGTGCAGGGGCAGGGACTCAGCCCGACCACGGCGGCGTCGCTGCTCACCCTGATGACCGCCGCCATGCTGCTGACCGGGCCGGTGGTCGCGCACCTCTGCGCCCGGCACCCGTTCCACCGCTCGGTGCTGGTCTTCGCGATCACCGGCGCCACCGCCGTGGTCTGGGCCGTCGTGCTGGTCTGGCCGGGACGCGCGCCGGGCTGGCTGCTGGTCACGCTGGTGCTGGTGCTCGCGGTCAACGGCCCGGCCTCCCTCATCGGCTTCGACTACGCGCGCAGCTTCAACCCGGTCAACCGGATCGGCAGCGCCACCGGGGTCGTCAACGTCGGCGGCTTCGTCGCCTCGATCGTGCTGGTGCTGGCCGTCGGCGTGGTGCTCGACCTGGCCACCCCGGCCGGTCGGGCCACCCCGGACCTGGCCGCCTTCCGGTGGGCCTTCGCCGTGCAGTACGTCCTCTGGGCGCTCGGCGCGGTCCAGGTGCTGCGCTACCGCAACGCGGCCCGCCGCGAGCTCGCCGCGCGGACACCCGCCGTGACGGCGACCTGACCCGCCACACCGGCCGCGTGACGCCCACCGCACTGCCGGGGCGGGCGTGCGCTGCGGCGCGGGCGTGGTCTCCGGCGCGTCGCGGCCCGTGAGGTGGAGAAGGCCGACGGCGCGGGACCTCAGCGCCGCCGGCGGCCGTGGGTGAGGTCGTCCAGCACCAGGGTCAGGCCGGCCCCGAGCAGCCAGACGTCCTTGGCCAGGCCGATGCCCTGCTGGGTGGGCCGCAGGCTGCCCGCCTCGCGCATTCCCGGCGTCCTCAGGTAGAGCTGCACGAGGCCCGCGCCGAACGCGGCCAGCCCCAGACCGGCCAGCGCCGACGGGACGAACGGCGCGAGCAGCGCGGCGCCCAGGGCGATCTCGGCCCGGGAGAGCAGCCGGGCGAACCGGTCCGGATCGAGCTTGCCGAGCTGCGGGACGGCGCCGACGGCCATCCCGTGCATGCCCTGCGCGGCCTCGCCCTCCAGCGACCGCTTGCCCATCCCCGAGTTGAGGACGAACGCGCCGATGCTGACCCGCAGCGGCAGATGGCTGATCCTCATGGCGCACTCCCGTCCGAGCGTCGAACCGTGCCCCCGCCTACCCCTCGCCGCCCGCGATAACCGCCCGACGGCCCCGGTCGTCCGCGACGATCGGGAGTAGGTTCGGCCCGAGGGACGTGATCGAGGTGCCGCGTCAGCGCACCGACGGACGGCGGCGCGACGCGTCGGCGTGGAGCAGGAGGAAGCGTGAGCCAGGAGGTCAGGGGAGTCATCTCCCGCAGCAAGGGCGCGCCGGTCGAGGTGACCACCATCGTGCTGCCCGACCCGGGGCCGGGCGAGGCGATCGTACGGATCCAGTCCTGCGGGGTCTGCCACACCGACCTGCACTACCGGGAGGGCGGCATCAACGACGACTACCCGTTCCTGCTCGGCCACGAGGCCGCCGGCGTCGTCGAGCAGGTCGGGCCGGGCGTCGACGGCGTCGCGCCGGGCGACTTCGTGGTGCTCAACTGGCGCGCCGTCTGCGGGGAGTGCCGGGCCTGCCGCCGGGGCCGCCCGTGGTACTGCTTCGCCACCCACAACGCGGCGCAGAAGATGACCCTCACCGACGGCACCGAGCTCACGCCCGCGCTGGGCATCGGCGCCTTCGCGGAGAAGACCCTGGTCCACGCCGGTCAGTGCACCAAGGTCGACCCGGCGGCCCGGCCCGCTGCCGTCGGACTGCTCGGCTGCGGCGTGATGGCCGGTCTCGGAGCCGCCATGAACACCGGCGGGGTCACCCGGGGCGACTCGGTGGCCGTGATCGGCTGCGGCGGCGTCGGCGACGCGGCGGTGGCCGGCGCCGTGCTGGCCGGTGCGACGACGATCGTCGCGGTGGACACCGACCCCCGCAAGCTCGACTGGGCCCGCAAGTTCGGGGCCACGCACACCGTCAACGCCCGCGACGACGACCCGGTCGAGGCGATCCGCGCCGCCACCGGCGGCTTCGGCGCCGACGTGGTGATCGACGCGGTCGGCCGCCCCGAGACCTGGAAGCAGGCCTTCTACGCCCGCGACCTGGCCGGCACCGTCGTACTGGTCGGCGTGCCGACCCCGGAGATGACCGTCGACGTGCCGCTGCTCGACGTCTTCGGCCGTGGCGGCGCGCTCAAGTCGAGCTGGTACGGCGACTGCCTGCCCAGCCGCGACTTCCCCATGCTCACCGAGCTCTACCTGCAGGGCCGGCTCGACCTGGACGCCTTCGTCACCGAGGAGATCGCCCTGGACCAGGTCGAGGAGGCGTTCGCCCGGATGCACCGGGGCGACGTGCTGCGCTCGGTGGTGGTCCTCTGATGGCGGCCCGCGTCGACCACGCCGTCACCTCCGGCACGTTCTCCCTGGACGGTCAGACCTTCGACGTGGACAACAACGTGTGGGTGGTCGGTGACGACGCCGAGTGCGTCGTCGTCGACGCCCCGCACGACGTCGACGCGATCCTGGCCGCCGTCGGCGACCGGCGGGTCCGGGCGATCCTCGCCACCCACGCGCACGACGACCACGTCCGGGTCGCCCCGGCGCTGGCCCGGGCCACCGGCGCCCCGGTGCTGCTGCACCCCGCCGACCGGGTGCTGTGGGACATGGTGCACCCCGACGAGGCGCCGGGCGGGGAGCTGCGCGACGGGCAGACCGTCGAGGTGGCCGGCACCGCGCTGACCGTGCTGCACACGCCCGGCCACAGCCCCGGCGCGTGCAGCTTCCACGCGCCGCAGCTCGGCGTCGTGTTCACCGGCGACACGCTCTTCGCCGGCGGGCCGGGGGCGACGGGACGCTCGTACAGCGACTTCGGCACGATCGTCGCCTCGATCCGGGACCGGCTGCTCACGCTCCCGCCCGAGACGGTCGTGCACACCGGGCACGGGGAGAGCACCACCGTCGGCGCGGAGGCTCCCCACCTCGACGAGTGGCTGGCCCGCGGGCACTGACCCCCGCGCCCCGCCAGCAGCGGCCCCGGCAGCCGCTCAGCGACTGTCCGGGGCCGCTGCGCGGCCGGCGCCGCCGCGTGCGGTCCCGCCGACGCACTCCCGGTCACCCTCCGGGGTGACGCCGTCGAGCGCAGGGTCACGCCGGGTGCCGCACGTACATCCGGACGGTCGTCCCGGCGGCGGTGGTGTGCACGCGGACCAGGTCGCACAGCGCCTGCACGATCACCAGCCCTCGGCCGCCGATGCCGTTCGCGGCCGGGGTCAGTCGCCCGGCCAGCGGGTCGGCCAGCCAGCCGTCGTCGCGGATCTCGCAGACCAGGTGCTCGGCGGTACGCCACACGCGCAGCACGCCGGTGCCGCCGGCGTGCGCGACGCTGTTCGTCGCCAGCTCGGTCACCGCGATCTGCAGATCGGCCAGCCGGTCCTCGTCCAGCCCCACGGCCGCGCCGTGCCCGGCCACGAACCGGCGCACGGCGGACAGCGTGTCGACCTCGTAGACCAGCGCCGAAACGGGCGCCGTCGGGCTCGCCAGGGGCTCGTTGTAGCGGGCGACCACGTCCGCCGGGGCGTACCGGGCACTCGGCCGTCGCCCGGTGTCGTCGACGAGGATCGGGTGCGTGGCGTACGCGTCGGCCAGCACGTCGGCGTCGAGCCCGGCGGTGTCGTACGGGCAGAGGATGGTCGCCTCGCGGCCGGCGAACGCCATGTTGATCAGCGCCTCGTGCTGGGCGCACGCCGGATACTCCGTGGCGCTGCGCCCGGCCCAGATCGGCTCGCCGATGATCCGCGCGCGGCGGCCGGCGTGCTGGTCGATGAACGCCTGCAACACCCAGGGGATGATCCGTCCCGGGTTCCGGCCGGCTTCCGACATGTCCGCCCAGCGCACCGCGTCCGTGGGGCCGACGGCGGCGCGGACCAGCCGCAGGTTCGCGCCGGGCATCGCGACCAGCACCGGCTCACCGGCGGCGAGACCGTCGGTGATGAACGGCACCGTGCCCGCGAGCAGACCCTCCCGATCGTGGTAGAAGAGCCCCTCGTGCACGAAGGCACCCGCCGCCTGCGCGTGCCGCGCCCCGGTCACGCCGGCTGTCCCGGGGCGGCGGCGAACCCGGTCCCGCGCCGCCGCCGGTGGTGGCGGCACCGGGCGACCAACCGGTGGGGCACCTGCTCGACCACCGCACCACCAGTCATCCGTCGCCTTCCGCTTCGGGCCCCACTGTAATCGCCGGTCCCGGTGCCGGCCCACCGGGTGAACGCCGCCGCCCATCAGGCCCGGCACGGGCCGGGCACCACCCACCCACGGCCGTGGCCCGGGTCACGATCGCTCGTCCGGTGGCGACCCTCCGGGTGGCCTTCGAGGGCGGGCGGCAGCCGCGTCGCGTCGCCCGCCGACACCCGAAAACGGGGTGCGCGCCGACCCGTCCGTGGGGGAGATTCGTCGCCGTGCGACCCACCACCGAACCGGCCGCGACGCACGCGGCGCCGGCACTCACCCCCGCCCAACGCGCCGCCCTGGCGCACGTACGCGAGGCGGCGCTGCGCGAGCGTCCCGCCGCCCTGGCCGCCATCGCCCGGGCGCTCGCAGGCTCGGGCGTCGCGCACGGGCCGGAGCACCTGATCGCTGCGGTCGGCGCGAACGGGCGGCTCACCCTGAACTTCCACCCGGACCGGCTGCTCGCCGACGGGCGTACGGTCGCCGACGCCCTCACCGCCGAGGGCGTCTACCGCAGCCAGTTCGAGACCGGCATCTCCAACGGCGGCCTGACGGCCTTCCCCGGCGGCG
Organism: Micromonospora sp. DT62; assembly: GCF_049847285.1. Taxonomy (NCBI): domain Bacteria; kingdom Bacillati; phylum Actinomycetota; class Actinomycetes; order Micromonosporales; family Micromonosporaceae; genus Micromonospora; species Micromonospora sp. DT62. Next base: position 97,251 of record NZ_JBNCOB010000027.1, read on the forward strand.
ACCGGGACCGCTGGGAGGAGACGCTCTTCGGCGGCGCCTACCAGACGGCCGGCGTACGCCCCGCCGACCGGCCGAAGTACGGCGGCCTGAACCTGCTCGACCACCCGGACGGCGCGTGCCCCCGGTTCGGCTCCTGCCACCTGCGGCTGCGTCCGCAGGTGCTGGCGCGGGCCACGTTCTGCTTCGGCGACAGCCACTTCGGGCCCCGCGACCTGGGCACCGTGGACGTCTTCGAACCGGTGCTGGCGGCCCTGCTGGCCGCGACCGACGGCACCGGGGTCAGCCTCGGCGTGCCGGGCGACGTGGTGACCCTGACCCGGGCGCTGCTGCGCCGGCGCGAGGACGCCGCCTGGGCCCCCGGCGCGGCGGGCCGCGCGCTCGACGACTACATCGAGGCGCAGGTCCACGGCGAGCTGAGCCTCGCCCGGGACGTGGCGGCGATGGTCGTCGACCCGTCCTTCCGGGGCACCGAGACCGGGGCGACGCTCGCCGCGCTCGCCCGGCGGCACGGCTTCGCCCTGCGCTGGCACGCCGGGTTCGCGCTGCCCGTCGACCGGATCGACGCGGAGTTCCGGGGGCCGGCCATCCCGCCGCTGGCCGCCCGGGTGCACGCCGAGTTCGCCCGGCCGGGCGAACTGGTCGACGCCGCCCTGATCGGCCGCGCGGCGGTCTCGGTGATCACGGAGCCGTCCCGCTGGGCCGACCGTGGGCCGACGGAGGTCACCCTCCAACACCTCAAGCAGCTCTGGCACGTCCTCGTACGCTTCGGCGCCCCCACCCGCGCCACCTAGGACGACCGGACCCCATAGTGACCGCGCGTGCCTGCCCGTCACGAGTGTCCAGTGACCCGGGTCGCAGCCGACCGGCACCCGCTCATATCCGGAATGACCGACAGGGCGGGCTGGTTGTGTCCCCCGTACCGCCGGAACCGAAACCCCGTCCGGCGCGGAAGTTTCCCCCGAAGGAGTGCTCATCCAGGGAGCGCTTCGCCTGACCGAAAGGGCAACCATCGTGAAGTACGACTTCACTCGATGGCTCCCGGCCATCGCGAAGGACTCGACGGACTCGAACCGCAGGATCGCGCTGAGCGCGGTGGGAGTCGTCGCCCTCGGCGGCCTGGCCCTCGGGCCGACGGCCGTGGCCGCGCCGGTCACCACCGCGCCCCACGAGGGCGCCGTGGCGGCGATCGAGCAGGCCACCGGCAAGGGCAGGCCGGGCGCGGCCGACGAGTCGGCCCTGACCACGGGCGGTACCACCACCAAGCCGTCCGCCGACAAGCCCAGCCGCGAGGAGCTGGTCCCGCACGGCGTGCAGGGCGCCCAGTCGCGCATCCCGCTCGACGACGCGCAGCTCGCCAACGCCAAGGCCATCATCGAGGAGGCCAAGGAGACCGGCGTGGGGGAGCGGGGCGCCGTCATCGGGATCGCCACCTCGCTCCAGGAGTCGAAGCTCTACAACCTCGGCCACCTGGGCGCGTACAACGACCACGACTCGCAGGGCCTGTTCCAGCAGCGTCCGTCGTCGGGTTGGGGTTCGCCCGACCAGATCACCGACCCCGAGTACGCCTCGCAGGCGTTCTTCAGCGCGCTCAAGAACGTGGGCGGCTGGCAGGACCTGCCGCTGACCTCCGCCGCGCAGACGGTGCAGGTCTCGGCCTACCCCTTCGCGTACGCGCAGTGGGAGGAGCAGGCGGCGGACATCGTCTCCCAGCTCTGGTGACACCCGCGTGACCACCGGCCGGTCCCCGTCTCGGGGGCCGGCCGGTCGCGTCCCCGCCGACGCCGCCCCCCGCATGCTGTCCGCTGTCGCGTCCACATGCCGACGACGCCCCGCATTCGGACAGCTGTCGCGTCCGTGCCAACGCCGTCCAAATCCGGACCGCTGTCGCTTCCATGCCCGCCGCCGCCCGGGTCTGAACCGCGGTCCCACCCACAGCCGGCGCAGCGTGCTCGTCGTCGTGGATCAGCCGGGGCCCTGTCGAGCTGCCCCGTTCACGAGACCACCTCTCAGCCCAAGCTCGCGCCGCCGTCCGGGGTCATCGGTGGAACACCATGGGTGTCACCGGGGCCGGGAAACACCCATGGTGTTCCACCGGTGACCGGTCGCCGACGTCCCTGCTCGCGAATCCGTCCGCTGCGCCTCCGGCCGGCCCCTCATCGCCGCCACCCCGTGGCCCGCCGTGGACCGGCCGCGGATCTTGGAAGGAACGGGCCCTGCCAGGGGCCCGCATCTGCCAAGGCCTCCCGCAGCCGCCGATGAGGCGTCCGCGCGCGGCGTCCGGTTCAGGCCCCGGCGTCCGGATGGGGGCTTTCGTTGCATGGTGCGTGCCCAATCGGGCGCGCTCGCTGCGGCCCGGTCTGTGGTCGTCGGGTCGCCGGATGATGGGATGTCCGAGTTGGGGGTGTGACCGGGGGCATCGTGGGGGCGGAATCGTGGCCGGGGCGGGGTCGTTACACCCTGCGTACGACCGAGCACAGGCCACGCCCGCCGAGGTCACGCCGCCCCGATCGGATGGCAGGCCCGGGGCCCCCGGAATGATGGCGGGCCGGCGGTGGTTACACATGGTCCGGCCGACGTGAGGGCGTCCCCCGCCCCGCGAGACAGCCCGGCCCCCTTCCGGCCCCGCACGGGTCGGACATCCGGCCGGCACGGCCGATCTGATCTTTCCTCTGGTC
>NZ_JBNCOB010000028.1:0-96894 GCF_049847285.1 Micromonospora sp. DT62
CCCTCCAGCGCCGATGGTACTGCACTCGGGAGGGTGTGGGAGAGTAGGACACCGCCGGACAATCTTTCAGTTCAGGGCCACCCCTTTTCGGGGTGGCCCTGAACTGCGTTACGGCCCATTTTGGCGTGGCCGAGAGCCGAACCCTGCGGGGGGCCGGAGGCCGCAAGCCGGATCCCCCGGGACCGGAGCAGGGCCGATCGAGCGGCGGAATCGTTTCAGGGCAGGCCGCGGGTTCCCCGCCAGGAGCCGGGGACGCTCCGCCCGCACCACCTGCACTCCGCCCGCACCACCTGGACACCGCCCGCACCACCTGGACACCGCCCGCCTCACTTGGACACCGCCCGCCTCACTTGGGCTCGGGGCCGCACCCATCTGGACTCGGGCCGGGCCGCCAGAGCGTCAGCCTCGGGTCTGGATCTCCTCGCGCATGACGCGGAACAGCCCGCCGGAGTCGTCGACGGAGCGACCCGGGAACATCGCCATCACGACGCTGCCGTGGTCGGCCCACCCGCAGACCGCGAAGTCGCCGCCGTCGCCGCTGGTGGTGCCGCACTTCATCACGCCGCCGAAGCGCCCGGCGGGCACCTCGCGCAGCCCCGTCACCTTGCCGGTCTCGTCGGTCAGCAGGCCGAAGAGGCTGTCCAGGTCCCGCTCCGGCTGCCAGAGCAGGGTCGTCCCGCCGAAGACGAGCACCGAGCGCTTGTCGTCGGCGGGATCCCGGTAGACGGTGCCGAAGCTGCTGTCCAGGTCGATGTCGGCGGCGAACCCGCTGCGCAGGTAGTCGGAGGTGCTGCGGGCCCGGTCGCTGTCGTCGCGTACGAGGCCCGCCACCCGGTCCGGGGTGGCCAGATCGGCGTCCTTCTGCTGGGCGACCCGCCAGCCGGCCGTGCCGAGCACCGCGGCCCCCGCGAGCCCGACCACCGCCGCCACGGCCCACGCCACCCGCCGGCGCCCCGACCACGTCCCCCGCCGCTCCGGGGCGCTCTCCGGGTCCCGGTTGCTGAGCTGGATGGGCTCGTCGGTCAGGTCGATCGGTTCGGGCCCGTCGGCGACGGGGCGATCGGTGAGATGTGCGTCGGACATAGCCGACACCGTACGCGAACGGCAGGTGGCGCACGTCGGGTCCCGGGAAGCGCTCCGTAGACTTTCAGGGTGACCGAGAGACTGGATGCCCGACGCCCCGACGCCCCGACCCTTGCCGGCCAGTACCAGCCCGGCGAGGTGGAGCAGCGACGGTACGAGCAGTGGGTAGCCGCCGGCCACTTCCGGGCGTCGGCGGACAGCGACAAGCCCCCCTTCACCATCGTCATCCCGCCGCCCAACGTCACCGGCTCCCTGCACATGGGCCACGCGCTGGACCACACCGTCCAGGACGCGCTGGTGCGGCGCAAGAGGATGCAGGGCCACGAGGCGCTGTGGCTGCCGGGCATGGACCACGCCGGGATCGCCACCCAGAACGTGGTCGAGCGGCAGCTCGCCGGCCAGGGCCTGTCCCGGCACGACCTGGGCCGGGAGAAGTTCGTCGAGCGGGTGTGGCAGTGGAAGGCCGAGTCCGGCGGCGCGATCCTCGGCCAGATGCGCCGCCTCGGCGACTCCGTCGACTGGGACCGTGAGCGCTTCACCATGGACGAGGGCCTGTCCCGGGCCGTCCAGACCATGTTCAAGAAGCTCTACGACGATGGGCTGATCTACCGGGCCAACCGGATCATCAACTGGTGTCCGCGCTGCCTGACCGCGCTGTCGGACATCGAGGTGGAGCACACCGACGACGACGGCGAGCTGATCTCGATCCGGTACAGCGACGACGTCGTGGTCGCCACCACCCGGGCCGAGACGATGCTCGGTGACACCGCGGTCGCCGTCCACCCGGACGACGAGCGCTACCGGCACCTGATCGGCACCGAGGTGGCCGTGCCGTTGACCGACCGGCGGATCCCGATCGTGGCCGACGAGCACGTCGACCCGAGCTTCGGCACCGGCATGGTCAAGGTGACGCCCGCGCACGACCCGAACGACTTCGAGATCGGCCAGCGGCACGACCTGCCGTCGCTGACGATCATGGACGAGCGGGGCGTCATCACCGCGCACGGCCCGTTCCAGGGCCTGGACCGGTACGAGGCCCGCCCCGCGATCGTCGCCGCGCTGCGCGAGCAGGGCCGGATCGTCGCCGAGAAGCGGCCGTACGTGCACGCGGTGGGGCACTGCTCCCGGTGCCGGACGACCGTCGAGCCGCGGCTGTCGCTCCAGTGGTTCGTCAACACCGCCCCGCTGGCCGAGGCCGCCGGCGACGCGGTGCGCGACGGCCGGGTGAAGATCGAGCCGGCGGAGCTGGCCAAGCGGTACTTCGCCTGGGTCGACAACATGCACGACTGGTGCATCTCCCGCCAGCTCTGGTGGGGTCACCGCATTCCCGTCTGGTACGGCCCGGACGGCGAGATCGTCTGCGTCGGCCCGGACGAGGAGCCGCCGGGCGGCGAGTGCTGGCACCAGGACGAGGACGTCCTGGACACCTGGTTCTCCAGCGGCCTGTGGCCGTTCTCCACGCTCGGCTGGCCGGAGCAGACTCCCGACCTGGCGAAGTTCTACCCGACCAGTGTGCTGGTCACCGGCTACGACATCCTCTTCTTCTGGGTCGCCCGGATGATGATGTTCGGCCTGTACGCGATGGACGGCCGGCCGCCGTTCCACACGGTGGCCCTGCACGGCATGGTCCGCGACCAGCACGGCAAGAAGATGTCCAAGTCGTTCGGCAACGTGGTCGACCCGCTGGACTGGATCGACCGGTACGGCGCCGACGCCACCCGGTTCACCCTGGCCCGGGGCGCCAACCCGGGCGGGGACGTGCCGGTCAGCGAGGACTGGTGCCAGGGCTCCCGCAACTTCTGCAACAAGCTGTGGAACGCCACCCGCTTCGCGCTGCTCAACGGCGCGCACACCGAGGGGCCACTGCCGGGGGCCGACACGCTGTCGACCGTCGACCGGTGGATCCTGTCCCGGCTGGCGCACGTCACCGCCGCCGTGGACGAGCAGTTCGAGGCGTACGAGTTCGCGAAGGTCTGCGACCTGCTCTACCACTTCGCCTGGGACGACGTCTGCGACTGGTACGTGGAGCTGACCAAGCCGGTGCTCGCCGAGGGCGGCCCGGCCGCCGAGGCGACCCGCCGGGTGCTCGGGCACGTGCTGGACCAGCTGCTGCGGCTGCTGCACCCGGTGATCCCGTTCGTCACCGAGGAACTGTGGACCGCGCTCACCGGCGGCGAGACGGTGATGACTGCCGCCTGGCCGGTGGCCGACCGTACCGGAGTCGACGACGCCGCGGAGGTCGAGGTCGGCACCCTCCAGCGGGTGGTGACCGAGATCCGGCGGTTCCGCTCGGACCAGGGGCTGCGCCCGACGCAGCGGGTCGCGGCGCGGCTCGACGGCCTGGCCGCCGCCGGCATCGCCGCGCACGAGCCGCTGATCCGGTCGCTGGTGCGCCTCGACGCGGCCGGCGACGGCTTCCAGGCCAGCGCGACGCTCGCCATGCCCGGCGAGGTCAGCGTGGCCCTGGACACCCGGGGGACGATCGACGTGGCCGCCGAGCGGGCCCGGCTGACCAAGGACCGGGCCGCCGCCGAGAAGGAGGCCGCGCAGGCCCGGGCGAAGCTCGGCAACCCGGCGTTCGTCGACAAGGCGCCGGAGCCGGTGGTCGCCAAGATCCGCGACCGGCTCGCCGTCGCCGAGGCCGACCTCGTCCGCATCGACGCTGCTCTGGAGGCGCTGCCCTCGTGACCGACCGCACCGATTTCGCCGCCGTCGAGGCCGAGCTGGCCGAACGCGGGTTCACCCGCATGGCCTTCGAGCTGGACAAGATCGAGTCGCTGCTGGACCTGCTCGGCAGCCCGCAGCGGGCGTACCCGTCGATCCACCTGACCGGCACCAACGGCAAGACCTCCACGGCCCGGATGATCGACTCGCTGCTGCGGGCGTTCGGGCTGCACACCGGCCGCTACACCAGCCCGCACCTGGAGAGCGTCCGGGAGCGGATCAGCCTGGACGGCGAGCCGGTGGACGAGGGGCGGTTCGCCGCCACGTACCGGGAGATCGAGCCGCTGGCCCGACTGGTCGACGAGCGCTCGGCGGAGCCGCTGACGTACTTCGACCTGACGACCGCGCTGGCCTTCGCCGCGTTCGCCGACGCCCCGGTCGACGTGGCGGTGGTCGAGGTGGGTCTGGGCGGCGCCGAGGACGCGACCAACGTGATCCAGGCCGGGGTGTGCGTGCTCACCCCGGTCGGGCTGGACCACACCGAGTGGCTCGGCGACACCATCCAGGACATCGCACTGGCCAAGGCGGGGATCATCCACAAGGGCGCGACGGTGATCTCCGCGGCGCAGGAGGAGGAGGCCGCCGGGCCGATCCTGGAACGCTGCGCCGAGGTCGGCGCGACCATCGCCCGGGAGGGCGCCGAGTTCGGGGTGCTCCGGCGGGCCGTTGCCGTCGGCGGGCAGGTGCTCACCCTCCAGGGTCTCGGCGGCGTCTACGAGGAGGTCTTCATCCCGCTGCACGGCGCCCACCAGGCGCAGAACGCGGCGGTGGCGCTGGCGGCGGTCGAGGCGTTCCTCGGCGCCGGGGCCAAGCGGCAGCTCGACGTCGAGGCGGTCCGGGAGGGCTTCGCCACCGCCAGCTCGCCCGGCCGGCTGGAGCGCGTACGCAGCGCGCCCACGATCCTGCTCGACGGGGCGCACAACCCGCACGGGATGGCCGCCACGGTAACGGCGCTCCAGGAGGAGTTCGCCTTCAGCAAGCTGGTCGCGGTGGTCGGCGTCCTCGCCGACAAGGACGCGGCCAGCCTGCTGGAGCTGCTGGAGCCGGTGGTCGACCAGGTCGTGGTGACCACTAACAGCTCGCCGCGGGCGCTGCCGGCCCGGGAACTGGCCGAGCTGGCGGCCGAGGTCTTCGGACCGGAGCGGGTGGAGGTGGCCGAGGAGATGCCGGACGCGATCGAGACGGCGGTGGCGATGGCCGAGGAGGACGTACCGGGGGAGCTGAGTGGGGTCGGGGTGCTGGTCACGGGTTCGGTGGTGACCGTGGCCGACGCCCGTCGGCTGCTGAAGCGATGACCGGGCCGCAAAGCGCCCCCGCGGGCGACGACCGCCCGACCGGGGCACCCGACGGGCTCCCCGGCGACCTCCCCGCCGGCACGCCGGACGGCACCCCTGACGACGGCGCGGTCCGGACGGCCGCCGGCAACCCCGCAGGGCACCCGCCGCGCCGCTCCGGGCTGCGCAACCCGGAGCGGGCGGTACGGGGTCTCGGCGCCGGCACGCTCAGCCTGGAGGCGCTGGTGCTGGTGCTGGCCATCCAGCCGATCCGGATGGTCGGCGGCGACCTGGGCGGCGCCGCGATCGGGGCCGTGGTGGCGCTGGCCGTGGCGGCGGTGCTGCTCGCCGGCATGATGCGCCGGCCGTGGGCCTGGCACGCCGGCACCGCCCTGCAGGGACTGCTCATGCTGGCCGGCCTGCTGCACTGGTCGCTGCTGGTGCTGGGCGTCGTCTTCGCCCTGGTGTGGGGCTACGCCCTGCACGTGCGCCGGGTCATCCTGGGCTGACGGGTCAGGCCTCGGCGCGTTCCCGCCACTGGGTGAGGGCGATGCCGTGGCCGTCCGGGTCGCGGAACGCCGCCGCCCACACCTCCAGCTTCGTGCCCCGGTTGACCACCCGGGGGGCGTACGTGAACCGGACGCCCGTGCCGCGCAGCCGCTCGTAGGCGGAGCCGATGTCGTCGACCTCGAGGTTGACGTGCACCAGCCGGCGGCTGATCGGCGCCGCCTCGGTCACCTCGCGCAGCACCAGGCGGGTCGTCCCGGAGGAGAGGACCGCGTTGCCGGAGCCCCGGTCGACCTCGGCGAAGCCCAGGTCGCGGTAGAAGTCCAGCGAGCGGGGCAGGTCGGTGACCAGCAGGGTCAGCCCCACGCCGGCGATCGGTGCCCCGGCCTCGTCGCCGGCCGCCGCGGTCTCCCCGGCCTCGTCGTCGGCGTCGGTCGCCGGGCCCGGGCCGAAGATCGCCTCGTCCAGTTCCTCCGGGCTGATCCGGTCGTCGCGGACCCGGTCGTCGCGGACCCGGTCGCGCGGCGGGGCGGGATCGTCCAGGGGCAGGTCGAGCGGATCCGCCGGCGCGGACGGGTCGAGGCGCTCGCCGGGCGCGTCGAACCGCTCCTCGGCGGGCGGGCGGGGCGTCGGGGTGGCCCGGCGCGGCAGGGTGCCGGTGGTGGGCTGCTCGACGAGCGTGCCCTCCAGCACGACCGGCCCACCCGGACGCTGGTGCATCACGACGGGCTCGCGCTCCTCGGGCCGCCCGACCCGGTCCCCACCGAGCGGATCGCCCAGCGGATCCCCGACGGGGTCGCCCAGCGGATCGCCCACCGGCGCCCGGAAGTCGTCGCGGTAGTCGTCGCGGTAGTCGTCCCGGAAGTCGTCGTCCGGCGCCCGGTCCGCCCACGGCGGGGCCTCCTGCTGGATCAGCACGTCGTCCAGCGGCTCGGTGCCCGCGTACTCGGGCGGCAGGTCGGCCGCGACGGCGGCGGCGGTCTCCGCGTGGGTGGGCACGTCGTCCCAGAGCACCCGGACGTGGCGCTGGTCGTCCAGGGCCACCCGGATCGGCAGCGTCTGGCCCAGCGACGGCCACTTCGCCACCGGCACCCGCGGCTCGATGATCTTCTTGGACCGGGGCGGCAGCCCCGGGGCGTCGATCACCAGCTGGAGTTCGCAGCGGCCGAAGGCGTACTGGGTGGGCGGCTCGGAGGCGCTGTGCACGTGCCCTTCGCCGATCACCCAGGTGCGACCGCCCCCGCGCACCGTGGCCAGCGCGATGGCCAGCACCAGCAGGGCGACGCCGAGCGCCACGATCGCCCAGCTCGTCATGCCGAGGCCGAAGAGGACGACGAAGGTGGCCACGGTGCCCAGCACCGCGGCGATCAGCTTGCGTACCGGTGCGATGGGCCGATTCCCGCCATTCGCCACAGTGGACCTCCCGAGGGTCAAGGGCCAGGCTAGGCCGGATCGGCTGCCGGAGGAAGGACCGGCCGCCGCGCCGGTGCCGGGACCGGGTCGCTAGGCTGACCGTACCCAGCCCGACCGTCTTCCGCGCACAGGAGGAACCCAGCGTGTCCAGCAGCAGCCCCGATGAGCGCACCCTCGTACTGATCAAGCCCGACGCGGTCCGCCGCGGGCTGGTCGGCGAGGTGATCTCCCGCTTCGAGCGCAAGGGGCTGCGGATCGACGCGATGGTGTCCCGGACGATGGACGCCGCGCTGGCCGACGAGCACTACGCCGAGCACGTCGACAAGCCGTTCTACCCGCCGCTGAAGGACTTCATGACCGGCGGCCCGCTGGTGGCGCTGGTGCTCTCCGGCGACCAGGTCATCGACGTGGTGCGCGGGCTCGTCGGCGCGACCGACGGGCGTCGGGCGGCGGCCGGCACGATCCGCGGCGACCTCTCCCTGTCCAACCGCGAGAACCTGGTGCACGCCTCCGACTCGCCGGACAGCGCGAAGCGCGAGATCGCGCTCTGGTTCCCCGAGCTGGTCTGACGCACCCGCCGTCGCGGGGCCGGTGCGCGTCGCGCGCACCGGCCGCCTGCGTCGCGTCGCGGACCGTCACACGTCCGTGGGGAGGTCGGTGCGGCAGGTCACGGCGATCCGGTTCCACACGTTGATGGTGGCGATCGCCATCAGCAGGTCGGCGAGTTCCTTCTCGGACCACACCTTCGCCGCCGCGTCCCAGACGTCGTCCGGCACGCCGTGCTCGCCGAGCCGGGTCACCGCGTCGGTGAGCGCCAGCGCGGTCCGCTCCCGCTCGTCGAAGAAGGGCGCCTCCCGCCAGGTGGCGACGGCGAAGAGCCGCCGGTCCGACTCGCCCGACGCCAGCGCGTCCCGGCTGTGCATGTCGACGCAGAACGCGCAGCCGTTCAGCATCGACGCCCGCAGCTTCACCAGCGCCAGCACGGTGTGCCCGACGTTCGCCCGGACGTACTTCTCCAGCCCCAGCACGGCCTGGTACGCCTGCGGTGCCACCTCGGCCACGTTGATCCGTTGCATGACGGCCCTCCTCGGTCGGGTCTGTGTTGACACCCATCCGACGGTGCGCGCAGGCGCGGCGTGACACCGGCGGACGTGAGCCCGGTCACGCCGCCCGACGCCGAGGCTGATCGCGATCCGGGTGCGCGCCGGCGTCGGCTCGTCCCACCTGATCCGGATCACCCCGGCACCCTGGGCAACCGGTCACCGGCGGGTTTACTCGGCGGCGATCTTCGTGCGTGGTCGGGTAACCTTGGCGGTCGTAAGGCGATGACCCGGCCATCACCGGTGAGCCTCCGGAAGAACAGCCGGCTCACCCCGGCCCAGTAGAACCGGACGGGTCCGGCCCGTCACAGCCGGCCAACGAGCGGGCGGTCGATCCTGGCCGCCAAGCGGGGTGGTACCGCGGGCCTGCCCGGGGGCGCCGTCGAGGCGTACCCGAGAAGGTTCGTCCTCGCAGACCCACACGACAGTGAGCTGCGCGAGGAGAGCGACCCCCGATGGTCTATCCGTTGCACGAACCGACCGCCGCCGGCGTCCCGGCCAGCCCGGACCTGCCCGCGGTCGAGCGCCGGGTCCTGGAGCACTGGACGGCCGACAAGACCTTCGAGGCCTCCGTCGAGGCCCGGCCGGCCTCCGGCCGGCGACCGGAGACCGGAGACGCAGCCGGAGGCGGCGTCGCGGGTGACGCCGACAACGAGTACGTCTTCTACGACGGCCCGCCGTTTGCCAACGGCCTGCCGCACTACGGCCACCTCCTCACCGGGTACGTGAAGGACGTCGTGCCCCGCTACCAGACGATGCGCGGCCGGCGGGTGGAGCGGCGCTTCGGCTGGGACTGCCACGGCCTGCCCGCCGAGGTGGTCGCCGAGAAGCAGCTCGGCATCACCAGCAAGGCGGAGATCCTCGACCTCGGCGTGGCCCGGTTCAACGAGGCGTGCCGCTCCTCGGTGCTGGAGTTCACCCACGACTGGGAGCGCTACGTCACCCGGCAGGCCCGCTGGGTCGACTTCGCCAACGACTACAAGACCCTCGACCTGGACTACATGGAAAGCGTCATGTGGGCCTTCAAGACCCTGCACGACAAGGGCCTGGTCTACGAGGGCTTCCGGGTGCTGGCGTACTGCTGGCGCTGCGAGACGCCGCTGTCGAACACCGAGACCCGGATGGACGACGTCTACCGGGACCGGCACGACCCGACGCTGTCGGTCTGGTTCGCGCTGACCCCCGACGAGAGCGCGCCGGAGCTGGTGCGCGGGCCGGTGCGCCTCGGCGTCTGGACCACCACGCCGTGGACCCTGCCGTCCAACCTGGCGCTCGCCGTCGGCCCCGACATCGAGTACGCCGTGCTGGAGCGCGACGGCCAGCGGTACGTGGTCGGGGCGGCGCGGCTGGCCGCGTACGCCAAGGAGCTGGAGGGCTACGAGCAGGTCGGCACCGTCTCCGGCCGCGACCTGGCCGGGCGCCGCTACACCCCGCTGTTCGACTTCCTCGTCGAGCAGGCCGGCCCGAACGCCTACCAGGTGCTCGGCGCGGAGTTCGTCACCACCGAGGACGGCACCGGGATCGTCCACCTGGCCCCGGCCTTCGGCGAGGACGACCAGAACGTCTGCAACGCGGCCGGCATCCCCACCATCGTCACGGTCGACGACCACACCCGGTTCACCGCGCTCGTGCCGCCGTACGAGGGCGAGCAGGTCTTCGACGTCAACAAGCCGGTGATCCGGGAGCTCAAGGAGCGGGGGGTGGTGCTCAAGCAGGACACCTACACCCACTCGTACCCGCACTGCTGGCGCTGCGACACCCCGCTGGTCTACAAGGCGGTGTCGTCGTGGTTCGTCGCGGTGACGCGGTTCAAGGACCGGATGGTCGAGCTGAACCAGCAGATCAACTGGACGCCGGGGCACATCAAGGACGGCTCGTTCGGCAAGTGGCTCGCCAACGCCCGGGACTGGTCGATCAGCCGGAACCGGTTCTGGGGCTCGCCGATCCCGGTGTGGAAGTCCGACGACCCGAACCACCCGCGGGTCGACGTCTACGGCTCGCTGGAGGAGATCGAGCGGGACTTCGGCGTACGCCTGAGCGACCTGCACCGGCCGGCGGTGGACGACCTGGTCCGCCCCAACCCGGACGACCCGACGGGGAAGTCGACGATGCGCCGGGTGCCGGAGGTGCTGGACTGCTGGTTCGAGTCCGGCTCGATGCCGTTCGCCCAGGTGCACTACCCGTTCGAGAACCGCGACTGGTTCGAGCACCACTACCCGGGCGACTTCATCGTCGAGTACATCGGGCAGACCCGCGGCTGGTTCTACACCATGCACGTGCTGGCCACCGCGCTGTTCGACCGGCCGGCGTTCCGCAACTGCCTCAGCCACGGCATCCTGCTCGGCTCCGACGGGCGCAAGATGTCCAAGAGCCTGCGCAACTACCCGGACGTCTACCACGTGTTCGACTCGTACGGCTCGGACGCGATGCGCTGGATGCTGATGTCCTCGCCGGTGCTGCGCGGCGGCGACATGGCCGTGACCGAGCCGGGCATCCGCGACGCCGTCCGGCAGGTGCTGCTGCCCCTGTGGAACGTCTGGTACTTCTTCTCGCTCTACGCCAACGCCGACGGGTACACCGCGAAGCGGAACACGACCAGCACCCACCTGCTCGACCGGTACGTGCTGGCGAAGACGAACGAGCTGGTGTCGACGGTCCAGGAGCAGATGGACGCGTACGACATCTCGGGCGCCTGCGTGACCGTCCGGTCCTACCTGGACGCGCTGACCAACTGGTACGTGCGGCGCTCCCGGGACCGGTTCTGGTCGGGCGACGCCGACGCGTTCGACACGCTGTGGACGGTGCTGGAGACGCTGTGCCGGGTGGTGGCGCCGCTCGCGCCGCTGACCGCCGAGGAGATCTGGCGCGGCCTGACCGGCGAGCGGTCGGTGCACCTGACCGACTGGCCGTCCGCCGGGGAGTTCCCCGCCGACCACGACCTGGTCGCCGCGATGGACGCCACCCGGGAGGTCTGCTCGGCGGCGCTGTCGCTGCGCAAGGCCAAGGGCCTGCGGGTGCGGCTGCCGCTGTCGACGCTGACCGTGGCCTCGCCCGTCGCGGCGCAGCTGCGGCCCTTCGGTGACCTGGTCGCCGACGAGGTCAACGTGAAGGCGGTGGAGTTCACCGACGAGGTGTCGGCGTACTGCCAGCAGGTGCTGACCGTGGTGCCCCGCGCGCTCGGCCCCCGGGTCGGCAAGCAGGTGCAGCAGGTCATCAAGGCGGTCAAGGCGGGGGAGTGGGAGCTGGTCGACGGCGCCCCGGTCGCCGCGGGCGTCACCCTCGCCGAGGGCGAGTACGAGCTGCGCCTGGTCGCCGCCGACGCCGAGCACTCCGCGCCGCTGCCCGGCGGCGAGGGCGTGGTCGTGCTGGACACCGAGGTCACCCCCGAGCTGGCCGCCGAGGGGCTGGCCCGGGACGTCGTCCGGGTGGTGCAGCAGGCCCGCCGCGACGCCGACCTGGACGTCTCGGACCGGATCGTGGTGGCGTTGTCGGCCGGCGAGGAGGTGCGCGCGGCGGTGGCCGCGTACACCGACTTCGTGGCCCGCGAGGTGCTGGCCGACTCCGTCGACTTCGCCGACGGAGTGGACGGTTTCACCGGGGAGGTCGGCGAGGGCGAGCGGGTGACCGTGGCCGTCCGCAGGGTATGAGTCGGTGAGACGGGGGTGGTCCGGCGGAGTGTCGCCCGACCGCCCCCACCTGCCCCGACAGGCCTGCTCAGCAGGCGGTCGACCCGCCACCCGGGCGACGACGCGTGGACCCGTCGGTTACGGTGACACCGCCTGTTCGCACACACTCCGCCGGAGGACCAGTGCCCCTGCTCTACACCATCGGCAAGCTCACCGTGGCGCCCGCGCTCCGGCTGGCCTTCCGTCCGACCGTGGAGGGGTTGGAGCACATTCCGGACACGGGGGGCGCGATCTTCGCGGGCAACCACCTCTCGGTCGCCGACGAGCTGTTCCTCGGCACCGTGGTTCCCCGGCACCTGGCGTTCTGGGCCAAGTCGGAGTACTTCAAGGGCACCGGCCCGAAGGGCGCCCTCTCCAAGCACGTGCTCACCGGCCTGGGCGCCATCCCGGTCGAGCGGGCCGGCGGTCGGGCGGCGCTGTCCGCGTTCGACGCCGCCATCCCGGTGCTCAAGGCCGGCGACCTGGTCGCGGTCTATCCGGAAGGGACCCGGTCGCCGGACGGCCGGCTCTACCGGGGGCGCACCGGTGCGGTCCGGCTGGCGGTGGCGGCCGGCGTGCCGGTCATCCCGGTCGGCATGACCGGCACCGACAAGGCCCAGCCCATCGGCACCCGGGTGCCCCGCCCCGGCCGCGCCAAGATCACCATCCGGTTCGGCAAGCCGCTCGACTTCACCGGCCGGTCGGACGACCGCACGTCGCTGCGCGAGATGACCGACGAGGTCATGGCCGAGATCCAGAAGCTCACCGGCCAGGAGTACGTGCCCCGCTACGCCCCGCCGCGCGGGCACTCCGCCACCCCGGGCGACGCCCCGGCCTGAGCCCGGGCGCGGGGCGGCCGGAGCCGCGCCGCTGCCCCGTCGTCGCGGCGCCGAACCGGTGGAGCCGCTACTTCTGGCTCGTCGTGACCATCTGCTCCCGCAGGGTGCCGAGCAGGGTGGCGCTGTCGTCGAGGGAGAGCCGGGTGAAGACCGCGGTGGCGATGCTGCCATGGTCGACCGAGGTGCACACCACCACGTCCTGGCCGTCGGCGCGCCCCACCGCGCACCGCTGGTGCCGGCCGCGTACGCCGGTGTCGACCACCTGGGCCTCGCCGAGGGAGTACTGCCCGGTGAGCCGGGTGATCTCGTCCTCCGCGTCGGACTCCGGGGTGAACCGGAAGCCGGTGCCGCCGAAGACCGTCACCCGCTTGCCGGCGGGCGTGGCGTAGACGCCGGCGAAGGTCTTCTCGGCCAGCCAGTGCGCCTTGCGTACGTCCGCCTCCAACTGCTTGGCGGTCGCCTTGCTGGTGTTGTCGTCGCGCAGCCGCAGGTCGGCCACCTCGGCCGGCAGGCTGGCCTCGGCCGGGTACTGCGACGCCATCGGCACCCCGTAGTAGGCCGGGCAGCCGCAGCAGCAGGCCAGCATGAGCAGCAGGTACCACGGCCAGCGGCGGCGCTTGCGGGCGGGCGTCGGGGCGTACCCCCTGGGGGCCTGCTGGCCGGGTGGCGGGCCGACCGGCGGCGCCGTCGCCCGACGTTGCCTCGGCGGCGCGGGCGGCGCAGGCGGGGGTGGCGCCGGGCGGGCCGGGGCGGGCGCCCGGGAGACCGGCGGCGGGGAGACGGGATAGGCCGCGGGCGGCGGGGAGACGGGGTACGCCGACGGCGGCGGGGCGGCCGGGTACGCGACCCGCGGCGGCGCGGGACGCGGTGGCGCGGGACGCGGTGGCTCCGGCGGCGCGGGGGAGTGCACGGGTGGCGCAGGCGGCCCGGAGTACGGCCTGGGCGACGGCGCGGCGGGGTAGGGCAGCGTCGGCGAGGGCGGCGGGGGCGGCGGCAGGTCCCACCCCCCGGTGTCGGCGCCCGCCCACGGGTCGACCGGAGTGCGGTGCTCGGCGGGCTGCTCGGGCGGGGGCGCCGGCGGAGGAGCCGGCACCGGGGGGATCACGGCCGACTCGCCCCAGGCCCGCTTGCGCGGCTTCGGCGGGGGCACCGCCGCCGAACCGCTCCACCGGGGCGCGGGCGGTTCGGGCGGTAGCTCGTCGGGGGAGAACATCCGGGTGCCCTGCGGCCCCACGGCCGGTCGCTCGTCGCCGGGGAACATCCGGGTGCCCTGCGGCCCCATGGCCGGCGGGCCGTCGTCGGGCAGCAGGCGGGTGCCCTCCGGGCCGGTGCCGGCGACCCGCCCGGGCCCGGCGTCCCGGGTGCCCTCGGCCCCGGCGTCGTCGGCGTCCTGCGGCGCGGTGGCGTCGCCCGTGTCCGGCCGGTCGGCGGCGTCGCCCGAGCCGTGCGGCGCCGTGGCGTCACCCGTGTCCGGTAGCGCGGCGTCGGCCCCGGCGTCGTCCGGGTCCTGCCCGCCGTCGGTCGGCCCGGGGTCGTCGGTGGGCAGCTTACGGGTGCCCTCCGGGCCCGTGCCGCCGGCGGGGGCGGGCGTTGCGGGGGAGGTCGGGGGCTCCTCGGTGACCGCCGGATCCGGACCCTGGTCCTGACCCGGGGGGCTCCCGTCGGCCGGCCGGTCCGTGCCCGGCTGCGGCTGCGGCATCGCGGCAATCTCCTCTCGCGCCGGTCCGAGGTTAGTACCGATGCGCCAGCGGGGCGATTCCGGCCACCTCCGTCGCCGGTACCGCAAGGCCGGACGGGCGCCGCGACGTGCCGAGGGGGGCGGCGGACCGGCGACCCGGGAGCGCGGGGACCGGCGTGCGCGCGGTGGCCGCCGCCGGGCCGCGTACCCTTGGGCATCATGAGCGTCCCGTCCACCACGCCGCGCCCCGCCGCGGCCAATTCGGTCTGGCCCCGGCTCGAGCCGCTGCTGCCCCAGGTGACCAAGCCCATCCAGTACGTCGGTGGCGAGCTGGGCGCGGTGGTCAAGGACTGGGACGCGGCGGCCGTGCGCTGGGCGCTGATGTACCCCGACGCCTACGAGGTCGGCCTGCCCAACCAGGGCGTGCAGATCCTCTACGAGGTGCTCAACGAGCTGCCCGACGTGCTCGCCGAGCGGACCTACGCGGTCTGGCCGGACCTGGAGAAGCTGATGCGCGCCCACGGCGTGCCGCAGTTCACCGTCGACGCGCACCGCTCCGTGCGCGACTTCGACGTCTTCGGCGTCTCCTTCTCCACCGAGCTGGGCTACACCAACCTGCTCACCGCGATCGACCTGGCCGGCATCCCGCTGCTCGCCGCCGACCGCACCGACGCCGACCCGGTGATCGTGGCCGGCGGCCACGCCGCGTTCAACCCGGAGCCGATCGCCGACTTCGTCGACGCCGCAGTGCTCGGCGACGGCGAGGAGGCGGTCCTGGAGATCACCGGGATCGTGCGGGAATGGAAGGCCGAGGGCTCCCCGGGCGGGCGCGACGAGCTGCTGCTGCGCCTGGCCCGCACCGAGAGCGTCTACGTGCCGCGCTTCTACGACGTGGACTACCTGCCCGACGGCCGCATCCAGCGGGTCGTGCCGAACCGGGCGGACGTGCCGTTCCGGGTGCACAAGCGCACGACCATGGACCTGGACGCCTGGCCGTACCCGAAGAAGCCCCTGGTGCCGCTGGCCGAGACCGTGCACGAGCGCTACGCCGTGGAGATCTTCCGGGGCTGCACCCGGGGCTGCCGGTTCTGCCAGGCCGGGATGATCACCCGGCCGGTACGCGAGCGCTCCATCACCACCGTCGGGCAGATGGTGCGGGAGGGGCTGGAGTTCTCCGGCTTCCACGAGGTGGGCCTGCTGTCGCTGTCGTCGGCCGACCACTCCGAGATCGGCGACATGTGCTCCGGCCTGGCCCAGCAGTACGAGGGCACCAACGTCTCGCTCTCGCTGCCGTCGACCCGGGTCGACGCGTTCAACATCGACCTCGCGCAGGAGCTGTCCCGCAACGGCCGGCGCACCGGCCTGACCTTCGCCCCCGAGGGCGGGTCGGAGCGGATCCGCAAGGTCATCAACAAGATGGTGTCGAAGGAAGACCTGATCCGCACCGTCGTCACCGCGTACACGAACGGCTGGCGGCAGGTGAAGCTCTACTTCATGTGCGGCCTGCCCACCGAGACCGACGAAGACGTCCTCGAGATCGCGGACATGGCCCACGAGGTGATCCGGGCCGGCCGGGCCGCCACCGGCTCGAAGGACATCCGCTGCACGGTCTCCATCGGCGGGTTCGTGCCGAAGCCGCACACCCCGTTCCAGTGGGCGCCGATGGAGCGGCCGGAGGTCATCGACGGCCGGCTCAGGATGCTCAAGCAGGCGATCAACGCGGACCGGTCGCTCGGCCGGGCGATCGGCTTCCGCTACCACGACGGCGAGCCGTCGCTGATCGAGGGCCTGCTCAGCCGGGGTGACCGGCGGGTCGGCGCGGTGATCCGGCGGGTGTGGGAGAACGGCGGCCGGTTCGACGGCTGGAGCGAGCACTTCTCCTACCAGCGCTGGGTGGAGGCGGCGACCGAGGTGCTGCCGGCCTTCGGCGTCGACCTCGACTGGTACACCACCCGCCGGCGCGACGAGCTGGAGGTCCTGCCCTGGGACCACCTGGACTCGGGCCTGGACAAGGACTGGCTCTGGCAGGACTGGCAGGACTCGCTCAGCGAGTACGAGCAGGACGACTGCCGGTGGACCCCGTGCTTCGACTGCGGCGTCTGCCCGTCGATGGACACCGAGATCCAGATCGGCCCGACCGGGAAGAAGCTCCTCCCGCTCACCCCGATCAACGGTCTGAAGCTCCCCACCGGCGCCCAGCAGTAGCTCCGGCGCACGGCGGGCGCGCCCGCCGTGCGCCGGATTGATCATGTGGTTATCGTCAGCGGCACGCGAGTCGCGAGCAGTGCCGTCACGATCAACCGGTTCCGACACGAGGAGCACGACGATCAGTAGGAAACCACAGCCAGAGGGCGGCCAGGCACCCGTCGTGCAGCGGGTCCGGATCCGGTACGCCAAGCGCGGCCCGCTGCGCTTCACCTCGCACCGGGACTTCGCCCGGGCGTTCGAACGGGCGCTGCGCCGGGCGGGCGTGCCGATCGCCTTCTCCCAGGGCTTCACCCCGCACCCCAAGATCTCGTACGCCAGCGCGGCCCCGACGGGCGTGGCGAGCGAGGCCGAGTACCTGGAGATCGGCCTCCGCGAGCAGGTCGACCCGGCGGAACTGCGCGCCGCGCTGGACGCCGCCCTCTCGCCCGGTCTCGACGTGCTCGACGCCGTCGTGGCCGCCGGCGGGAGTCTTGCCGACCGGATCGAGGCGTCGCACTGGCGCATCGAGCTGCCCGAGGTCGACCCGGCCGTCCTGCAACGGGCGGTTTCCGCCTTCACGGCCGCCGGGGAAGTGCTGGTCGAGCGGATGACCAAGCAGGGCCGGCGCACCTTCGACGCCCGGGCGGCGGTGATCCGCATCGATGTGATCGCGTCACCGGAGACGCCTTCCGGGGCACCGGCCGTACCGTGTGCGATACTCGAACTGGTCGTGCGGCAGGTCACCCCCTCCGTGCGGCCCGATGACGTCCTTTCCGGCCTCCGCGTGGTGGCCGACCTGGAGCCGCCGGTCTCGCCGAGGGTGATCCGGCTGGCACAGGGCACGCTGACCGCGCAGGATGCGATCGCGGATCCGTTGGAAGCGGACCGCGACGGGGCAACCATCGGTGAACGCTGACCGTCGGTCGACGTTCAAGTAGGCAGACTTCGGCGGTCGCGCACCGTGCGTGCCCGGCGGAAACACTTTTGCGGCGACCCTGCGTGGCAGCGCTCACCCGCGCCCGGGGCAGCCAGAACTGGAGAACGTCCATGCTCGAGAACGAGCCCGAGGGCGGCGAACGGACCGGTTCACAGCCGGCCGATGAGACCGCTGACAACAGCACCGTCGAGAACGCCGCCGGGGCGGAGAACGCCGCCGGCACCGCCGACGCCGACGCTGGCGGGGCCGAGCAGGCCCCGGCCGCGCCGGTCCGACGGCGTACGACCCGGCGGCGGGCCACGCCGCTGAACCAGCCGGAGCAGACCGAGGTGCCGGTCGAGGCGTCGACTGCGCCCGTGCCGGGCAGCGGCGAGGCGCTCCAGGCCGAGGTGTTCGCCCCCGTCTCCGGCGACCTCGACGCCGCCCCGAAGGCGACGCGCCGCCGCCGCAAGGCCACCACCGCGAAGGCCGCCGAGGACACCACCGCGCCGCCCGCCGAGGACACCGGGCAGGCGCCCGACGTCGCCGCGGAGGCGCCGGTCGCGGCGGACCAGGCACCCGCCGAGCCGGCCGCGCCGCCGGCCAAGGCGACGCGTACCCGCCGGAAGAAGGCCGCCCCCGCCGCGGCCGAGCCGGCCGCGGAGACCCCGACCGACGTCGTCGGGCCGCCCGTCACGGCCGACCGGACCGGCACCGCGCCCGCAGAGCAGCCGCCGGCCGCCGTCAGCATCGAGCCGGAGGCCGGCACCGGGTTCGGCGCCGCCGCCCCGCCCGCCGCGGTCAGCGGCGCGGGAAGCCGTTCCGGCGAGGTCCCGCCCGGCGTGGCGGTCACCCCGCCCGCCGAGGAGGAGGAGCCGACCGAGGCCGTCGAGCCCGAGTCGGCCGTCGAGCCCGAGCCGGTTGTCGAGCCCGAGCCGGTTGTCGAGCCTGAGCCGCGCACCCGCCGCCGGCGGGCCGCGCTCTCCGCGCCCACCGTGCTGTTCATGGCCCCGCAGCCGGAGGACGTCCCGGTCGCCCGGGTCGTGGCGCCCGCTCCGGAGCCGGAGCCGGAGGAGCCCGCCGCCGAGGAGCCGGCCGAGCCGGCGCGCCGCCGCCGGCGTGGCCGTCGCGACGTCGAGGCGGTCGAGGTCGTCGAGCCCGAGGAGCCGACCGAGGAGGCCGAGGAAGCCGCCGAGGACGAAGACGAAGACGAGGACGAGAGCGCCGCGGCCCGCCGCCGGCGCCGCCGTGGCCGCCGCGGACGCGGTCGGGGCAAGGGCGGCGCGGAGGACGCCGAGGACGAGGAGTCCGAGGAGGCCGCGCAGGCCGAGGCGGAGGAGTCCGAGGGCGACGAGGACGAGGAGGCCGAGGGTGGCGACGCGCTGACCCGTCGCCGCCGTCGTCGCCGCCGCCGGGGCGCCGGTGACGTCGAGGCGGGCGCCGACGACGGCGTGCCGACCGTCGTCAAGATCCGCGAGCCGCGCAAGACCGTCGACGAGGTGCAGGGCGTCTCCGGCTCCACCCGGCTGGAGGCCAAGCGGCAGCGCCGCCGCGACGGCCGCGAGCAGCGCCGGACCCGGCCGCCGATCCTCAGCGAGTCGGAGTTCCTGGCCCGCCGGGAGGCCGTCGACCGGGTGATGGCGGTACGCCAGCGCGGCGACCGGACCCAGATCGCCGTCCTGGAGGACGGGGTGCTCGTCGAGCACTACGTCACCCGCAACTCCTCCGGCACCATGGCCGGCAACGTCTACCTCGGCAAGGTGCAGAACGTCCTGCCCAGCATGGAGGCGGCGTTCGTCGACGTCGGGCGCGGCCGCAACGCCGTCCTCTACGCCGGCGAGGTCAACTGGGACACCAGCGGCCTGGAGGGGCGGGCCCGCTCGATCGAGCAGGCGCTGCGCTCCGGCGACTCGGTGCTGGTGCAGGTCACCAAGGACCCGATCGGCCACAAGGGCGCCCGGCTGACCAGCCACATCGCGCTCTCCGGCCGGCACCTGGTCTACGTGCCCCACGGCAACGCGTCCGGCATCAGCCGCAAGCTGCCCGACACCGAGCGCAAGCGGCTGCGGGACGTGCTGAAGAAGCTGGTGCCGGACGGCGCGGGCGTGATCGTCCGGACGGCCGCCGAGGGCGCCAGCGAGGACGAGCTGGCGCGCGACGTCAAGCGGCTCCAGGCGCAGTGGGAGGACATCCAGGCCAAGGCGGCCGAGGGTGGCGCCCCGGTGTTGCTCTACGAGGAGCCGGACCTGGTCATCCGGGTCGTCCGGGACCTGTTCAACGAGGACTTCCGCGAGCTGGTGATCGAGGGCGAGCAGTCGTACGACATCGTCGAGTCGTACCTGTCGCACGTCTCGCCCGACCTGGTCGCCCGGCTGCGCCGGCACGTCGGCACCACCGACGTCTTCGCCGAGTACCGGATCGACGAGCAGATCATCAAGGGGCTGGACCGCAAGGTCTTCCTCCCCTCGGGCGGCTCGCTGGTGATCGACCGGACCGAGGCGATGACGGTCATCGACGTCAACACCGGCAAGTACACCGGCTCCGGGGGCAACCTGGAGGAGACGGTCACCCGGAACAACCTGGAGGCGGCCGAGGAGATCGTCCGCCAGCTCCGGCTGCGCGACCTCGGCGGCATCGTGGTGATCGACTTCATCGACATGGTGCTGGAGTCCAACCGTGAGCTGGTGCTGCGCCGGCTGACCGAGTGCCTGGGCCGGGACCGGACCAAGCACCAGGTCACCGAGATCACCTCGCTCGGGCTGGTGCAGATGACCCGCAAGCGGATCGGCGCGGGCCTGCTGGAGGCGTTCAGCGAGACCTGCGAGTGCTGCAAGGGTCGGGGCCTGATCATGCACACCGAGCCGGTGCCGGAGAAGCCGCGTTCCGGCGGTGGCGGCGCAGGGGAGAAGGTCAAGGCGGTCGCCTCGGCCGTGGCCGCCCCGGCGGCGGCGGAGCAGGGCGCCGGCTCGTCCCGGCGCCGGGCGCGCAAGAGCGCGCCGGCCGAGCGCACCGTGGCCGAGGTCACCGAGACCGTCGCCGACGCCGACGCCGCCCCGGAAACCGAATACCACGACACCATGGGCTACGACCTGTCCCGCTACGAGGCGGACACGGCCGCCGTCGGAGAGGTCGCCGACAGTCAGACGGGCGAGTCGGCCCGGCTGGCCGCCCCGGACGACCCGGACGCGCTCTCCGACGCCGACGGCGACGAGTCGGAGGGGGGCTCCGGTCGGCGCCGGTCCCGCCGCAGCGGCGCGCGGCGGCGTACCCGGCCGTGACCGGCTGACCGACCCGACGTGTGACAGGACCCCTTCCCCGGTGATGTCCGGCGGGAGGGGCCCTGTCGTATGGTCGATCCCCGGCCACGATCGGCCGCCTGCGGTCAGGAGAAGAATGATGCGCCGTCTGCTCGCCGTCACCGCGCTCACCGCTGTCCTGCTCTCCGGCGCCGGGTGCGCGGCCGAGCGCCCGGAGCGGGCCGGCCCACCCGGCGGCGCACCGAGCGGCGGCGTCACGCCGGGCGGATCCGTCGGCGGCGGGGCGCCGGGCACTGGGCCGGGGGCCGGCAGCGGGGCGGCCGGCGGCAACGCGCCCGAGGTGTGTGCCGCGGCACAGCGGGCCGGCGAGACGGCCGTACGGACGTACGTCGAGGAACTCGGCAAGATGGTCGCGGCGGTCGGGGCGGACGACGCCGCGGCGGCCCGGACCGCCCGGGACCGCATCTCCACCGCGCTGACCGACTGGCGCAGCACGCTGCGGCGCGAGTCGACCCGGGCCGAGGACGCGCAGCTCAAGACCCTCCTCGCGGACATGGCGGCGGAGGTCGGCACGCTGGGCACCGACGTCGACTCGATCGACGAGACCGGGCTCGACCGGCTCCGGCAGCGCCTCGACCAACTCTGCGCCCGCTGACCGGCGGGGCCCGGTTTGGGCGTCGGCCCTCCGATGGCGTACGCTGACCTGCGGTGCACTTTGGTGTACCGAGTTCTCGCGTGCCCGCGCCGCCGTGTCTCTGCTACCCGGCGAGCCGCCGCGGGAACACCCGCCAGCAGCCTCAACGACAGGGAGTCCGCCTCCGATGTACGCGATCGTCAAGACCGGCGGCAAGCAGTACAAGGTCGCCGAGGGCGACGTGATCGAGGTCGAGAAGCTCGTCGGTGCCCCCGGCGACGCGGTGAAGCTCACCGCGGTGCTCCTCGTCGACGGTGACGACCTGGTGACCGACGCGGCGAAGCTTGCCAAGGTCGCGGTGTCCGGCGAGATCGCCGCGCACACCAAGGGCCCGAAGATCCGGATCCACAAGTTCAAGAACAAGACCGGCTACCACAAGCGCCAGGGTCACCGCCAGCCGTTGACCCAGGTCAAGGTGACCGGCATCTCCAGCGGGAAGTAGGTCGTCCTCAGATGGCTCACAAAAAGGGTGCGTCCAGCTCGCGCAACGGCCGTGACTCCGCGGCGCAGCGGCTCGGCGTGAAGCGCTTCGGTGGTCAGGTCGTCAGCGCGGGTGAGATCCTCATCCGTCAGCGTGGCACCAAGTTCCACCCCGGTGACCTGGTCGGCCGCGGCGGAGACGACACGCTCTTCGCGCTGGCCGCCGGTTCGGTCCAGTTCGGCACCAAGCGCGGTCGCAAGACCGTCAGCATCGTGCCGCAGCAGTAGTTCCAAGGCGTTGCGGGCCGCGGACCTCGTGTCCCGGCCCGCTTCGTTTTTTTCGTGCGGGGCGTGAACCTCGCTGGAAGGATTGACGCCCGTGGCGACGTTCGTTGACCGGGTCGTCCTGCACCTGCAGGCCGGCGATGGTGGGCACGGTTGTGTCTCGATCCACCGGGAGAAGTTCAAGCCGTTCGGCGGCCCCGACGGCGGCAACGGCGGGCACGGCGGCAGCGTGTCCCTGGTGGTCGACCCGCAGGTGACGACGCTGCTGGACTTCCACTTCCGTCCGCACGTGAAGGCCGAGAACGGCAAGGGTGGCGCCGGGTCGAACCGGGACGGCGCCAACGGCCACAACCTCGTGCTCAAGGTGCCGAACGGCACGGTCGTGCAGGCCCCCGACGGCACGGTCCTGGCCGACATGGTCGGTGCCGGCACGACCTTCGAGGTCGCCCGGGGCGGGCGCGGCGGCCGGGGCAACGCGTCGCTGGCCAACGCCCGGCGCAAGGCCCCCGGCTTCGCCGAACTGGGCGAGCCCGGCGAGCAGCTCGACGCGGTGCTGGAACTCAAGAGCGTCGCCGACGTCGGGCTGGTCGGCTTCCCGTCCGCCGGCAAGTCGTCGCTGATCTCGGTGATCTCCGCCGCCAAGCCGAAGATCGCCGACTACCCGTTCACCACCCTGGTGCCCAACCTGGGCGTGGTCCGGCTGGACAACCACACCTTCACCGTCGCCGACGTGCCCGGCCTGATCCCCGGGGCGGCCACCGGCAAGGGCCTCGGCCTGGAGTTCCTGCGGCACATCGAGCGCTGCGCGGTGCTGGTGCACGTCATCGACACCGCCACCCTGGAGCCCGGCCGGGACCCGGTCGCCGACATCGACACCATCGAGGCCGAGCTGACCGAGTACGGCGGCCTGGCCGACCGTCCCCGGCTGGTGGCGCTCAACAAGATCGACGTGCCTGACGGCCGGGACCTGGCCGAGATCGTCCGCCCCGACCTGGAGGAGCGCGGTTTCCGGGTGTTCGAGGTCTCCGCGGCGACCCGGGAAGGGCTCAAGGAGCTCATGTACGCCATGGCGGAGCTGGTGGAGCAGGGGCGCAAGGCCGCGCCGCCGGCCGAGGCGACCCGGATCGTGATCCGGCCCCAGGCGGTCGACGACGCCGGCTTCACCATCGAGGCCGCGCCGGACGGCGCCTGGGTCGTGCACGGCGTCCGTCCCGAGCGGTGGGTGCGGCAGACGAACTTCGACAACGACGAGGCCGTCGGCTACCTGGCCGACCGGCTGGCCCGCCTGGGTGTCGAGGAGAAGCTGGGCAAGGCCGGCGCGGAACCGGGCGACCTGGTCCGGATCGGCGAGCGGGAGTTCGACTGGCAGCCGACCCTCTACGCCGGGGCCGACTTCATCCCCGGCAACCGGGGCACCGACGTCCGGCTGGAGGAGAAGTCCAGCCGGGCGTCCGCCGCGGAGCGGCTGGCGGCCCGCAAGGCCCGCCGGCAGCGCCCGGAGGACGACGTCGAGGGCACCGACGCCGACGTCTCCGACGACGTCGACCCGGCGGACGGCTTCGGCGCCGCCGGGCCGGTCCGGGAGGCCGACCCGTCCGACGGGCCCGGTCCTTCCCAGGAGCCCGGCCCGTCCCGCATCGCGGCGGCGGGCGACGCCGAATAGCCCGCCCAGGCGGGCGACGCCGAATGGCTCGTCGCGCTCCGTGCGCGGGTCGACTGCCGGAAACCTGCCCGAAATCCCCGCCGCCTGGCGTGGCCTGATGCTGATCGAGTCGCGTCCCGCCACCGATGCGGAGATCGACGCCCTGGTCACCGCCCAGCAGCGCGAGCTGCGGGCGGCCGACGGCGGGCTGGACGGCCAGGCGACCGTCACCCACGACGACATCCGCTACCTGGTGGTGGTCGCCGACGGCCGGGCGGTCAGTCGCCGGTGTGCGCGTGTTCGGCGGTGACCGGCTTCGACTCCGGCGACGCGTGCTGACGCAGGAAGATGCTCAGCACGATCAGCGTGCCGACGGCGAGGAACTCGCTCTGCCAGTTCTGCATCGACTGGAACCAGAAGTCGCTCGTGCCGAGGAACTCCCACGCCCCGATCGGCGGCGTCCCGCTCTGCAGCGCCTGCTGCTCGTTGTAGTCGGCGGTCCCGCCGAGCAGGTGGCCGACGAACGAGCCGGCGAAGATCAGCAGCAGCGCGATGGAGAGGCTGTTGTGGTAGACCACCAGCGGCAGCCCGCCGGCGCGTACGGGCCAGGGGGAGTCCGGGGTGGCCCGCCGCCCGTCGTCCTCGGGCCGGTCGGTCTGCCCCACCGGCTTCGACTCCGCCGACCCGCGCTGCACCAGGTAGGCGGTGAGCAGGACGTAGCCGCCCATCTGGAGGAACTCCGACTCCCAGTTCTCGAAGACCGACTCCATGAAGTGCCCGGTGCCCAGGTACGCGGGCCAGCTGGTCGGCGCGGCCCCGAACTCGGCCAGCTCCTGGTTGTGCGTCTGCCAACCGAACACGCTCTGCAACACCAGGAAGACGAGAAAAGCGCCGAACATCGCCACGGTCAGGGCGTTGTCACGCAACCACCTCGGCATGACGACCTCCTCGTCGACGGGCCTCCGGCCTCCGTGCCCGAAGGGCGCGGCGGGCAAACGCCGTCCCGCGCCGCGGGTCAGGGGCGGTCGAAGGGGTCGTCGACCCGGGTGCCCGTGCCCACCTGGTTGGAGAGCAGCAGCCCGAAGGCGAGCATGCCGAAGCCGAGGACCAGGTGCAGCCAGTTGTCGGCGTCGTTGACCGGGATGAAGTTCGCCGCGCTCTCCCGGTCGATCGCGAAGCCGTACAGCCACAGGCCGAGGTAGAGGGCGCCGCCGCCGGCGAGGAAGACCCGGGCCCCGGCGACGCTGCGGGCCAGCAGCAGGCCGGCCAGTCCGAAGCCCAGGTGCAGCGCGTTGTGCAGGATCGACACCTGGAACAGGCCGAGCAGCCGGGCCTCGGAGTGGTGACCGGCGAACGTCATGTCGGCGTAGCCGATGGTGATGCCGGGGATGAACCCGAGCACTCCGATCAGGGCGAAGACCCCGGCCGCGGCCACGGCGGCGAGCTGCACCTTCGGCTTCGGGCCCGCCGGGCCGCCGCGTGCGTGTCGTGCCATCGATTCACCTCCGTGGACCCGCGGAACGCCCTGCCCGCGGCGCCGGTGGCGGGGGAGCGTCCGCCACTGTGCGTGACGGGGCCGACACGCGATCCGGCGATCCTCCATTTTGTAGCGGCCCGACGGCGGTCCGCAGGGAAAGTCACGAAGGAGGTATGGAACCGGCGACGCAGGGTAGGTCAAGAGATGCGACGGCAGGAACCGGCCGGCGCATCCCCCCAGCACACACCCGCGAAGACTTTCCGAGCGGAAGGGAAATCATGACCTACGATCTGTCACCCACGACTTCCACGTACGGGCAGGATTCGAGCAACGGCAGCGGCGTCCGCGAGCAGGCCCGTCAGGTCGGCTCGGAGGCCAAGCACGCCGGCGGCGCCGTCGCCGAGACGGCTAAGGAGCAGGGCAAGGAGGTCGTCGGCGAGGCGAAGCTCCAGGCGCGCAACCTCTACGGCGAGGCCCGCAGCCAGCTCGCCAGCCAGGCCGGCGACCAGCAGCGGCGCGCCGCCGGTGGGCTCCGTTCGCTGGCCGACGAGATGCGCTCGATGGCGGAGCAGGGCGGCCAGGCCGGCCCGGTGAGCGAGATCGCCCGCCAGGCCGCCGACCGGGTGCACGGCGTGGCCGGCTGGCTGGAGCAGCGCGAGCCCGGCGACCTGATCACCGAGGTCCGCGACTACGCGCGTCGCAACCCGGGCACCTTCCTGGTCGGCGCCGCCGTGCTGGGTGTGCTCGCCGGCCGGCTGACCAAGAACATCTCGGCCGCCGGCGACGGCCAGGGTGGCAACGGCTACCCCGCGTACGGCTCGGGTGCCGGCTACGACCCGGAGCGGACCGCGGTCATCCCGACCCCGCCGGCCCCGCGTGCGGTGCCGGACGCCGTACCGCCGGGCGGCTACCTCGACCCGACCCCGGGCGCGTACGCCGACCCGCAGACCACCACCAGCTACGCCGACCCCGCCGGTGGCGTCGGCCAGCCGCTGCCGCCGGTGAGCCAGACCGACCCGCTGCCGGGCGTGCCGTCGACCGGAACCACCCGTCCGTGAGCCCACGAATCACCCGAAGGGAGGCGGCGGCATGAGCATGCCGACGCAGGGGGCGGGGCTGGACTCCGGCTACCACCCCCACGACGCGGACGAGGTCAGGGGCAGCTCGATCGGTGAGCTGATGCGCCAGGTCACCAGCGACCTGTCGACCCTGATGCGGCAGGAGGTCGAGCTGGCCAAGGCCGAGATCCGCCAGGAGGGCAAGAAGGCGGGCAAGACCGCCGGCTTCTTCGGCGGCGCCGGCTTCGGCGGCTACATGGTGGCCCTCTTCCTGTCGCTGGCCCTCTGGGCCGGGCTGTCCAACGTGATGGACGCCGGCTGGGCGGCCCTGATCGTGGCCGTCATCTGGGGCGCGATCGCCGCGGTCCTCTACTCCAAGGCCAAGAAGAGCGCCGAGCACATCCGCGGCCTCAAGCAGACCAACGACAGCGTGCAGCGGATCCCCGACGCGCTCAAGCCCCACCCGCAGGAGGTCACCCGATGAGCACCGACCCGGACCAGATCCGCCGGGAGATCGAAGCCACCCGGAACAACCTGAGTTCCGACGTGGACGCGCTGGCGTACAAGGTCAGCCCCGCCCGCATCGTCGACGACCGCAAGCAGCGGGCCCGCAACGCACTGCAGAATGTGAGGGACAAGGTGATGGGAACCGCTTCCGACCTGGGTCACAGCACCAAGCACGGCGCCCACGCGGCGGGCGATCACGCCTCCTCGGCGGCGTCCACCGTGAGTGACAAGGCCCACTCGGCCGCCTCGACGGTCAGCGACAAGGCGCACTCGGCGGCCTCGACGGTCAGCGACGCCGCGCAGCGGGCGCCGCACGTGATCCGGCAGAAGTCCGAGGGCAACCCGCTGGCCGCCGGCCTGATCGCCTTCGGCGTCGGCTGGCTCGCCTCCTCGCTGGTCCCGGCGACCCGCCGCGAGCAGCAGGTGGCGTCGCAGGTCAAGGAGAAGGCCGGTGAGCACGCCGGGGTGGTGAAGGAGAAGCTCGGCGAGGTCGCCAGCGAGCTGAAGGAGGAGCTGCGCGAGCCGGCGCAGCACGCCACCCAGTCGGTGCGCTCCACCGCCCAGGACGCGGTGCACGCCGTCAAGGACGACACCCGTTCGGCCGCGTACGACGTGAAGGACCAGGCGCAGCAGTCCCGCGAACAGGTGCGGTACTGACCAGCCCGATCACCGTACGCCGCAGCTCGCGGCCACTCCCGGAGCACCGTCCGGGGAGTGGCCGCGAGCTTGTCGTGTGCGTCCCGGGCACGCACCGCCGTGGGCGCGGGTGACGGTGCGGAGAGTCAGCGCAGGTGGCGGCGCAGGGTGCGGTCGAAGTGGGCGGCGCGACGCACCCGGCCGCCCCCGTAGCGGACCCCGCCGAGGAGCAGGCGCCGGCCGACGGCGAGCCAGCCGCACACGCCGCGCTCCAGCACCCAGAACGGGGCCGCCAGGGTGGTGGCCGGCGGGAAGACCGCGGCGCCCCCGCCCCGGCGCCGGCCCGCCTCGGCGAGCACCACTGTGGTCACGGCCGCCCCGAGCAGCAGCCTTGGCCGCCGGGTCGCGACCGCCGCCGCCAGCGCCGGCAGGACCGCGAGCGAGGTGACCAGGCGGGCCGGCTGGGCCAGGTCGTCGTACGCCTGGCGGACCCGCTGGCCCAGGAAGTGGGCGGTTTCCGGCGGCAGCCGGCGTACGTGCAGCCAGGCGGGTGCCGCCTCGGTCCCCCCGTACGCGCGCACGGTGCGGATCAGCTCCAGGTTCTCGAAGAGCACGTCCGGGTCGTACCCGCCCATGGCGAGGAAGGTGCTCCGGCGTACCGCCAGGGTGCCGGGGTAGTCGGCGCCGAGCGCCCGGTTGAGCAGGGTGCGCCCCGTGTCCCACCACGCGTGCCAGGGCAGCGGGTCGAAGTAGTTCTGCGGCCGGACCAGGTCGACGCGGTCGAGCAGCCGGTGCACGGCGAGCAGCCCCGCCTCGTCGTACCGGACGTCGTCGTCGGCGATCACCACGTGCTCGTGCCGCGCCGCGCTGACGCCGGTGAGCACCCCGGTCACCTTGCCGTTGACGCCGCGCAGGGCGGGATCGGGCCGCAGGTGCCGGACCAGGCCGCGCCAGGCCTCCGCGTGCCGGGCGAACACCTCCGGCGGCGACCCGTCGACCACGGTCACGTCGACCAGGGCGCTCAGCCGCCGCAGGTAGGCGGTCAGTTCGGTCAGGTCGCCGTCGTCGGTCCAGCGCAGCGGCAGCACGTACGCCATGGGAAGCTGGCGGTCGTCGGCGCTCCCGGCCGTCGGCGCGCCGGTGCCACGGCCGTCGCCGCCGGGAGCGGCACCGGCCGGGCGGGCCGGGGCGCTCACGCCTGCTCCGGGCGGCGGTAGACGGACACGTGCTCGCGGCTGTGGTCGGTGAACGGCCGGCCGCTCCAGTCCTCCCACCGGTGCTCGCGGCGCAGCCCGGCCAGCTCGGCCATCAGGTCCAGCTCCGCCGGCCAGGCGTAGCGGTGGTTGGCGGGCAGCAGGTGCACCCCGCCGTTGCCGATCCGGACCTTCGTGGTGGTCATCCGCTGCTCGGCGGGGTGCAGCAGGGCCGCCTCCAGCAGCACCACGTCCTCCGTCACCCGCACCGGGCGCAGCGCGCCGCCGGCGCGGAAGGCACCCGGGTCGGGCACCCATGCCTCGACGACGAACCGTCCGCCGGGGCGCAGGTGGGCGGCGGCGTTGCGGAAGCAGGCCACCTGGGCGGCCTGGTCCGGCAGCGCGAAGATCGTGTTGAACGCGAGCACCACCAGGGCGAACTCGCCGGGCACCCGGGTCTCGGCGAAGTCGCCGACGGCCACCTCGACCGCGTCCCCGCCGGGCTTGGCGCGCAGTCCGGCGGCCATCTCCGGGGAGCCCTCGACACCGGCGACGGTCAGTCCCCGGGCGACCAGCGGCAGGGCGAGCCGGCCGGTGCCGATGCCGAACTCGCACACCGGGCCGCCGTCGGCCAGTTCGGCGAGCCGCTCCACCGCCGCGTCCGGTGTCAGGTGCGCGTACGTCTCGTCGTAGACGTCCGCGGCGTGCCGGCCGTACTCGCTGGCGTCGAAGGACACGGTGCCTCCCGGCGATGGTGGGTGCCCGCAGCAGGTGCCCGGTTATCGACCGGGCAAACCGGCGCGTCGTTTCGGTGGGGCGGTCCGGGGGGCGGCGTCGTGTTCAGGCCGTGCGGCGGACGTTGGTGACCAGGAACCCGCTCGGCGGCAGCGCCGGCATCGAACGCAGACTGAGCGCCAGGTCCTGCGGTGGCACGTCGTACCGCATCGTCGTGGTCAGGTTCGTCACGGCCCGCTTCAACAGCTCGATCGTGATCCACTCCCCGGCGCAGCGGTGACCGGTCAGGTGCTCGCCGCCGCCCTGCGGCACGAGGGCGAACGGGTCGCCCCGCCAACCGGTGAAGCGCTCTGGCCGGAACCGCTCGGGTTCCGGCCAGAGCGCCGGGTGGTGGTTGGTGCCGTACAGGTCGAGCAGCACCCGCCGGCCGCGCGGGAAGTGGTAGCCCTGCCAGTCGAACGAGCGCCGGACCCGGGCGGCGGCCACGGCGAAGAAGGGGTAGTAGCGGCGTACCTCCTGCACGAAGCTCTCGGCGGCCTCGTCGCTCTCCCGGACGCGTTCCCGCCAGGCCGGGTGGTCGTGCAGGGCCAGCGCGGCGAAGACGACGAAGCGGTCGACGGCGACCGTGGGCCGCAGCACGTTGAGCAGCTCGACGGCCGCGATCCGGCGGGGGAGCAGCCGCCCGTGGGCGTCGCGGTGTTCGGCGATCACCCGCAGCGCGCTGCCGTCGGGGGCGGGGAGCATGCCGGCGCGCTGCCGGTCGACGACCTGGCCGATCCAGCGTTCGCCCCGGCGGCGGCCCCACAGGCCACGCCAGTGCTGGGGGCCGAGCGCCGCCGGCCCTTCGATCATCGCGTGCATCTCGGCGGTACGCCGGTCCACCTCGGAGTTCGCGAGCGGCACGCCGGCCCACGCGCAGACCGCGCGGGTCAGCATCCGGCCGACCTCGTCGTAGAGCACCACCGGCCTGCCCGACTCCCAGGACGGGACGCGGGCCCGCCACTCGTCGTCGAAGAGCTGCGCGAGCTGCCGGACCGCGGCCGGCGTCATGATCGACATGAACATGGCCTTGCGGTCGGCGTGGTCCGTCCCGTCGAGGCCCTGCACACCGCCGCGACCGGTGAGGGTGCGCTGCGCCCGCTTCGGCATGGCGCCCGCCCGGACGAAGCGCTCGGTGTCGTAGAAGAGCTCCGCCGCCGCCCGGCCGCGCAGGCAGATGGTGGGCTCCAGCAGCAGCCGGGCCTGGAAGATGTCGGTGCCGTGGCGGTCGCAGCGTCGGCCCACGAAGCGGTAGCCGTCGCGCAGGAACGCCACCGAGCTGTCCGGGCTGCGCTCCGTCGGGATGGTCGCCATCGGGCCTCCTGACCGAAGGTGGCGGCCGTTGCCGGCCGGATGCTGTCCGTGCCTCTGCGTCTACCCCGGCCGGCGTGCCTGAACCCCGCCGCCGGGTCGGCCGCGGCGCGGGGGGTGCCGGGGAGGGGCCAGCGGACGACGTGTCTGCTGGCCCCTCCCAGGGACGCGGCGAGCTGGTTGTCTCGGGGGAGCGGTCCGCGCCGGTCCGCCGCCGGCACGACCCCGGCGGTGGCCCGGACGGAACGCGGGCGGCCCACCGGAGGACGAGGCCGCCCACGATCGCCACGGGGAGGACAGATGCGTGACAACAGGCCGGCGTACTGGCGGCAACGGCAGGCACGGGAGGCGCTCGGCGCGGCCGGGGAGGCCGCCGGCGCGTCGTTGATCGCGCCGCCCCGCCGCTCGGCCCGGCCGGGCCGCTTCTTCACGGTGCACCTCGGCTTCACCGCCGCCGACCTGGCGTCGGCCCGGGAGCTGGCCGTCGGGTACGCGGAGGCGCTGAGTCTGCTGCGCCCCGAGGTGGCCCTGGGCGCGTCGGCGCTGTCGCCGGCCGAGGCGTGGCAGCAGGCCGAGCGGTTGTTCTGCGGCGCGTCCGGCCCGGACGGCGAGCGCTGCGCCGACGTCGCCGGCCATCCCGGTTTCCATCACGCTCCGGGGCCGGGCGGGCTCGGCTGGGGCGACGGCGACTAGCCCACCAGGCGGAACACCGACGAGGACACCCGGTCCCGTGCCCGCCGCGGGCCGGGGGAACGGCCAGTCCATCGATGATGTCCTATTGCGAAGCCGGCGTGACCACGAGTAGCTTGGCACCGTTGCAGAGCCGAGCCGGCCTCGCACCCGTACGTCGCACTCGTCACGAGCGCGCCGCGCACCGCGATCCGCGTGCGCCTGGGCAGGCGTGCCTGTGCCCCGATCCGTCGGGGCCTCACCCTGAGGTAGGCCATGAAGAGAAGGCTTCTCTCCGTCGGCGCTGCGTTGCTCGCCGTCGCCGCGTCCGTCCTGTTGTTCGTCAAGCCGGCGGACGCGGCCGTGGGACTGCACGTCGACGGACGCAACATCGTCGAGGCGAACGGCCAGCCGTTCGTCATGCGAGGTGTCAACCACCCCCACGTCTGGTACACGGGCGAGACCGACTCGTTCGCCGACGTCAAGGCGCTCGGCGCCAACACCGTCCGGGTGGTGCTGGGCAGCGGCAAGCGCTGGGGTCCGTCCACCGACGTCGCCGACGTGATCTCACTGTGCAAGCAGAACCGGCTGATCTGCGTACTGGAGGTCCACGACACCACCGGCTACGGCGAGGAGGGCGCCGCCGCGTCGCTCGACGAGGCGGTCGACTACTGGATCAGCCAGAAGAGCGCGCTCGTCGGCCAGGAGAACTACGTCGTCATCAACATCGGCAACGAGCCGATCGGCAACGTCAACGCCGGCCAGTGGACCGCCGCGACCACCGCCGCGATCACGAAGATGCGCGCCAGCGGCTTCGAGCACCTGCTCATGGTCGACGCGCCCAACTGGGGTCAGGACTGGCAGTACGTCATGCGGGACAACGCGCAGGCGATCCTGGACGCTGACAGCCGGCGGAACACCGTGCTCTCCATCCACATGTACGCGGTGTTCAACACGGCCACGGCCATCACCGACTACCTGGACCGGTTCGAGGACAACGGGTGGCCACTGGTCATCGGCGAGTTCGGCTGGCGGTTCAACGCCAACGAGGTCGACCACGAGACGATCCTGGCCGAGTCGCAGGCCCGTGGGCTGGGCTACCTCGGCTGGTCCTGGAGCGGCAACACCGACCCGATCCTGGACATGGCCACCAGCTTCGACCCCGCGCGGCTCACCAGCTGGGGCGAGCGGATCTTCAACGGCGCCAACGGCATCAGGGCCACCGCCAGGGAGGCCACGATCTTCGGCGGTGGGCCGAGCCCCACCGCGACGGTGACGCCCACGGTCAGCCCGACGGCTCAGCCGACCCCGACGGCTCAGCCCACCCCCACCCCCACGCCCACCGGCGGCAGCAAGTCCTGCACCGCCGCCTACCGGATCGTGGGCCAGTGGCCGGGCGGCTTCCAGGGGGAGATCCGGATCACCGCCGGGAGCGCGGCGATCAGCGGCTGGACCGTGACGTGGGACCTCGCCTCCGGCCAGGCCGTCAACCAGGCATGGAACGCGACGGTCACCACCAGCGGATCCGCCGTCGCCGCGCGCAACGTGAGCTACAACGGCAGCCTCGGCCCGGGTGCCGACACGGTCATCGGCTTCCTCGGCTCGTGGAGCGGCACCAACCCCGTTCCGCCGCTGACCTGCGCCGCCACCTGACGGCCGACCGTGCGGGCCGGGCGTGGTCAGCCCGGCCCGCACGGTCGGGCAGGCAGCGGTCGGCCCGACCTCAGTCCAGGTCGAACTCGCCGTCCTGGGCGCCGGCGACGAAGGCGTCCCACTCGGCCTGGGTGAAGACCAGGACCGGGCCCTCCGGCTCGGCGGAGTTGCGCATGCCGATCAGATCGTCGACGAAGGCGACCTCGACGGCGCTCTCGGAGGTGTCGCCCTCGGCCCGCTGCCAGACCGCCCGGGAGAGGTCGAAGTCACCCTTGGGGTGCGAAGCCATCGTTCAGTCCTCCAGTGCCAGGGGGTCATGAGGGAAACACGCACGGTTCCCCATCGGGCAGGATAAGCGGATGCCGAGCCTGACCCGTGTAGAGGCGACCGCGCGTGGCGCGGCGATCACCGTCGAGTCCTATCACGTGGACCTCGACCTGACCGGCGACGGCGAGCGGTTCCGCTCCGACGTCACCATCCGCTTCCGGGCGACCCCCGGCGCGGAGACCTTCGTCGAGGTCCAACCCGCGAAACTGCTGGCGGTACGACTCAACGACCGCGACGTCGACCCGGCCACGCTGGACGACAACCGGCTGCCGCTGACCGGGCTGGCCGAGGCCAACACGCTCACCGTCGCCGCCGAGATGGCGTACTCGAACACCGGGGAGGGGATGCACCGCTTCGTCGACCCCGCCGACGGCGAGACCTACCTCTACGCGATGTCCTTCCTGGACAACGCGCAGCGCATCTTCGCCGCCTTCGACCAGCCCGACCTGAAGGCCCCGGTCACCATGTCGGTCACCGCCCCGCCGGAGTGGACCGTCGCGGCCAACGGCCAGCTCGCCGCCACGCCGCGCCCCGGGCGCTGGGAGTTCGCCCCGACGGCGCCGCTGGCCACGTACTTCGTCTCGCTGATCGCCGGCCCCTGGCACATCCGGCGCGGCGAGCACGACGGCATCCCGCTCGGCGTCTACTGCCGGCGCTCCCTGGCGGCCCACCTGGACGCCGACGCCGAGGAGATCCTCACGGTCACCGGGCAGTGCCTCGACCGGTTCCACCAGCTCTTCGCCGAGCGCTACCCGTTCGGCAAGTACGACCAGGCGTTCGTGCCGGAGTTCAACGCCGGCGCGATGGAGAACCCGGGCCTTGTCACCTTCCGCGACGACTACGTCTTCCGCTCCGCGGTCACCGACACCGAGCGGGAGCAGCGCGCCACCACCATCGCCCACGAGATGGCGCACATGTGGTTCGGCGACCTGGTCACCATGCGCTGGTGGGACGACCTGTGGCTGAACGAGTCCTTCGCGGAGTACCTCGGCACCCGGGTGACCGCCGAGGCGACCCGGTTCGACCAGGCCTGGACGACCTTCGCCCTGCGGCGCAAGGCCTGGGGCTACGCGGCCGACCAGCGCCCCTCCACCCACCCCGTGGCGCCCGAGGAGGTCGCCGATGCCGCCGAGGGTCTGCTCAACTTCGACGGCATCTCGTACGCCAAGGGCGCCAGCGTGCTGCGGCAACTGGTCGCCTGGCTCGGCGACGACGCCTTCCTCGCCGGCCTCAACGCCCACTTCGCGAAGCACCGGTTCGGCAACGCCACCCTGACCGACCTGCTCGGCAGCCTCGCCGCAGCCGCCGGGCGCGACCTGTCCGGCTGGGCGGAGCGCTGGCTGCGTACGGCGCAGGTCGACACGCTGCGCGCCGAGGTCAGCGTCGACGCGGACGGCCGCTACAGCCGGGTGGCGATCCGGCAGAGCGCCCCCGAGTCGCACCCGGTGCTGCGCCCGCACCGCATCGGCGTCGGCCGGTACGCCGCCGACGGGACGGTCGTCCGGGCGGAGGTCGACCTCGACCCGGACGCCGACAACGGCCGTACGGTGCTCACCGGGCTGGTCGGCGAGCCGGCGGCCCGGCTGCTGCTGCCCAACGACGGCGACCTGACGTTCGCCAAGATCCGGCTCGACCCCGCGTCGGCGGACGCCGTGCCGCTGGTGCTGCCCGGCCTGGCCGACCCGCTGGCCCGGGCGCTGCTCTGGGGCGAGGCGCTGGACGCCGCCACCGACGGGGAGCGTCCGGTCGCCGGCCTGGTGGCCCTGATCGCCGCCGCCCTCCCCGCCGAGACCGAGGTGATCATCGCCGAGGACGTGCTCGCGCTCAGCCGCTCGCTGGTCGACCGCTACCTCGACCCGCCCGCCCGCGAGGCCGCCCTGGCGCAGGTCGCCGCCGCCTGCCGGAAACTGCTCGACGGCGCCCCGGCGGGCGGCTCGCTCCAGCTCGCGGCGGCCCGGGGCTGGATCGCCGCCAGCACCGACGCGGACCGGCTGGCCGGCTGGCTCGCCGGCCGGGACGTCCCGCCGGGGCTGGCGGTCGACGCCGAGCTGCGCTGGGCGCTGCTGCTGCGGCTGGTGGTGCTCGGCGCGGCCGGCGCGGCGGAGGTCGACGCCGAGGCCGCGGCCGACCCGAGTGCCGCCGGTGCCGAGCGGGCCGCCCGCTGCCGCGCGGCGCTGCCCGATCCGGCCGCCAAGCGGGCCGCGTGGGAGATCGTCGTGTCGAACACCGAGCTGTCGAACCGGCTCGTCGAGGCGACCGCGGAGGGGTTCTGGCAGCCGGAGCAGGCCGGGCTGACCGCCGGCTACGTCGAGCGGTACTTCGCCGACATGCCGGCCGCCGCGCGGGCGCGTACGCCCTGGGTGGCCGACCATGTCGCGAGACTGGCCTTCCCCCGGCACGCCGTGGCGCAGCCCACCCGGGAGGCGGCCGCGGCGCTGCTGGCCCGCGACGACGTCACCCCCGGCCTGCGCCGCGTGGTGACCGACGCGGACGACGACCTGCGCCGCGCCCTGGTCGCCCGGACGGCGGTCGCCGCGGCGGCGGCCTGACGGCCGACGGGGTGGCCGCCGGCGGCCACCCGAGGGCGCCGAGGCTGAGCCGCCGGACGGGGACGGTCCGGCGGCCCCTCGGGGCCGCCGGTTCCGCCCGGCCTAGGATCGCGGGGTGGAGGAAGACATCCGGCGGGTCGGGATCATGGGCGGCACCTTCGACCCGATCCACCACGGGCACCTCGTCGCGGCCAGCGAGGTGGCGGACCGGTTCGGGCTGGACGAGGTGGTCTTCGTCCCCACCGGCCAGCCGTGGCAGAAGGCGGACGAGCCGGTCAGCCCGGCGGAGGACCGCTACCTGATGACGGTCATCGCCACCGCCTCCAACCCGCGCTTCCAGGTCAGCCGGGTGGACATCGACCGGGGCGGGCCCACCTACACCGTCGACACCCTGCGTGACCTGCACGCCGAGTACGGCCCGAAGGTGCAGCTGTTCTTCATCACCGGGGCCGACGCGCTGGAGCGGATCCTCTCCTGGAAGGACCTGGACGAGATCTTCGAGCTGGCCCACTTCATCGGGGTGACCCGGCCGGGCTTCGAGTTGACCGCCGCGCACCTACCGGCCGACACGGTGAGCCTGGTGCAGGTCCCGGCCATGGCCATCTCGTCCACGGACTGCCGGGCCCGGGTCGCCCGGGGGGAGCCGGTCTGGTATCTGGTGCCGGACGGTGTGGTGCAGTACATCGCCAAGCGACGGCTCTATCAGCCGTGATTCGGCCCGGTATGGGACGGTTCGGGCGGGTAACGCGCCAGAACTGACGAGTCGGGATTCCACCGGGTGTGAGACGCTTGGAGGATCGCACGGTTGATCGAAGGAGAACGGTGACAATTTCCGAACGCGCCCACGAGTTGGCCATCGCCGCCGCCCAGGCCGCGGCCGACAAGAAGGCGCAGGACATCGTCATCATCGACGTGGGCGACCAGCTCGCCATCACCGACGCGTTCCTGCTCGCCGCGGCTCCCAACGAGCGTCAGGTGCTCGCCATCGTCGATGCCATCGAGGAGCGGCTGCTGGAGCTGCCGGAGAAGGCCAAGCCGATCCGGCGCGAGGGCGAGCGGGGCGGCCGGTGGGTGCTGCTCGACTACGTCGACGTCGTGGTGCACGTCCAGCACACCGAGGAGCGCGAGTTCTACGCCCTCGACCGGCTCTGGAAGGACTGCCCGACGATCCCGTTCGTCGACCGCGACCTCGTCGACGCCGAGTCCGGCACCGGCTCCACCACCGCGGAATGACCCGCCTGATCATCTGGCGGCACGGCAACACCGACTGGAACGCCGCCAGCCGGGTCCAGGGGCAGACCGACGTACCGCTCAACGACCTCGGCCGCGAGCAGGCCCGCACCGCGGCGCCCCTGCTGGCCGGGCTGCGGCCCGACGCCATCGTGGCCAGCGACCTGAGCCGCGCGGCGGACACCGCCGACGCGCTGGCCGCGCTGACCGGGCTGCCGGTGCGCACCGACCCACGGCTGCGGGAGCGGCACTTCGGTTCCTGGCAGGGGCTCGCCCTCACCGAGGCCGCCGAGCGGCACCCCGCCGAGTTCGCCCGCTGGCGGGCCGGCGACCCGGACCCGGGCGCCGGCATCGAGACCCTGGACGACCTTGGCAAGCGGATGGGCGCGGCCCTGTCCGACGCCGCCGACGCCGTGCCCGGCGGCACCGTGGTGGTGGCCACCCACGGCGGCGCGGCCCGGCAGGGCTGCGGCCACCTGCTCGGCTGGGAGCATGCCGTCCTGCGCACCATCGGCCCGCTGCAGAACTGCCACTGGACCGAGCTGCGCCACGACGCCACCCGGGGCTGGCACCTGCGCGCCCACAACGTCGGCCTGATCACCGTCCCGGCCACCGAGGCCGTCTGACCCGGGCGTTCACCGACGACATCGGCTAGCGTGCCGGGCATGCCCGTCGCGGTCGTCACCGACTCCACCGCCTACCTCCCGCCCGAGCTGCTGCATGTGCACCGGCTGACGGTGGTGCCGCTGGCCGTCGTGCTCAACGGCGCCGAAGGGCTGGAGGGGGTGGAGACCACCCCCTCCGACGCCACCCGGGCGCTCGGCGGCCGGCGCGTCTCGGTGAGCACCTCCCGCCCCGCGCCGGAGCAGTTCGCCCAGACGTACCGGGAGCTGTTCGACGCGGGCGCCGACGGGATCGTCTCGGTGCACCTGTCGGCCGAGCTCTCCGGCACGGTGGAGGCCGCCCGGCTGGCCGCCGCCGGGTTCGACGACCGGGTCGCCGTGGTCGACAGCCGCTCGACCGGCATGGGCCTCGGCTTCCCCGCCGTCGCCGCCGCCACGGCCGCCGAGCGGGGCGAGGACCTGTCGGCGGTGCGCGACGCCGCCGTCGACGCCATCGCCCGTACCAGCATCTGGTTCTACGTCGACACGCTGGAGTTCCTCCGCCGGGGCGGCCGGATCGGCGCCGCCGAGGCGCTGCTCGGCACCGCCCTGTCGGTCAAGCCGATCATGCACATGCCGGACGGCGCGATCGTCCTCAGGGACAAGGTGCGTACGGCCAGCCGGGGCGTGGCGCGGCTGGCCGACCTGGCCGTCGAGGCCGCCGGCGACGCCGACGTCGACCTGGCCGTGCACCACCTCGCCGCGCCGCAGCGGGCGGAGGCGCTGCTGGAGGCGCTGACGGCCCGGCTGGGCGACCGCCTGCACGACTCGTACGTCTCGGAGGCCGGCGCCGTGGTCGCCGCGCACGCCGGGCCCGGCCTGGCCTGCGTCGTCGTGCACCGCCGCCCGCCGGTCAGCGGCTAGGTGTCCTGCCGGCCGTGATCGCTGTCGATCAGGCGGGGCAGCGACGGCACCCGTCCGGATGCCATCGTGACCCGATGAAGGACGACCTGCACAGCTACCTGAGGGGCGGCCGTGACGCGCTGCTGTGGAAGCTCGACGGCCTCAGCGAGTACGACGCCCGGCGCCCGCTGACCCCGACCGCGACCAACCTGCTCGGCCTGGTGAAGCACGCGGCGGCCATGGAGATCCTCTACTTCGGCGTCGTGTTCGGCCGGCCGTTCGAGCAGGAGCTGCCGTACGTCGGCGACGCCGCCGAGGCCAATGCCGACATGTGGGCGACCGCGGACGAGAGCCGCGAAGAGATCGTCGCGTTGTACCGTCGCGCCAGCTCCCACGCCGACACCACCATCGAAGCCCTCGCGCTCGACGACGTCGGCCGGGTGCCGTGGTGGGGCGATGCCGCGGTCACACTGCACCGCGTCCTGGTCCACGTCGTCGCGGAGACACAACGGCACGCCGGCCACGCGGACATCGTGCGCGAGCTGATCGACGGCGCGGCCGGGCTGCTTCCGAGTAACGACAACCTGCCACCCGCTGACGAGCCGTGGTGGCGGGACCACCGCCAGCGGGTGGAGCAGGCTGCCCTCGCCGCCAGCAACCGCTAGGACGGGGCAGGTGAGCGGTCCGGGTTTCGACGCGCGCTGAGCTGCCGTTCCTCGCCGCCCTAGCACATCACCCGCATGATCAGGCGGTTGTCCACAGGCGGTGCCGTCATCCACAGCCGTGCCCCGGCCGGCCGCGCGCCCCGGGCTCGCGGACCTAGCTTCGCGTCGTGTCAGAAGACGAGGAGACGGTGGTCCGGGAACGACTGCGTCAGCTGGTGGCGGGCTGGCCGTCGGGCGCCGCACCGGCGCACCCCGGCGGGTCCGCCGATCCCCTGGAACGGACCGGCGAACCCGCCGGGCAGTTCGACGACCGTCAGGGGCCGGCCGGGCTGTCCGGCGGTCATCGGAGGCCCGCCGGGCTGTCCGGCGACCGTCTGGGCCCGGTCGGGGTGCCGGAGCCGGTCGTGGCGCTGCCGCCCCGCACACCGGCGTCGCTGCCCGGCACACCGGCGTCGCCGCCCCGTACACCGACGTCGCCCGCCGGCGCGGCGGGGCCGCCGGAGCCCGACCTGCCGACCCATGCCCCCGAGGCCGGTGTGGCGTCCCGGTTGCCGGGGCCCGGGGCGTTCGACCCCGGCCGGCGGGGAGTGCGGGCGTTGGCCGCCGTCGCCGTGCTGGTGGTGCTCGGGGCCGGCTTCTGGGCCTGGCGGTCCCGGCCGCAGACCGAGCCGGTCCGCCCGGTCGCCACCGCCGAGGCATCCGATGCGACGGTGACCGGCCTCGCGGAACCGGCCGCCACGTCGGCCGGCGAGCTGGTGGTCGCGGTCGCCGGCAAGGTACGCCGTCCCGGGCTGGTCCGGGTGCCGGCCGGCGCGCGGGTCGCCGACGCCGTGGAGGCAGCCGGCGGGGCGCTGCCAGGGGTGGACGTGGCCCTGCTCAATCCCGCCCGCAAGGTCACCGACGGGGAACTGATCCTGGTCGGCGTCACGGCACCGCCAGGGGCGGCACCCCCGCCCGGGGCGGCTCCCGGCGGCGCGCCGGGGGCGCCCGGCGCGGGTGGCCGGCTCAACCTCAACACCGCGACGCTCGCGCAGCTCGACGCGCTGCCGGGCGTCGGGCCGGTGCTCGCCCAGCGCATCCTCACCCACCGCGACCAGCAGGGCGGCTTCCGCTCGGTCGGCGACCTGCGCCAGGTCGACGGCATCGGCGACGCCCGCTACGAGCAGCTCAAGGACCTGGTGACGGTGTGACGACCGGCGGCGCGCTGGGCTCGCCCGACTCCGGTCCTGGCCCTGGCTCCGGCTCGTCCGGCACCGGCCCGTCCGGTCCCGAGGCCTCCGGCGTCGACGCCGGGGGCGAGCGGGCCGCGGCGGCCATCGACCTGCGGCTGGCCGGACTGGCGGTGGCCACCTGGCTCGCCGCGCTGGCCGGGCTGCACCTGACCGTCAGCGGGACCATGCTCCTGGCGGCGGTGGCCGCCGGGGCGGCCGGGCTGGGCGGGCTGCACCTGGCCGGCGTCCTCGGGCGGCCGGCCGACCCCGTCCGGCGGTACGGCTGGATCGCCGTCGCCGTGCTGCTCGGCGTCGTCTGCGGCGCGACGGCCACCGCCGCGCGGCTGTCCGTGCGCGACTCCGGTCCCGTCCGCGCCCTGGTCGAGGAGCGGGCGGTCGTCACCGCCGAACTGGTCGTCCGCGACGATCCACGCCCCGTACGCGGCGTCGCCGGGCGCCCGGCCACCCTGCTCGTGCCGGCCGAGCTGACCTGGTTCACCGGCCCGGACGGACGACGGGTCGCGACGCCGGCCCACGTGCTGGTCCTCGCCACCGATCCCGCCTGGCGGGGGCTGCTGCCCGGTCAGCGGCTGACCGCAGAAGGACGGCTCGCCGCCCCGCGCGGCGGCGACCTGACCGCGGCGGTGCTGAGCGCGGCCGGACCGCCGGTGCCGCACGGGGCCGCCCCGTCGCCGCAGCGCGCCGCCGGATCGTTGCGGGCCGGCCTGCAACGCGCCTGCCTGCCGCTCCCCGACGAGCAGGGCGGGCTGCTGCCCGGCCTGGTGGTCGGCGACACGAGCCGGCTGCCGCCCACCGTCGAGGAGGACTTCCTCGCCACCGGCATGACCCACCTGAACGCGGTCTCCGGTTCCAACGTGGCCATCGTCGTAGGGGCGGTGCTGCTGCTGGCGCGGTGGGCGCGGGCCGGGCCGTGGCTGGCCGCCGGGCTCTGCGGGCTGGCGTTGGTGGGCTTCGTCATCCTGGTCCGTCCCTCGCCGAGCGTGGTACGCGCCGCCACCATGGGCGCCATCGGGCTGGCGGCGTTGGCGGCCGGACGCCCCCGGGCGGCGCTGCCCGCCCTCTCCGCCGGGGTGGCCGTGCTGGTGCTGGTCGACCCGGAGCTGGCCGGCGACGCCGGCTTCGCGCTCTCCGTGCTGGCCACCGGCGGTCTGCTGCTGCTCGCCCCGAGGTGGCGCGACGGGCTGCGTCGGCGCGGGGTGCCGGCCGGGCTCGCCGAGGCGCTGGCCGTGCCGGCGGCCGCGCAGCTCGCCTGCGCCCCGGTGGTGGCCGGGATCTCGGGCACGGTGAGCCTGGTCGCCGTGCC
Organism: Micromonospora sp. DT62; assembly: GCF_049847285.1. Lineage (NCBI taxonomy): Bacteria > Bacillati > Actinomycetota > Actinomycetes > Micromonosporales > Micromonosporaceae > Micromonospora > Micromonospora sp. DT62. The sequence goes on from NZ_JBNCOB010000028.1 coordinate 41,774, forward strand.
GGCGAACCTGCTGGCGGTGCCGGCCATCGCGCCCGCCACGGTGCTCGGGGTGCTGGCGGCGGCGGTGTCGCCCGTCTGGCCGGCCGGGGCGGAGTTCGTCGCGTGGCTGGCCAGCTGGCCGGCCTGGTGGCTGGTCATGGTGGCGCGGCACGGCGCGCGGCTGCCGGCGGGCACGCTGCCGTGGCCGGGCGGGGTGCCGGGGGCCCTGCTGCTGACCGGGCTGACCGTCGCGCTGCTGGTGGCCACCCGGCACCCGGTCGTCCGCCGGCTGGTGGCGGTGGTCGTCGTCGCCGTCGTGGCCGGCACGCTGCCCGTACGGCTGGCCGCCCCCGGCTGGCCCCCGGCGGGCTGGGTGGTCGCCGCCTGCGCGGTCGGCCAGGGCGACACCGTCGTGCTGCCGGTGGCGGCCGGCCGGGCGGTGGTGGTCGACGCCGGGCCGGACCCGGGGGCGGCGGACGGCTGCCTGCGTCGGCTGGGCGTACGGGAGGTCGCGCTGCTGGTGGTCAGCCACTTCCACGTCGACCACACCGGCGGCGTGGCGGGCGTGTTCCGGGGGCGACCGGTGGGTGCCGTGCTCACCCCGCAGTGGTCCGAGCCCGCCGCAGGGCGGGAACTGGTCCTCGCCGAGGCCGCGGCGCACTCCGTCGACGTGGTGGCGGGCGCGGCCGGGTGGCGGTACCGGGAAGGTGGCGTCGAGTTCACCGTCATCGGCCCGCCCCGCCCGATGCGCGGCACCCGGTCGGATCCCAACAACAACTCGCTGATGCTGCTCGCCACCGTCTCCGGCGTACGGATCCTGCTCGCCGGGGACGCCGAGACCGAGGAGCAGCGGGCGCTGCTGGACGACACCTCGCCGGGCGGTCTGCGGGCCGAGGTGCTGAAGGTCGCGCACCACGGGTCGGCCTACCAGGACCCGGCCTTCCTGGACGCGGTGCGTCCCGTGGTGGCCCTGGTGCCGGTGGGAACGGGCAACACCTACGGGCATCCCAATCCGGCGGTGCTCGGGCGGCTGGCCCGGGGCGGGGCGCGGGTGCTGCGTACCGACACGGAGGGGGACGTGGCGGCGGTGCTCGGCCGAGCCGGTCTGGGGGTGGCGACACGCGGCACGCCGCCGGGCCGACAACGGTAGGAATCGACGTCGATTATCGGCTTTGGTGGTCCACTGAGGTAAATGTCTGGATTTGCGCTGAGTGCGGGCTCCGCAACCGGAGTGCCGACGAGCAGACTGGATCCGGCCGCCGGCCGTGCGAATATGGGCGGCGTGACCGCCGCCAGCCTCGCTCCTATTCTGCTCGTCCTCGGCGACGAGGAGCTGCTCGCCACGCGCGCGGTCACCGAAGCCGTCGCGAAGGCCCGCAGCGTCGACCCCGACGTGGACGTCCGCGAATACCAGGCCGGTGCCCTCGTCGTCGGCGAGATCGCCGAGATGCTCAGCCCGTCCCTCTTCGGCGGGCGACGGGTGCTGGTGCTGCGCGCCGGCCAGGACGCCCGCAAGGACCTGGTGGCGGCCCTGCTGGCGTACGCGAAGAATCCCGACCCGGACGTGCAACTGATCGTGCTGCACCTCGGCGGGGCCAAGGGCAAGGCGTTCGCCGACGGGCTGAAGGCGGCCGGCGCGACGGTGGTGCCGGCGGCAAAGCTCAAGGGGCACCGCGACCGGGTGGCCTTCGTCCGGGACGAGATCCGCCGAGCCGGCGGGAAGTGCACCGACGACGCGGCCGAGGCGCTCATCGCGGCGGTCGGCAACGACATGCGCGAGCTGGCCGCCGCCTGCTCCCAGCTGATGGCCGACACCGACGGGCGCATCGGCGCCGACACGGTCTCCCGCTACTACCGGGGCCGGGTCGAGGTGACCGGTTTCACCGTCGCCGACGCCGCCATGGTGGGCGACGTGCCGGCGGCGCTGGAGGCGCTGCGCTGGGCGCTGCACGTGGGGGTCGACCCGGTGCCGATCGCCGACGCGATCGCCGACGGCGTCCGCACCGTGGCCCGGGTGGCCGCCGCCGGTCGGGGCGACCCCTTCCAGTTGGCGAGCACCCTCGGCATGCCGGCGTGGAAGATCAGGTCCGCCCAGCAGCGGGCCCGTGGCTGGACGCCCGAAGGGCTGGTCGAGGCGATGCGGGCCGCGGCCGAGTGCAACGCGGCCGTCAAGGGTGGCTCGGACGACCGCGCGTACGCGCTGGAGCGGGCCGTGTTCTCGGTCGCCGCCGCCCGGCAGGGTGGCGCCCGGTGAGCGGAGCACCCCGCGGCTCGTGGGCCACGATCCCCGCCGACGAGGAGCGGTACCGTCCGCTCTACGCGCGCCTGCTCCGGCTGCGCTTCGTCAACCCGGGCGGGGTGCTCTGCTTCCTCTTCTTCGAGGGCGCCGTCGCGCTCGCCGCGCTGCTCGCCCTCGCCGAGCTGGTCACCTGGTGGTCGGTGCTCGTCCTGCCCGCCACGGTGGCCGCGATGGTGAAGCTCAACGACATGGTGGCCGCGATGGTGGTCCGCACCGCCGCCCTCGTGCCCGAGCAGGAACGGGACCGCTTCCGCCAGCAGATGGAGCCGGTGGTCGGGCGGGCCAGGGTCGACTGGGTCGCGCACACCGTGCCGGGCGTCGTCGTCACGGCGTCGCCGGCGCCGCACGCTACGCGTGCCGTACGCGACCGGCAGGTGTACCTGGACGCGCAGCACGGCTTAGGGGAGCGCGACGGCGGCCGGGCGGACGCCGAGTTCGGCCCGCAGCGTGCCCACCCCGATCCGCTGAGCTGACGATCCGCCGCCGACCGGAGGTCGGTCACGGCGACCTGGCAACCGACCCGACGGCGACCTGGCAACCGACCCGACGGCGACCTGGCAACCGACCCGACGGTGACCTGGCAACCGACCTGACGGCGACCTGGCAACCGACCCGACGGCGACCCGGCGACCGATCCGTGCCTGGCAGGCCGTGGCCCACCCGGAGTCGCCCCGCTTGAGACCTTGGAAGGCAACGGCCCCGGTGAGGGCCCGTTCCTGCCAAGATCTGCTGTGCGACCGACAGCGAGCCACGAGAGCCCCCGCGAACGACGCTCGACCGCCGCGAACGACGCCCGGCCACGGCAAGCCACAAAGAGCCGCCGCGAACGACGCTCGCCACGGCGAACGACGCCCGGTCGGGCCGACCTGCGGGGTGGGCCGAGGGGCCGCCGGCGAGCCGACGTCAGGCCACGGCGGACGACGTCAGGCCATGGCGGACGACGTCAGGCCATGGCGGACGACGGCGCACCCGCAGCACAGCGCGTGAAACGCAGACAGCCGGATGCCCCGGGTCGTGCCCCGGGGCATCCGGTCAGGTCTGAGGTCGCCTCGTCAGGCGGAGAGCGACACCACGCGCTTGGCGATCGCGGACTTGCGGTTCGCGGCCTGGTTCGAGTGGATCACGCCCTTGCTGACCGCCTTGTCCAGCTTGCGCGAGGCGTCCCGCATGAGGATGGCGGCCTTCTCGGCGTCACCAGCCTCAGCGGCCTCGTTGAACTTCCGGACCGCGGTCTTCAGCGACGACTTGACCGACTTGTTACGCAGCCGGCGCTTCTCGTTCTGCCGGTTGCGCTTGATCTGGGACTTGATGTTCGCCACGCGACAGCCTCGTCTTGATAGCTCGGGTTGGTCTGCTTCCGCGCCCGACGAGCATGCGTCATCGCTGCGCGAAGAGCCAGGTTACCAGGTCGCCTGGGGCGAGCCAAAACGGCTCGGTCCCCGCCCTGGTGGGCGCCGCGCCCCACGGCGAACGGTCAGGTCCAGCCCTGCCGGCGGGCGAGCCAGCCGAGTGACTGCTCGCCGCTCCACCGCTGGTGCGCCGGGAGGTGCGGTGACGCGGTACCGGGCGCCGAGGCGGCGGTGGTGAGGAAGTAGCCGGAGAGGGCGGCGAGGCTGGCGTCCAGCGCGTCGGGGGGCGCGCCCGCCGATGCCGGGTGCCGGGCGAAGAGCGCGTCGGCGTCCAGGCCGTCGGCGTACGCGGTGAGCAGGAGGGTCACCAGGTCGAACCAGGGCGGCCCCTGGCAGAGCCACGTCCAGTCGCAGAACCAGGCCCGCCCCGCCCCGTCGATCAGCACGTTGTCCAGCCGCAGGTCGCCGTGGATCAGACCGGTCGCGCCGGCGGCGTACGCGGGGAGGCGGGACTCCAGCGCGACCAGCTGGGGCAGGCGGTCCCGGAGCGGCGCGGGCAGCGGCGGTGCCGGCTCCCGGCCGGCGGCCACCTCGCCCCACCAGAGGATGTCGTCGCGGGCCAGGTCGGCGAGGTGGGGCAGCCCGAGTTCGCGCAGTCCGGCCGGCGCACCGGCCAGCGCGGCGGCGATGTCGGCGTACCCGGTCAGGGTCGCGGTCAGCTCGGCGGGGTCCCAGGGCAGCCGGGGCGTGTGCCCGTCGACGGCGTCCAGGCAGAGCGCGAACCAGCCGGCCTCGTACAGCGTCCACCGGGGGCGGGGCGCCGGGAGCCCGGCCGGGAGCCGGTCGAGGATCGCGGCCTCCCGGGCGTACCAGTCGACCAGTCGCGGTTGCTCGGCGGTGGCCGCGGCCTTGACGAAGGCCCGGCTCCCGGCGGCGGTGCGGAGCACGGCGGCGAAGCCGCGGGTGAAGCCGGCGCAGGCGACCCGGGCCGCGACCACGGGCGCGCCGAGGCGGTCGCCGATGGCGGTACGCAGCGCCGCCGGCAGCGTCGCCCACTCCGGCCGGCGGGCGGTCGCGTGGTAGGGCACGGGCAGCGGGGACGTCGGGGTCACGCCACCATGCTGCCGGGTGGCGGGTCGGCCCGCACCGCCACTGCGCCCCGCCGGCCGCGACCCGCCGTGCCTCCCGTGGCGGGGTGGGAGCGGCGCGCGGTCTGCCAGACTGCCAGGCCATGAGGACCGACGACTTCTGGCAGTTGATCGACCGGGCCCGGGCCGGCGGCGGGGGAGAGCCGCACGCGGTCGCCGCGCGGGCCGTCGCCCTGCTCGCCGAGCGGGACCCGGAGGACATCGTCGGGTACGCCCGCCACCAGGCGCGGGTGCTGTCCGCCTCGCACAAGGTCGACCTCTGGGGCGCCGCCTACCTGATCAACGGCGGCGTGTCCGACGAGGGCTTCCACCACTTCCGGGGCTGGCTGATGACCCAGGGGCGCGAGGTGTTCGCACGTGCCGTCGCCGACCCGGACTCGCTGGCCGGGCTGTCCCAGGTGAGGGCGGCCTCGCTCAGCGGTGAGGAGTTCTCGGCCGCCGAGATGCTGGCGGCGCCGTGGGACGCGTACCGCCGGGTCACCGCCGCCGAGCTGCCGGCGGACCCGGAGCCGGCGCCGGTGCCCGACCTCAACGACTTCTGGGACTTCGACGACGAGGAGGAGGCGAAGCGGCGGCTGCCCAAGCTGGCCGCCCTCTTCGTCGAGCCCCCCGCCGAGTAACCCGCTCGCGGGGTGGTCCCGGCGGCGGGGATCGCCCGCGCAGCGGACGCGCGGCGGCGACGTGGGAGCATAGAGGGGGCCGGCGTCGTGCCGGCCCGCTCACGTCAGCCGACCAGAACGGACCGCTGTGCCACCGACGCTCGATTCCGGCGCGAACGCTCCTGGTTCCACCGACCCGGCGCGCATCCGGAACTTCTGCATCATCGCCCACATCGACCACGGGAAGTCGACCCTGGCCGACCGGATGTTGCAGCTCACCGGCGTGGTCGACCCACGGCAGATGCGTGCGCAGTACCTCGACCGGATGGACATCGAGCGCGAGCGCGGCATCACGATCAAGAGCCAGGCCGTCCGGATGCCCTGGACCATCCGGGAGGGCGACCGGACCGGCGAGTCCGCCGTGCTCAACATGATCGACACCCCGGGTCACGTCGACTTCACCTACGAGGTGTCCCGGTCGCTGGCCGCCTGCGAGGGCGCGGTGCTGCTGGTCGACGCCGCGCAGGGCATCGAGGCGCAGACCCTGGCGAACCTCTACCTGGCGCTCGAGAACGACCTGCACGTCATCCCGGTGCTCAACAAGATCGACCTGCCGGCCGCCCAGCCGGAGAAGTACGCCGAGGAGCTGGCGCACCTGATCGGCGGCGACCCGGCGGACTGCATCCGGGTCTCCGGCAAGACCGGCGAGGGTGTGCCGTACCTGCTCGACGAGATCGTCCGGCAGTTCAAGCCGCCGGTCGGCGACGCGGAGGCACCCGCCCGCGCCATGATCTTCGACTCGGTCTACGACGTCTACCGGGGCGTGGTCACCTACGTCCGGGTCATCGACGGGCGGATCAGCGCCCGCGACCGGATCAAGATGATGTCCACCGCCGCCGTGCACGAGCTGCTGGAGATCGGCGTCATCTCGCCCGAGATGGTGAAGGCCGACGCGCTCGGCGTCGGCGAGGTGGGTTACCTGATCACCGGCGTGAAGGACGTCCGCCAGTCCCGGGTCGGTGACACGATCACCATCAACTCCCGGCCGGCGAAGGAGGCACTCGGCGGCTACAAGGACCCGAAGCCGATGGTCTACTCGGGCCTCTACCCGATCGACGGTTCCGACTACCCCAACCTGCGCGAGGCGCTGGACAAGCTCAAGCTCAACGACGCCGCGCTCGACTACGAGCCGGAGACGTCGGGCGCGCTCGGCTTCGGCTTCCGGTGCGGCTTCCTCGGCCTGCTGCACCTGGAGATCATCCGGGAGCGGCTGGAGCGCGAGTACAACCTCGACCTCATCTCCACCGCGCCGAACGTGGTCTACCGGGCCATCACCGAGGACGGCGAGGAGATCGTCGTGACGAACCCGAGCGAGTACCCCACGGGCAAGATCGCCGAGGTGTACGAGCCGGTCGTGCGCGCCACGGTGCTCACCCCGAACGACTACGTCGGCGCGGTGATGGAGCTCTGCCAGGGCCGCCGGGGCAGCCTGCTCGGCATGGACTACCTCTCCGCCGACCGGGTGGAACTGCGCTACACGCTGCCCCTCGCGGAGATCATCTTCGACTTCTTCGACCAGTTGAAGAGCCGCACCAAGGGCTACGCCTCGCTGGACTACGAGCCCTCCACCGAGCAGGCGTCCGACCTGGTGAAGGTCGACATCCTGCTGCACGGTGAGCCGGTGGACGCGTTCAGCGCGATCGTGCACAAGGACAAGGCGTACAACTACGGCGTCACGATCGCGGCGAAGCTGCGCAACCTGATCCCGCGCCAGCAGTTCGAGGTGCCGATCCAGGCGGCGATCGGCAGCCGGGTGATCGCCCGGGAGACCATCCGGGCGATCCGTAAGGACGTGCTCGCCAAGTGCTACGGCGGTGACATCAGCCGCAAGCGCAAGCTGCTGGAGAAGCAGAAGGAGGGCAAGAAGCGGATGAAGATGGTGGGCCGGGTGGAGGTCCCCCAGGAGGCCTTCATCGCCGCGCTCTCCTCCGACTCCGGCGACGGCAAGGCCCCCGGCAAGAAGTGACCCGCCGCCGGTGCGTCCGGCGGATGACGACGTACGACGGCCGGCGCCCCGGCCGGGCTGCGGACCCCTCGGTGGTCCCGCCCGGCCGGGGCGCCGGCCGTTCGCGTCGAAGGAATTTTTCGGCCCGGTAGCCCCCCGCTCCGCCCGCTGGCGGGAAGGGCGCCACCTGCGCGAATGATCGCGCGGGTGCGGTCGCCGGCCGGTGCGCCATTGATGTACGACGTCGTCCTCGTCGGTCGAGCCGGTTTGGGTTTTCGGCGGGTCGGGAACTTAGCGGTCACGACAGGAACACCACAGACAGTGGAACTGATTCTTTTTGAAGGAGGAGGGCGACGTGGAGCTCACCGTTTGGGGCATCGTCACTGCGCTCATCGTTGGTCTTATCATCGGCGCTCTGGGTCGCCTGCTCGTGCCGGGCCGCCAGAACATGCCGATGTGGCTGCACATGCTGATCGGTGTCGGCGCCGCGCTGCTGGGCACCGTGCTGGCCCGGGCGATGGGTATCGCCACGGAGACCGCTGGTATCGACTGGGGCGAGCTGCTGGTCCAGGTGGTGCTGGCTGCGATCGCCGTGGCGCTGGTCGCCGGTGTGGGTCGTCGCCGCAGCGTCACCCACCGGTAATCCCCGTACCGCTCGACGGGCGTCCGACCGCACAGGTCGGGCGCCCGTTTCGCGTGCGCCCCGGGGCCCTTCGCGGGCAGCCGGGGCGTCCGTCCGCCCGGTCCCGGCCGGCCCCGGCGGCCCTGCGGCGGTGCCGGAAGTCGGGTCTGGACGGCTGTCGAACCGGTGCCTCGGAAATCCGGTTTGGAATTTCGGCGGGTCGGGAACTTAGCGGTCACGACAGGAACACCACAGACAGTGGAACTGATTCTTTTTGAAGGAGGAGGGCGACATGGAGCTCACCGTTTGGGGCATCGTCACTGCGCTCATCGTCGGTCTCATTGTCGGCGCTCTGGGTCGCCTGCTCGTGCCGGGCCGCCAGAACATGCCGATGTGGCTGCACATGCTGATCGGTGTCGGCGCCGCGCTGCTCGGCACCGTGCTGGCCCGGGCGATGGGTATCGCCACGGAGACCGCTGGTATCGACTGGGGCGAGCTGCTGGTCCAGGTGGTGCTGGCCGCGATCGCCGTGGCGCTGGTCGCCGGTGTGGGTCGTCGCCGCAGCGTCACCCACCGGTAATCCCCGTACCGCTCGACGGGCGTCCGACCGCACAGGTCGGGCGCCCGTTTCGCGTACGCCCCGATCGTCTCGGTGCGCCCGGTTTCGCCCTCGCGCCCGGCCGCGCATGATCGACCCGCTGCGGTACCGTCGCCTCTCTTTCGCCAACCGCCCACTGTCGTAAAGGAATTTTTCCTACTAAGGTGCGGCGGAGAAGGTTAGTGCCAAGCGGCGCGAGGGAGATGTGGCGTGAACAGGTGGAAGCGGCTGGCCCCGGTCACCGCCGTCGTGGCCTCGGCCGCGATGGTCCTGGCTGGTTGCGGTGGCTCCGATGACGACAAGGCCGCCGACAACAGCAAGCTGACGGTCTGGATGATGGGCGAGGGCAGCGAGGCCCAGACCAAGTTCCTCGACGGCGTCGAGACCGAGTTCCGGCAGAAGCACCCGGACACGGACGTGGTGGTCCAGTACATCCCCTGGCTCGAGGCGCCGAAGAAGTTCCAGGCCGCCCTCGCCGGTGGCGAGGGGCCGGACATCACCGAGCTGGGTAACACCGAGACCCAGGGCTGGGCGGCGCAGGAGGCCCTGGCCGACGTGACCGACCGGATGAACGGCTGGACCGAGGGCAAGGACCTCCTCCCCGACCTGGTCAAGAACGCCCAGCTCGACGGCAAGCAGTACGGCGTCCCGTGGTACGCCGGCGTCCGGGGGATGTACTACCGCGCCGACTGGTTCGCCGAGGCGGGCGTGAAGCCGCCGACCAACTGGGACGAACTGGTCGCCGCCGCCAAGACCGTGCAGGCCAAGAAGCCGGGCACCTACGGCATCGCGCTGCCGGGCAACTCCGAGCTGCCCTTCTACTCGTTCCTGTGGGGCGCCGGCGCGGAGATCGCGACGCAGCAGGGCGACTCCTGGAAGTCCGGCTACAACACGCCCGAGGCGCAGAAGGCCGTCAAGTTCTGGACCGACATGGTGACCGTGCACAAGGTGGCCCCGCCGGCCGCCGCGGGCTGGAACGAGATCGACGCCCGGACCCAGTTCGCCACCGGCAAGGCGGCGATGGCCTTCGGCGGCAGCTGGCAGCAGGGCGCCATCAAGAAGGACAACCCGGAGATCGAGAAGGTCTGGGGTACGTTCCCGATTCCCGGCCCCGACGGCAAGGCGGCGCCCGGCTTCGCCGGCGGCTCCGACGTCGCGATCTGGAAGGACAGCAAGCGGCAGGACCTCGCCTGGGACTACCTGACGGTGCTGGTGAACAAGAAGAACGACCAGGCCTTCGCCGACAGCCTCGGCTTCTTCCCGGTCTACAAGGACCTGGTCGGCGGCGACAAGTACGCCAACGACAAGATCATGTCGGCGTTCGCCACCACGATGCAGAACACCAAGCTCACGCCGCTCACCCCGAAGTGGGTGGAGGTCAGCCGGACCAAGACGGTGACCCAGGCGATGAACAGCTCGGTCATGAAGGGTCAGAAGACGGTCGAGAAGGCTACCGCCGACGCGGCCGCGGAGATGGAAAGCATCCTCAACGCCAAGTGACCACGCTGACCGAGGCGCCGGAGACGGCCGCCGCGCGGGAGACCCCCGCGCGGCGGCGTCGCCGGGTGGACCGCCTGCCCTACCTGCTGCTCCTGCCCTGCCTGGTGATCATCGGCGTGCTGCTGCTCTGGCCGCTCGGCCAGGTGGTGGTGATGTCCTTCCACCAGCTCAACAACGTCCGACAGCTGCGCGGCGACCGTGAGTGGCCGTGGGTGGGCTTCGGCAACTACGCCGAGATCCTCAGCGATCCGTTCTTCCTGACGGTGCTGCGCAACACCGTGCTCTTCGCGGTGGCCAACGTCGCGCTCACGATGGTCCTGGGCACCCTGGTCGGGCTGCTGCTCAACCGGCTCGGCAAGAAGATGGCCGCCTTCGTGGCCAGCTGCGTGATGCTCGCCTGGGCCACCCCGGCGCTGACCGGCACGATCGTCTGGAAATGGATCTTCGACGACACCAGCGGCCTGGTCACCTGGTTGTTCAACGCGCTGCCCGACGGCCTGTCGCAGAGCCTCTTCGGGCGCAGCGACTGGACGGGCTACGGCTGGTTCAACTCGCCTCTGCTGTTCTTCTCGATCCTGACGCTGGTGGTGGTCTGGCACTCGTTCCCGTTCATCGCGGTCAGCGTGCTCGCCGGCCTGAAGAGCGTGCCGAGCGAGCTGCACGAGGCGGCCCGGGTCGACGGGGCCGGACCGTGGAAGGTGTTCTGGAAGATCACCTTCCCGCTGCTGCGGCCGGTCTTCGGGATCCTGATCGTGCTCTCCACGATCTGGGACTTCAAGGTCTTCACCCAGCAGTTCGTGCTGGCCGGCGGCACGCAGGACCGGCCGACGTTCATGCTCTCCATCTACTCGTACGCGGAGGCGTTCTCACCCCCGCCGAAGTACGGTCTCGGCGCCGCGATCGCGGTGATCCTCACCCTGATCCTGCTGGTGGTGACCGGCCTGTACGTCCGCATGGTGCTCAAGCAGGAGGAGGACGCGTGACGCGACGCGGAGGCGGCGGGGGCGCGAAGCGACTCGCGCTCAACGGCGCGGGGCTGCTGGTGGCGCTCTTCGCCGCGTTCCCGGTCTACTGGATGATCGCGACCTCGCTGAAGCCGAGTTCGGAGATCTTCTCGTCCACTCCCCGGCCGGTGCCCACCGAGCCGACCCTGGAGCACTACCGGCAGATCCTCACCGGGAACCTGATCCCGGGCGTCACCTTCGGCGACTTCTTCCTCAACAGCGCGCTGGTCGCGGTCTGCACCGTGGTGCTCAGCGGGCTGGTGGCGCTGCTGGCCGCCACCGCCGTGGCCCGGTTCCGGTTCAAGCTGCGGACCACCTTCCTGATCATGCTGCTGATAGTGCAGATGATCCCGCTGGAGGCGCTGGTCATCCCGCTGTTCCTGATGATCCAGCGGCTCGGGCTCTACAACACCCTGCCGAGCCTGATCCTCACCTACCTCGGCTTCTCGCTGCCGTTCGCGGTGTGGATGCTGCGCGGCTTCGTCGCCGCGGTGCCCAAGGAACTGGAGGAGGCCGCCGCCATCGACGGGGCCAGCCGGGCGCAGATCTTCCGCAAGGTCCTCTTCCCGTTGGTGGCGCCCGGGCTGGTGGCCACGAGCATCTTCTCGTTCATCACCGCCTGGAACGAGCTGATCTTCGCGCTGACCTTCATCAACGACCAGGAGAGCTACACCCTGCCGGTCGCGATGACGTTCTTCTTCGGTCGCGACGACACCGCCTGGGGCCCGGTGATGGCCGCGTCCACGCTGTTCACCCTGCCGGTGATCATCTTCTTCCTGCTGGTGCAGCGGCGGATGGTCTCCGGGCTGGTGGCCGGCGCCGTCAAGGGCTGACCCCGCACGCGCTGGGGCGGCCGGCGGGGCGGGCTAGGCTGGCCGCCATGACGGGCAGGCTGGCTTCGGTGAACCTCGGCGGCGTGACCGAGGCGGAATGGGCGGGCGACGCGAGCGGTCGCAGCGGCATCGACAAGCGGCCGGTCGGCGGCCCGGTGCTGCTGCGCGTGGACGGGGTGGCCGGCGACTTCATCGGCGAACGCGCCCACCACGGCGGTCCGGAGCAGGCGGTCTACGCGTACGCCGAGGAGGACGCGTCCTGGTGGGCGGGGGAGATGGGCCGCAGCATCCGCCCCGGCGGCTTCGGGGAGAACCTGACCACGTACGCGGTGGACGTGACGGGCGCCGTGATCGGCGAGCAGTGGGCGGTCGGGTCCGCGCTGCTCCAGGTGACCAAGCCACGCACGCCGTGCACCACCTTCGCCGGCTTCTGGGGCGTACCCGACCTGATCAAACGGTTCACGGTACGGGCGACGCCCGGGGCGTACCTGCGGGTGCTGCGCGAGGGGGAGGTCGGGGCGGGGGACCCGGTCGAGGTGGTGGACCGGCCGGCGCACGGGGTGACCATCGGCGAGGTGTTCCGTGCCCTGAGCCTGGAGCCTGAGCTGCTGCCCCGGCTGCTCGACGCGCCCGACCTGCCGGACGGGGTCCGGGAAAAGGTGCGCCGCCGGCTCGCCGGCCGGAGCTGACGGCGGGCGGGTGAACGGGAACGGGCCCCGTCCCGTGGGGGAGGGGGCCCGTCCGACGTCGACTCGGCGCGCGCCGGGTGACCGGCTCAGCGCAGCCAGGGCACGTTGCGGTCGAGCAGGCCGCGCTGCTTGAGCTCCTTGCGCAGCGGGATCTCGTCGTCGATGTAGCCGTCCCAGTTGATGCCCCAGTAGTTGGCGGTGTGGGTGCCCTCACCGCAGAGCTGGCGCTGCACCGGCGTGCGGTTGGCCCACCACTCGCCGTCCTTGTCGATGTGCAGCTCGTCCAGCGGCCGGATCCACCGGTAGGTGTAGCCGACGAAGAGCATCTTGCGGGTGATGGTCGACAGGTTGGTGGACCGCGAGTGCCACTGGCGGCGGTCGAAGATGAAGGCGTCACCGGGGTTGGCGGTGATCTCCACCGTGCCCTCCGGGTCCGGGTTGTGTACGGAGGTGTCCTTCGGGCGGGGCAGCGAGTTCCACAGGTGGCTGCCCGGGATCACCTTGGTGGCGCCCCGGCCGTTCTCCGACAGGTCGGAGAGGACGTAGGCCACCTTGAGCGAGAACATCGGCCGGGGCAGGTTCGGGTCCATCGTCTCCGGGTCGGAGTTCTGCCGGTAGCCGTCCTGGTGCCACCCCCAGTAGGGCTTCTCCGGCTCCGCCGCCGGCGGGGTGACGTCCAGGTGGTTGTGGTGGGTGTAGATGTTCCAGCCGGCCAGGCCCCACATGTACGGGAAGGCGATCGGGTGGGTCAGCAGGTCGCCGAAGAGCTCGTCGCGCTCCAGGAAGCCCAGCAGGTGCAGGGTGCCGTCCTTGGTGGTGGTGCCCTTCGCCTTCTCCTCGGCGTAGACGCGGTCCACCGCAGCCTCCAGCGCCGCCCGGTGGTCCTCCGTCAGGACGTTGCGCAGCAGGAGGAAGCCCTGCTCGTGGAACTCCTTGCGGTCGGTGTCACTGATCGGTTCGTAACCGGTCCGGTCGCCGTAGTCGAACACTTCGACGTACCCCTCCCCATGAGGCGAAACCATTGCTGGCACAGGCCGCCGATCGTAACCCGCTGGTTCCGGGGCGGGGTACTGCCCAGCACGATATGCGACCGTTGTCCGGACTGTGGGGAGCGGCGCGGTGACGATCCGTCAGAGCCTGGCGGCGCGATGGGAGTTATTGCCGGTAATGCCGGTTTACGCGGTGACTGCTGGTAAGGAGATCGGGGCCACTACGCCTCGGCGAAGACCTCCGCGACGACCCGCCCGGTGGCCGGCGTGTCGTCGGTCCGGTTCCAGGTGCCGCCGCGGGCCGTCCACTCCAGGTCGCCGAAGCGCACCCGCTTCACGCCGTGGTCCTGGGCGTGCGAGACCAGCCAGTGCGCGTACCGCCAGCCCCGCAGCTCGTCGGCGACCGGGACCGTCAGGCCCGTCAGGTCCGCCGCGGTCGTCGCGCCGGCCAGGCCCCAGTCCAACGACAGGCCGCGGGTCAGCGCGGTCGCCGCGGCCTCGCCGCGCATCGCCGGGTCGCGGCCCACCGTGCAGGCGACCGCGCCGGTGGCGTGCCCGACCAGGGCCCGGGTCAGCACCTCGGACTCGTCGGCCCACTTCTCGTACGCCTCCGGGAAAGCCGAGCGCTGCACCTTCTGCGCCGCGTCGGTGACCCGCATCTGCTCCCAGCCGCGCACCTTCTTCAGCCCGGCGTAGAACTTCCTGGCCGCGTACCGGGGGTCGCGGATCTGCTCCGGGGTGCCCCACCCCTGGCTGGGGCGCTGCTGGAACAGCCCGACCGAGTCGCGGTCACCGCCCGCGAGGTTGCGCAGGCCGGACTCCTGGTAGGCGGTGGCCAGCGCCACGACGACGGCCCGCTCGGGCATCTTCCGCTGGATGCCGATGGCCGCGATCGTCGCCGCGTTGGCCATCTGATCGGGGTCCAGCGCCACCCGGCCGTCCGCCTGTACCGTGCAGGTCCGGCTGGCCAGGGGGAGGCGCAGCTGCCCGCCCATCTGCCGGATGACGATCCAGATCCCGACCGCGGCGAGGACGACGAGGACGACACCGCCCGCCACGACTGCCCGAGTACGCACCCACACCCCCTGATCGACAGTCCGACAAGCGTACGTCCCTCGTGGTGCCTTCCGGGTCGTCCGACCGGATCTCCACGAGCACCGCTACCGGTCGGCGCCCGCGTCACCGTCGGCGGGCACCCAGCGCGCCGGCCGCTTCTCCCGGAACGCCAGGACGCCCTCGCGTCCCTCCTCCGACAGGAAGTACCCGGTCGAGAGGGTGGACAGCTCGGCGATCTCCGCCCGCAGGTCCGCGGCGGGCGGCCGGCGCAGCAACTGCTTCGCCCCGGCCAGCGCGCCCGGTGCCCCCCGCACCAGAGAGTCGCAGTACCCCGCAACCGCCGCGTCCAGTCCGTCCGCCGGCACGGCGGCGGTGACCAGGCCGATCTCGGCCGCCCGCCGGCCGTCGAAGGTGTCGCCGGTCAGGTAGAGCTCGGCCGCCGCGCGGGCGTGCAGGCGGGGCAGCACGGTCGCGGAGATGACCGCCGG
The DNA here is from genome assembly GCF_049847285.1 of Micromonospora sp. DT62. Classification (NCBI taxonomy): domain Bacteria; kingdom Bacillati; phylum Actinomycetota; class Actinomycetes; order Micromonosporales; family Micromonosporaceae; genus Micromonospora; species Micromonospora sp. DT62. Next base: position 56,932 of record NZ_JBNCOB010000028.1, read on the forward strand.
CACCACGCCGATCCGCACCTCGGTGAAGGCGAACGTCGCCTCCCGCGCGCACACCGCCAGGTCGGCCGCCGCGATGAGACCGAGGCCGCCCGCCCGGGCCGGGCCGGCCACCTTCGCCACCACCGGCTTCGGGCACTCCCAGACCGCCGCGAGCACGTCGCCGAGCATCCCGGCCGGCACGGTCCCACTGGCGTACGCGGCGGCCGTCTCCTTCAGGTCCGCGCCGGAACAGAAGACCGGTCCGGCGTGGTCGAGCACGACCACGCGTACGGCGTCGTCGGCGACCGCCTCGGCGAGGCCGGCCAGCAGCTGGGTCATCAGCGGCGTGGAGAGCGCGTTGCGGTTGTGCGGGCTGTCCAGGGTGAGGGTGGTCACCCCACGGGCCGTGGCGACCCGTACGAGCGCGTCGGGAGAGGTCATGGAAGGGCACACTAGTGGCCATGCCCGGCGTCCTTCCAGAAGGCGAATCCGTCCCCGTCGACGGGTCGCTGCCCGCCACCGCCACCCGCGCCGTCGGCGCGCGCGGCTTCGGCGTGTACGTGCACGTGCCGTTCTGCGCCAGCCGCTGCGGCTACTGCGACTTCAACACGTACACAGCCGCCGAACTGGGTGGCGGGGCGGGCCGGGAGGAGTACGCCGACACCGTGCTGGCTGAGCTGGCGCTCGCCCGCCGGGTGCTGGGCGACGCACCGCCGCCCCGGGTGGACACGGTCTTCGTCGGCGGCGGCACCCCGACCCTGCTCCCCGCCGACGACCTGGCGCGGATCCTCGACGGCATCGACCGCACCTGGGGGCTCGCGCCCGGCGCCGAGGTGACCACCGAGGCCAATCCGGAGTCGGTCACGCCCGAGTCGCTGAAGGCGCTGCGGGCCGCCGGCTACACGCGGATCTCGCTGGGCATGCAGTCCGCCGCGCCGGGGGTGCTGGCGATCCTCGACCGCACGCACAGCGCCGGCCGGGCCGTCGCCGCCGCCCGCGAGGCCCGCGACGCCGGGTTCGACCACGTCAACCTGGACCTGATCTACGGCACGCCGGGGGAGACCGAGGCCGACTTCGCCGCGTCCCTCGACCAGGTCGTCGCCGCCGGGGTGGACCACGTCAGCGCGTACGCCCTGATCGTGGAGGACGGCACGCGGCTGGCCGCCCGGATGCGGCGCGGCGAGCTGCCGTACCCCTCCGACGACGTCGCCGCGGACCGCTACCTCGCCGCGGACGCCGCCCTCGGCGCGGCCGGCCTCTCCTGGTACGAGGTGTCGAACTGGGCCCGCGACGAGGCGGCCCGGTGCCGGCACAACCTGCTCTACTGGACCGGCGCCGACTGGTGGGGCCTCGGCCCGGGGGCGCACAGCCACGTCGGCGGCGTGCGCTGGTGGAACGTCAAGCACCCCACGACGTACGCGAAGCGGCTCGCCGGCGGCGAGTCGCCCGGCCTGGCCCGCGAGGTGCTCACGGCCGACGAGGCGCACATGGAGGACGTCATGCTCCGGCTGCGCCTCGCCTCCGGGCTGCCCCTGGACGCCCTCGACGACGCCGGTCGGGCCGGCGCCGCGCGGGCCCTCGCCGACGGGCTGCTGGCCGCCGACGAGCACGCGGCCGGCCGGGCCGTGCTGACCCTGCGGGGCCGGCTGCTCGCCGACGCGGTCGTCCGCGACCTGCTGCCCTGAACCGCGTGCCGGGGCCGGCCGGGGGAGCGGCCGACCCGGGTCACCTGGTGAAGCTGTAGGTCATCGGGTAGCGGTAGAGCACGCCCTCGTTGGCCTTGAGCCCGCCGACGATGCCGAAGATCAGCGGCACCAGCGTGACGAGCATGGGAACGAAGAACAGCACCCCGCAGGTGATCAGCGTGACCACCCAGCTCAGCACCCCGACGATCGTCCAGGTGAGCTGGAAGTTCAGCGCCGCGACGGCGTGCGCCCGCGCGGTCGGCGACTGCTGCCCCCGGACCATCAGCGCGATGAGCGGCGCCAGCCAGCCGAGCATGCCGCCGCCGACGATCACGCCGGCCGCGCCGCCGAAGTGGGCGATCAGGGCCCAGTTCTTGTCCTCGTTGCTGGCGTAGCCGCCCGTCGGCGGTCCGTAGCCGCCACCGGTCGGATAGCCGGCCCCCGGCGCTCCGTAGCCGCCGGGCGGTCCGTAGCCGCCGGGCGGTCCGTAGCCGCCGGGCGGTGGGTAGTCGCCGGGTGGGGGATAGTCGCCGGGCGGAGGGTAGCCGCCCGACGGCGGCTGGTCACCGGTGGGCGGCGGATAGCCACCGGGTGGAGGATGGCTGCCCGGGCCCGGTGCCCCGGACAGTGGTGCGGTGGGGTCGCCGTAGCCGGCGGGGCCGGGAACCCCCGACGGGGCGGTCGGGTCCGGCTGGAAGCCGGGGTCCCCCGCTCCGGGAGGGCGAGGTGGTTCAGTCATGAAGGTCACGGTAGGGGCAGCCGGCAAGGCGGCACCAGCGCGACACCGGCCGGCACGCCCGGAACACCGGCCCCGCGGGGGCGTCGGGCGGGCCCGCGCGGTCGCCGATCGGACTGATCACCCCAGGTCGATCATCGCGCGGGCGGCCCCGCCGACGTAGACTGGCACTCGCTACAGTCGAGTGCCAGCAGCCCGCCCCGGCCCCCCGCGTGCCGGGGCCGACGTGCGACAGGAGGTGGGGAGGATGGGTCTCGACGACCGCAAGCTCGCCGTGCTGCGCGCGATCGTCGAGGACTACGTCGCCACGCAGGAGCCCGTCGGCAGCAAGGCGCTTGTCGAGCGGCACCAGCTGGGGGTCTCACCGGCGACCGTCCGCAACGACATGGCCGTGCTGGAGGAGGAGGGCTACATCCGCCAGCCGCACACCAGTGCCGGCCGGGTGCCCACCGACCGGGGCTACCGGCTCTTCGTGGACCGGCTGTCCCGGGTGAAGCCGCTCAGCCCGGCCGAGCGCCGGGCGATCGAGCGTTTCCTGGTCGGCGCCGTCGACCTCGACGACGTGGTGCACCGCACCGTCCGGCTGCTGGCGCAACTCACCCGGCAGGTCGCCGTCGTGCAGTACCCGAGCCTGGCCCGTTCCTCGGTGCGCCACCTGGAGCTGGTGCCGATCTCCACCACCCGGCTGATGCTGGTCATGATCGCCGACACCGGCCGGGTCGAGCAGCGGCTGGTCGAGCTGCCCGCGCCGATCCCCGCCGAGGACGTCACGGACCTGCGCCGGCTGGTCAACGAGAAGCTCGTCGGCACCCGGCTGTCGGAGACCCCGCCGCTGGTGCAGGCGCTCGTCGAGGAGTCGGTGCCGCACCTGCGCCCGGCCATGACCACCCTCTCCACCGTGCTGCTGGAGACGCTGATCGAGCGGCACGAGGAGCGGATCGCGCTGGCCGGGACGGCCAACCTCACCCGCGGCGGGCTGCTCGACTTCCAGGGCTCCCTGCGCCCCATCCTGGAGGCGCTGGAGGAGGAGGTCGTCATGCTCAAGCTCATCGGCGAGGCGGAGCCGAGCACGACGCGGGTGCTGATCGGCGACGAGAACGAGATCGACAACCTGCGCGCCGCCTCGGTGGTCAGCACCGGCTACGGGCCGGGCGCGACAAGCGTCGGCGGCCTCGGCGTGCTGGGGCCGACCCGGATGGACTACCCCGGCACCATCGCCACGGTGCGGGCCGTGGCACGCTACGTGGGCGAGCTGCTGGCCCAGAACTGACCAGTCAGGGCCGACGGCCGGCTCCGGCCGCCGACCGGCGCAACGCGAGACGAACATGAGGACACGGAACGCAGTGGCCAGGGACTACTACGGCATTCTCGGCGTGAGCCGGGAAGCCTCCGACGACGAGATCAAGCGCGCCTACCGCAAGCTGGCGCGGCAGTTCCACCCGGACGTGAATCCGGATCCGGAGGCCCAGGAGAAGTTCAAGGACATCAACGCCGCGTACGAGGTCCTCTCGGACGACCGGAAACGGCAGATCGTCGACCTGGGCGGTGACCCGCTCGCCCCCGGCGGCGGGGGCGCGGGTGGCCCGGGCGGCCCCGGCGGCGCCGGCCCGTTCGTCGGCTTCCAGGACATCATGGACGCGTTCTTCGGCGGCGCGGCCGGCGGTTCGCGGGGTCCCCGACCGCGTACCCGGCCCGGCGCCGACGCCATCCTGCGGCTGGAGCTGGACCTGCACGAGACCGCGTTCGGCGTCGAGGCGCCGATCACCGTCGACACCGCCGTGCTCTGCACCACCTGCTCCGGCGCCGGCACGGCGGCCGGCACCCACCTGGCCACCTGTGAGGCGTGCGCCGGCCGGGGCGAGGTGCAGTCCGTGCAGCGCACCTTCCTCGGCCAGGTCGTGTCCGCCCGGCCGTGCACGGTCTGCCAGGGGCACGGCACCACCATCCCGCACCCGTGCCCGACCTGCGCCGGCGACGGCCGCGTCCGCACCCGCCGTTCGCTGACCGTCAAGATCCCGGCCGGCGTCGAGGACGGCATGCGCATCCGCCTCGCCCAGCAGGGTGAGGTCGGCCCGGGCGGCGGCACGGCCGGCGACCTCTACGTGGAGATCCACGAGCGGCCGCACGACGTCTACTCCCGTAAGGGCGACGACCTGCACTGCCGGGTCACGGTGCCGATGACCGCGGCGGCCCTCGGCACCCGGCTGACCATCAAGACGCTGGACAGCGAGGAGACGGTCGACGTCAAGGCCGGCACCCAGCCGGGCAGCACGCTGCGGCTGCGCGCCCGGGGCGTGCCGCACCTGCGTGGCACCGGCCGGGGTGACCTCTACGTCCACCTCGACGTGCGCACCCCCACCAAGCTCGACGCCGACCAGGAGAAGATGCTGCGCGACTTCGCCAAGACCCGGGGCGAGGAGGTCGCCGAGCTCACCAAGCAGGGCGGCTTTTTCTCCCGGATGCGCGACGCCTTCAACGGCCACCCCTGAGCGGCCTGACCGCCCCGGCGTCCGCCGGGGCGGCTAGCCTGATCGTCGTGTCCGCGCCGCTGTTCCTGGTCGAGTCGCTGCCCACCGCCGACCAGCTCACCCTGGGCGGCCCCGAGGGGCACCACGCCGCCACGGTGCAACGACTGCGCGTCGGCGAGGAACTGCTGCTCGCCGACGGCAGGGGCGGCACCGCGTCCGCGGTGGTCACGGCCGTCGGCCGGGGCAGCCTCGAACTCGACGTCATCTCCCGGGGGTACGTCGACGCAGCCGTCCCCCGGCTCGTCGTGGTGCAGGGCATCGCCAAGGGCGACCGGGGCGAGCTGGCCGTGCAGGCGATGACCGAGGTCGGGGTGGACGAGATCGTGCCCTGGGCGGCGTCCCGCTCGGTGGCGCAGTGGCGCGGCGACCGGGGCGCCCGGGCCCGGGAGAAGTGGGTGGCGACGGCCCGGGAGGCGGCGAAGCAGGCCCGCCGGTCGTGGCTGCCGGTGGTGGCCGGCGCCCCCGACGAGTCCACCGCGACGGTGGCCCGCCGGATCGCGGGCGCCGCCGCGACGTTCGTCCTGCACGAGGAGGCGCGGGAGCGGCTGACCACCGTCGAGCTGCCCACCGCCGGTGAGATCGTGCTGGTCGTCGGCCCGGAGGGCGGCATCGCCCCGGCCGAGCTGACCGCCTTCACCGAGGCAGGCGCCCGGCCGGTGCGGCTGGGGCCCTCGGTGCTGCGTACGTCGACCGCCGGGGTGGCTGCCCTCAGTGTCCTGGCCACCCGCCTCGGCCACTGGTGACCGCCGGCGGTACTCGACTCGACGGGTCGGTCATCAGCGGTGCGGGCCTCGTCGGTGACCGTCGCCGGCCAGGACATCTCGTCCGGCATGGTCGGGGCGCGCGTCCGGCGGAGGTCAGAGCCTGGGAAAGACGTGCACCGTCTGTTCCTCCGGGTCCAGGTCCAGCCCGGCCGGGCCGATGATCAGCGGGTCCGGTACGCCGACCACCTCGTGGTCCTTGTCGTGGTAGTCGAAGCGGCTCAGCACGTGGCGCATCGCCTCGATCCGGGCCCGCTTCTTGTCGTTGCTCTTCAACACCGTCCACGGTGCGTCGGCGGTGTCGGTGTAGAAGAACATCGCCTCCTTGGCCTCGGTGTACTCGTCCCACTTGTCGAGCGAGGCGATGTCCATGTCGGAGAGCTTCCACTGCCGCACCGGGTCCACCTGGCGGACGGCGAACCGGGTGCGCTGTTCGTTCTGGGATACCGAGAACCAGAACTTGACCAGGCGGATGCCCGAGCGCACCAGCATCCTCTCCAGTTCGGGGGCCTGGCGGAGGAACTCGAGGTACTCCTTGCGGGTGCAGAAGCCCATCACCCGCTCCACCCCGGCGCGGTTGTACCAGGACCGGTCGAACAGCACGATCTCGCCGGCCGCCGGCAGGTGCCCGAGCCACCGCTGGAAGTACCACTGGGTGGACTCCCGCTCGTTCGGCTTGGCCAGGGCCACCACCGACGCGCCGCGCGGATTGAGGTGCTCCATGAAGCGCTTGATGGTCCCGCCCTTGCCGGCCGCGTCGCGCCCCTCGAAGAGGATCACGAGCCGCTCACCGGACTCCCGGATCCAGTCCTGGAGCTTCAGCAGCTCGATCTGGAGCAGCCGCTTGTGGTGGTCGTACTCCGTGCGCTCCATCCGCTCGTCGTACGGGTAGTCCTCCCGCCAGGTGTCCACCGGGCTGCCGTCCGGGCGCAGCAGTACGGGATCGTCGTCGTGACCGTCGACCACCTGGTAGTCGTCGGTGAGGTCCAGCACGCTGTCCGTCATGCCGGCAACCCTTACCCCGGCAGTGCCCACCGTCACCCCCGCCACGCTGGGAGTTCGCTGAGGGACCGGGCCGGTCAGCTGCGCAGGTAGGAGGCGCCGTTCAGGTCGACGATGGTGCCGGAGGCCCACTCCGCCTGCGGGGAGGCGAGCCAGTGCACGGCGGCGGCGATCTCCTCGGGGCGGGCCACCCGGTTGAACGGGCTCTGCGCCCGGATCGCGGCGCCCCGCTCCCCGCTCAGGTGCCCGGTGGTCATGTCGGTCTCCACGAAGCCCGGGGCGACCGTCGCGATCGTGATGCCGTACGGGGCGAGGGCCACCGCCAGCGACTGCCCCAGCGCGTTCAGCCCCGCCTTGCTCGCCCCGTACGCCGGCTGCTCCGGCTCGCCCCGGAAGGCGCCCCGGGAGGAGACGTTGACGATCCGGCCGCCCCGGTCGCGCATGTGCTGTGCTACGCACCAGATGACGTTGCCCGCGCCGGTCAGGTTGGTCTCCAGCACCTGCCGCCACTGCGCGCGCCACTGCTCGTAGGAGGCGCCGAAGACCGGGTGCGGGGCGTCCCGCTCGCCGTACACCCCGGCGTTGTTGACCAGCACGTCGAGCCCGCCGAGCAGGCCGGCCGCCTCGTCGACCATGGCCCGTACGGCGTCCGGGTCGGTGAGGTCGGCGCGGACCACGACGTGCCCCTCACCGGGCAGTTCGGCGCGTAGCCGCTCGGCCAGCTCCGCCGAGTCCCGGTGGTGGATCGCCACCCGGTCGCCGCCTGCCGCGAACGCGGTCGCCACCGCCCGCCCGATGCCGCGCGAGGCCCCCGTCACCAGTACCGCCCGTGAAGTCACGCCGGCCATCATGCCCGGCCGGCCCTGGTGCGAGGAAGGGACCCTTCCGCTACCGAAGGCGTTGACAAGGTGCCCTTCCTTACACTGCCCCGATGGGAACCGACTGCCTCTTCTGCCGCATCGTCGCCGGGGAGATCCCGGCCACGATCGTCCGGGAAACCGCCACCACGCTCGCCTTCCGCGACATCGACCCGAAGGCGCCGGTGCACGTGCTGGTCATCCCGAAGGAGCACTACGCCGACGTGGCGGCGCTCGCCCAGGGCGATCCGGCGCTGGCCGGGGAGGTGCTCGCCACGGCCGCCGCCGTGGCCGAGGACGAGGGGCTGCTCGGCGACGGCTTCCGGCTGATGTTCAACACCGGCGCGTACGGCGGCCAGGAGGTCTTCCACGTGCACGCGCACGTGCTCGGCGGGGCGCCGCTGGGCCCGATGCTGGCCCGGAACCTCGCGTGACGGCGGTCGGCGACCGCCTGTCGCGGATGGTCCGGACGGTCCAGGCGCAGGCCCGGGTACCGGCGGTGTCGGCGGCCCTGCACCGGGCGGACCGCCCGCTCTGGACGTGCGCCGTCGGCGGGACCGGCAACGACACCGAACTGGGGCCGGGCACCCGGTTCCGGATCGGGTCGGTCACGAAGACGTTCACCGCCGTGCTGACCCTCCAGTGCCGCGACGACGGCCTGCTGGACCTCGACGACCCGCTGGGCCGGCACCTGGACCTGCCGGCCCACGGCGAGCTGACGGTGCGCCGGCTGCTGTCGCACACCGCCGGCCTGCAACGCGAGCCGTACGGCGACGTCTGGGACACCCTGCGCACGCCGGACGCCGACGGCCTGGTCGCCGACCTGGCCCGGGCCGAGCGGGTGCTGCCCCCGGGCCGCCGCTACCACTACTCGAACCTCGGCATGGCGCTGCTCGGCCGGCTCGTCGGCCACCTGCGGGGCGGCACCTGGGCGGAGGTGCTCGCCGAGCGGGTCCTGACCCCGCTGGGGCTGGCCGAGACCTCGACGGAACCCGGGCCGCACGCCGCGACCGGGTTCCTGGTCGACGCCTACTCCGACGAGGCGCGCCCCGAGCCGCCGACCGACTTCGGGGCGGTCGGTCCGGCGGCGCAGCTCTGGAGCACCGCCTCCGACATGGCCCGCTGGGCGGCCTTCCTCGCCGACCCGGCGGCGCTGGACCCGGCCAGCGCCGTGCTCGCCCCGGCCACGCTCGACGAGATGCGCTGGCCGGCGACCGTCACCGACGAGACGCTCTGGGCCGGCGGCTTCGGGCTGGGGCTGATCCTGGTGCCGCAGGGCGAGCGGATCATGCACGTCGGCCACGACGGCGCGATGCCCGGATTCCTGGCCGGCGTCTACGGCCGGCGCGGCGGGGAGGGCACTCCCGGCGCCATGGGGGTCGCGGTGCTCGGCTCCTCCGGCACCGCCGGCGAGGTCCTCGACCTGCCGCACCGGCTGCTGGCCGCCGCGGTCGAGCACGACCCCGCCGACGTCACGCCGTGGCAGCCGGGCCCGCCCGCCCCCGAGGGCGTACGCGGGCTGCTCGGCCGCTGGTGGGGGGAGGGTTTCGAGTACGTCTTCTCCTGGCACGACGGCGAGCTGCGGGCCCGGGGCGCCGACGATCCGGCGGGCAAGCCGCCGTCGGTCTTCGTCACGCTGCCGGACCGGCCGGACGTGTTCCGCACGGTCTCCGGCCGGGAGGCGGGCGAGCTGCTCCGGCTGACCCGGGACGAGCACGGCACGGTGGTCCGGATGCACTGGGCGACCTACCGGTTCACCCGGCACCAGGAGACCTTCGAGCGGTACGACTTCCGAGCCGGCTCCTGACGGGCGCGCGACCGGACGGGCCGGGGACCCGCCCCGTCCGGTCCGCCCCGGCCGCGGACGGGGTGACTGGTCCGCCCGTGCCCCACGCGCGGAAATGGGCAGGGTGCCGCCGCTGTTGGAAAGATAAGATGGCAGTAACGTCAGCGCGCCGCGCCAGCAGGCCGGCGCCGAGATCGAGAGCAGGTGCGCAGGGCCCGTCGGCCCGACCTATGACCGGCACCCCACCTCCCGGCCCGCCCCGGGTGCAGACCAGGATCACCGTCCCGGATTCCAAGATCATGGTCAACCTGCTCGGCGCGGGTGACGAGATCCTGCGACTGGTCGAGCGCTCGGTCGACAGCGACGTGCACGTCCGGGGCAACGAGATAACCATCACCGGCGCCCCCGCCGACAACGCCCTCGCCGAGCGGATCTTCAGCGAGCTGCTGGAACTCATCGAGAAAGGCGAGACCCTGACCACTGACGCCGTCCGGCGTACCGTCGGCATGCTCGAGCAGGGCGGCGCCGAGCGGCCCGCCGAGGTCCTGACGCTCAACATCCTCTCCCGGCGCGGCCGCACCATCCGTCCCAAGACGCTGGGGCAGAAGCGCTACGTCGACGCTATCGACGCGCACACCATCGTCTTCGGCATCGGCCCCGCCGGCACCGGCAAGACCTACCTGGCGATGGCGAAGGCCGTCCAGGCGTTGCAGGCCAAGCAGGTCAACCGCATCATCCTGACCCGGCCGGCGGTCGAGGCGGGGGAGCGGCTCGGCTTCCTGCCCGGCACGCTGAACGAGAAGATCGACCCCTACCTGCGCCCGCTCTACGACGCGCTGCACGACATGCTCGACCCGGATTCCATCCCCAAGCTGATGGCGGCGGGCACGATCGAGGTCGCGCCGCTGGCGTACATGCGGGGGCGGGCGCAGCCCTATGACGCCCGGGTCCTGACTCCGGAAGGCTTCAAGCCGTTCGGGTCGCTCCGGGTGGGTGATCTGGTGATCGGCTCGAACGGGACGCCCACGCCGGTGATCGGCATCTTCCCGCAGGGACGCAAGCAGGTCTACCGGGTCACCGCCCAGGACGGCGCGTCCACCCTCTGCTGCGGCGAGCACCTCTGGACCGTAGCGACACTGGAGGACAAGCGACGCGGCCGTCGGCGCACCCTCGAGACGCGCCAGATGGTCGGCAAGGAGCGGCGGGGGCACGCCCGCCGGTACGAGCTTCCGGTCGTGGCGCCCGTGCACATGGAGCCGCAGGACGTCCCGCTCGACCCGTACGCGGTTGGTCTGTTGCTCGGGGACGGCTCGATCTCGTCACGAGCGACGCCCGCCTTCTGCACGGCGGATCCGGAGCTCGCCGTCGCACTCGAGGAAGCGCTGCCCGACATCGAACTCGTCCGCAAGGGCGACTACGACTACGTCCTCCGGCACGTCAACGGGCACCGGGGCGGGGTGATCGTCGCCAACCCGGTCACGCTCGCCGTCCGCGAGCTGGGTCTGGCCGGGGCCACGTCGGGCACGAAGTTCGTGCCCGACGTCTACAAGAACAACAGCGTCGACGTCCGTCTGGCCGTGCTTCAAGGTCTGCTGGACAGCGACGGTGGGCCGGTCGTCCAGGCCGGGCGCACGTGCCGGGTGCAGTACTCGACGACCTCCCCGCGGCTGCGGGACGACGTGGTGCACCTGGTCCAGTCGCTCGGCGGCGTGGCCACGTGGCGGGTGCGGGAGGCCGAGGGCCGCAAACCAGGGCTGGCCAAGGGACGTCCTGTTCCCTACCGCGCCGACGCGTACGTCGTGGAGATCCGGCTTCCCGCCGGTGTGTCGCCGTTCCGCCTGTCGCGCAAGCGCCGGCTGTACGACGAGCACGGGGGCGGTCGGCCGATGCGCTTTATCGACTCGATCCTCCCGGCGGGGTTTCAGGAGACGATGTGCATCCAGGTCGCGGCGGAGGACTCGCTGTACGTGACCGACGACTTCCTGGTCACGCACAACACGCTCAACGACGCGTTCATCATCCTCGACGAGGCGCAGAACACCACGCCCGAGCAGATGAAGATGTTCCTCACCCGGCTCGGCTTCAATTCCAAGATCGTCGTCACCGGTGACGTCACCCAGGTGGACCTCCCCGGCGGCACGACCAGCGGCCTGCGGGTGGTCCGGGAGATCCTGGAGAACGTGGAGGACGTGCACTTCGCCGAGCTCTCCAGCTCCGACGTGGTCCGCCACCGGCTGGTCGGTGAGATCGTCGACGCGTACGCCCGCTGGGACGAGCGGGAGAACCAGCAGGCGCAGAGCGTGCACGCCGTGCCGGGGCGATCCGCCCAGGGCGGCCGGGCCGGCCGGCGCCGCTAGACCGAGGGAAGACTGTTGTCCATCGAGATCGCCAACGAGTCGGGTGTCGACGTCGACACCGACGCCGTGCTCGCCGTGGCCCGGCACGCCCTCGACGAGATGGGGGTCAACCCCCTCGCCGAGCTGTCCGTGCTGCTGGTCGACATCGACTACATGACCGAGCTCAACCACCGGTGGATGGGCGGCGACGGCCCGACCGACGTGCTCGCCTTCCCCATGGACGAGGGCAGCGTCGACCACGGGCCCGGCGAGACGTCCGCCGCCGGCGGCGAGCCCGCACTGCTCGGCGACATCGTGCTCTGCCCGGAGGTGGCGGCCAAGCAGGCGGCCACCGCCGGTCACGCCGCCGCCGACGAGCTGCACCTGCTCACCGTGCACGGGGTGCTGCACCTGCTCGGCTACGACCACGCCGAGCCGGAGGAGGAACGGGAGATGTTCGCCCTCCAGGCCCGGCTGCTGGCGAGCTGGCGGTCGACCCGGTCCCGGTGATGGCCACCCCGACACTGGCGGCCGCCGCCACCGGCCTGCCCGACCTGCAACTACTGGTCATCGCGGCCGGCCTGGTGGTGCTGGCCGGCCTCATCGCCATGACCGAGGCGGCCCTCGCCGCGATCTCGCCCGCCCGCGCCGCCGAACTGGCCCGCGACGGCGCGCGGGGCGCACGGACGCTCCAGGCCGTCGCCGGGGACGTGGTCCGCCACCTCAACCTCCTGCTCCTGCTGCGGCTGCTCGCCGAGCTGACCGCCACCACCCTGGTGGCGCTGGTCGCGGTCGACACCTTCGGCGCGGGCTGGCGCGCGGCGCTGGTCACCGCCGGCGCGATGACCGTGATCAGCTTCGTGGTGGTCGGGGTCGGCCCCCGGACCATCGGCCGGCAGCACGCGTACGTGGTCGGGCGGTCCGTCGCCCCGCTGGTCCGCTGGCTGGGCCGGGCGCTCAACCCGCTCGCCTCGCTGCTGATCCTGATCGGCAACGCGGTCACACCCGGCCGGGGCTTCCGGGAGGGTCCGTTCGCCACCCAGGTGGAGCTGCGCGAGCTGGTCGACCTGGCCGAGCAGCGCGGTGTCGTGGAGCACGGCGAGCGGCAGATGATCCACTCGGTCTTCGCGCTCGGCGACACCATCGCCCGGGAGGTGATGGTGCCGCGTACCGAGATGGTGTGGATAGAGGAACGCAAGACGCTCTCCCAGGCGTTGGCGCTCTTCCTGCGCTCCGGTTTCTCCCGGATCCCGGTCATCGGCGAGAGCGTCGACGACGTGCTCGGCGTGCTCTACCTCAAGGACCTGATCCGGCGGACCCAGGGCGGTGCCCCGGAGGACCGGCAGCTCCCGGTCGCCGAGCTGATGCGCCCCGCCACCTTCGTGCCCGAGTCCAAGCCGGTCGACGACCTGCTCTCGGAGATGCAGGCCGCCCGCAACCACCTGGTCATCGTCGTCGACGAGTACGGCGGCACCGGCGGGCTGGTCACCATCGAGGACATCCTGGAGGAGATCGTCGGTGAGATCACCGACGAGTACGATGTCGAGCGCCCGCCGGTCGAGCACCTCGACGACGGGGCGGTGCGGGTCACCGCGCGGCTCCCGGTGGAGGATCTGGGCGAGCTGTTCGACACCGACCTCCCCACCGACGAGGTGGAGACCGTCGGCGGCCTGTTGGCCCAGTCCCTGGGCCGGGTCCCGATCCCCGGGGCGCAGGTCGAGGTCGCCGGGCTCCAGTTGGTCGCCGAGGGCACCACCGGCCGACGCAACCGGATCGACACCGTGCTGGTGAACCGGGCGGAGTCGACCGACACGCAGAACGGCCCGGGGCGTGGCGAGCACGCCGAGCCCCGGGACGACACGAACCGATCCGAGGAGAGGCAACCCGCCGATGCCTGAGTCACCCGCCGTACCGGCCGCCCGGCCCACCCCGTCCGACCCGGTCGAGCTGAGCGCCGAGGACGGCAAGCTGGTCGTCCTGGCCCGGGGCGCGCGTGGCCGGGTGGGCGCCGTGGAGGGCGCGGCGGTCCGCGACCAGGACGGTCGGACGTACGCCGCGGCCAGCGTGTCGCTGCCGTCGTTGACGATCACCGCGCTCCAGCTCGCGGTGGCGTCCGCGGTGGCGGCCGGCGCGATCCGGCTGGAGGCCGCCGTGGTGGTCACCGAGGCGTCGACGCTGGACGGCGCGGGGCACGCGGCGGTACGCGACCTCGCCGCGGACGCGCCGATCCACGTGGCCGCCCCGGACGGGTCCGTCCTCGGCACGGTGGTCGAGTGAGCGATCTCCAGCCGCGCCCCTACCGGGCCGGTTTCGCCTGTTTCGTCGGTCGGCCGAACGCCGGCAAGTCGACGCTGACCAACGCGATCGTCGGGCAGAAGATCGCCATCACGTCGAACAAGCCGCAGACGACCAGGCACATCATCCGGGCCGTCCTGCACCGCCCGGAGTCCCAGCTCGTGCTGGTCGACACCCCGGGCCTGCACCGCCCCCGTACGCTGCTCGGCGAGCGCCTCAACGACCTGGTGCGGCAGACCTGGAGCGAGGTCGACGTGATCGGCCTCTGCATCCCGGCGGACGAGCCGATCGGGCGGGGCGACCGGTTCATCACCGGCGAGCTGGCCGAGTTGAAGGCCACCGTGCTGGCGGTGGTCACGAAGACCGACCTGGTGGACCGCAAGCGGCTGGTCGAGCAACTGCTCGCGGTCAGCGAGCTGGGTGAGTTCGCCGAGGTGGTGCCGGTCAGCGCGGTCTCCGGGCACCAGGTGGACACCCTGGTCGACGTGATGACCGGCTACCTGCCCGAGTCGCCGCAGCTCTACCCCGACGACATGCTCACCGACGACCCGGAGCAGGTGCTGGTCGCCGAGTTGATCCGGGAGGCCGCCCTGGAGGGCGTCCGCGACGAGCTGCCGCACTCCATCGCGGTGGTCGTCGAGGAGATGGTCCCCGAGGGCCGGCTCATGAAGATCTACGCCGATGTCTACGTCGAGCGACCCAGCCAGAAGGCGATCGTGATCGGCCACCGGGCGAGCCGGCTCAAGCACGTCGGCACCACCGCCCGCCGGCAGATCGAGGAGCTGCTCGGCACCCGGGTCTACCTCGACCTGCACGTCCGGGTGGCGAAGGACTGGCAGCGGGATCCGAAGCAGCTGCGCAAGCTGGGCTTCTGACGCCGGGGCCGGGACGCGCCGCGTCCCGGCCCAGAGGCCGTCCGACGCATGATCGGTATCGGTCGGACGTATGGAAGATGTCACCTTCTGGTGGGTTCTCTTCTGTTTGGCGTGCTCGGCCCGGAGGGTAGGGGGTAGGACAGCCCCCGTATCCCCGGACATAGATGCAGGCTGATGCGTAACCGATACCTGGACCTGCTCCGCTTCCTGGCCATCGTTCGAGTCGTCGTCTACCACGTCACCGGTTGGGCCACGCTGACCCTCGTCTTCCCGGCGATGTCGGTGATGTTCGCGCTCGCCGGCTCGCTGATGGCGGCCTCACTGCACCGGTGGGGGCCGGGGGCGGTCGTGCGCCGGCTGCGGCGCCTGCTGCCGTCGCTGTGGGTGCTCGCCGCCGTCTTCGTACCGGCCATGCTGCTCACCGGGTTGCCGCTGAGCCCGAAGGTGCTGCTCTGGCTCTTCCCCATCGCCGACCCGCCGGCCAACGGCTGGGGTGCGATCGCGCTCAGCGTGATCTGGTACCTGCGCGACTACCTCTGGTTCGTGCTCGCCTCGCCGGTGGCCCTCTGGCTGTTCCGGCGCGCCCCGGTGCCCACCCTGATCGCCCCGTACGCCCTGCTCGCGGCGGCCGAACTGGGTCTGCTCCCGGCGCTGCCGGTGGCGCTGCACCAGTTCGGGCTCTACTTCGGGGCCTGGCTGCTCGGCTTCGCCCACCAGGCCGGCATGCTGCGCCGCCTGGCCAACCGGGTGCTGGTCCCGGTCGCGCTGGCCCTCGCCGCCGTCGGGGCCGCCTGGATCGTCACCCACCCCGGACCGCGCGGGTACGACCTGAACGACAACCCCCTGGGCAACGCCCTCTGGTCGGCGGCCTTCGTCCTCGTGCTGCTCGGTCGGGGGCCGGCGAGCGCACCCTGGGTGGACCGCAGCGCCGCGTTCGGCCGGGTGGTGACCATCTTCAACCGGCGGGCGCTCACCGTCTACCTGTGGCACATGCCGTTCGTGGTGGCGCTCACCCCACTGGTCGACGTGGTGGGCTGGTCGCACCAGGACCCGCTCGGCCTGGCGATCCGGGTGGCGCTGGTCTTCGCGCTGGTCGCGGCGGTGACCGCCCTCGTCGGCTGGGTGGAGGACGTGGCCGCCCGCAGGCCGCCGCAGCTGGTCCCCGGCCGGGCCCGCCCCGGCCCGGCCACCGTGGACGCGGCCGCCGACGGTAGGGCCGGCGGACCGGTCACCCGGCACGGGGTCGACGGTAGGGCCGGCGGACCGGTCAGCGGGCGGACGGTGGTGCCGGCGCCCCGGGCCGCGCGGGAGCCGGAGACCGTCGAGATCAACGCTGGGTGACCGTGATGTCGCCGCTGCCCGTGGAGAGGTCGAGCACCAGCGTGGCGGACGGGTCGTCGGTGACGCCCAGTTCGGCGTCGCCGCCGTCGGTGTTGGAGCGGACCCGGTAGCGGCCCGCCGGCACGACCAGCTCGACGCTCCCGCTGGAGGCGTGCACCCGCGCCGAGGCGGGCGTCGTGAGGTCGACGGCGATGTCCCCGGAGCCCGTCTCCGCGTCCACCCCGCCGCCGAGGCGGTGCCCGGTGATGTCGCCGGACGAGGTCCGCAGCGTGGCCGCGGCGGCAACCTCGTCGACCTCGACGTTGCCCGAGCCGGTCTGCGCGCGGACGGGCCCGCCGGCGCCGACCACCTGGATGTTGCCGGAACCGGTCTCCGCGCGTACGGGGCCGCTGGAGGCGGTCACCCGGATGTTGCCCGAGCCGAGCCGCATGTCCACCGGGCCCACCCTGCTCAGGTCGACGTCACCGGAGCCGGTCTCGCCCTTCACGCTCACCCCGTCCGGGGCGGTGACCTCGTAGGAGATGCTGCACCGGGAACCGCAGTCGGTGTCCAGCACCAGTTCGCCGCCCTTGACCTCGTACGTCGCGTCGGGTTGACCGCCCTGGTAGCGCACCACCCGCTTGATCCGCACCTCGTCCTGCGCGCCGATGGCGCGGACGGTCACGTCGCCGGCCCCCGGGAGCACCCGGATGCTGTTGATCCGGACCGCCTCGGTGTTGTTGTAGTCGAGCCGGCGGAAGGACAGGTTGTCGCACCCGGCGGAGACGATCAGGGTGGTGGCCGCAGCGAGCGCGGCGGCGGTGCGGTGCAGAGCCATGCGAGCACGCTACGAGGCGTGACGGCCCCCGCGCATCGGGGTTCCGCGCGCGGACACCCCGAGCTGACCCTGATTCCGCACCCCGAGAGAGAATGGTCCGATGGCCGGGTACCGCCGACAGCTCTACCGCGACGACGCGGTGGTCCTGCGCGTGCAGAAGCTCGGCGAGTCCGACCGGATCATCACCCTGCTCACCCGCCGGCACGGCCGGCTCCGCGCGGTGGCCCGGGGGATCCGCCGCACCACCAGCAAGTTCGGTGCCCGACTGGAGCCGTTCGGTCACGTCGATCTCCAGCTCGCCGGCGACCCGAAGGGCAACCTGGGCAGCTCGCTGCACACGGTCAGCCAGGTCGAGGGCATCGACCTCTACGGCAAGCGGTTCCTCGGCGACTATTCCCGCTACACGGCGGCCAGCGCGATCGCCGAGACCGCCGAGCGGCTCACCCCCGTCGAGCGGGAGCCGTCGCTGCGGCTGTTCCAGCTCACCCTGGGCGCGCTGCGGGCGCTCGCCGAGGGCAGCCACGCCACCACCCTGGTGCTCGACGCGTACCTGCTGCGGGGCATGACGCTCGCCGGCTGGGCGCCGGCGCTGACCGCCTGCGCCGTCTGCGGCACGCCGGGGCGGCACCGGGCGTTCTCCGTACCGGCCGGGGGCGCGGTCTGCCCGGACTGCCGGCCGCCCGGCGCGGCCCACCCCGCCCCGGCCACCATCGACCTGATGTCCGCGCTGACCAGCGGCGACTGGCGGGTCGCCGACGCCACCGAGACCGGCGTACGCCGGGAGTGCAGTGGCCTGGTCGCGGCACACCTGCAGTGGCACCTGGAGCGCGCGCTACGCTCGCTGCCGCTGGTCGACCGGGGCGCCCCGGCGGCCGGCCCGGTCCCGCCGCCGACTGGCGCCGGGCCCGGTGCGGACGGCGTGAACAGGGGGAGAACTGAGTGATCCGATCGATGAGGGCCGGGCGTCGCGAGCCGGTGCCGCCGACACCGCACCCGTCGGGCGCCCGGCCGCCGGCGCTGCCCGCCGACGCGGTGCCGAAGCACGTCGCCGTGGTGATGGACGGCAACGGCCGGTGGGCCAAGGATCGCGGGTTGCCCCGCACCAAGGGCCACGAGGCAGGGGAGTTCTCCCTCTTCGACACGGTCGAGGGCGCCATCGAGCTGGGCATCCCCTACCTGTCGGCGTACGCCTTCTCCACCGAGAACTGGCGGCGCTCGCCGGACGAGGTCCGGTTCCTGATGGGCTTCAACCGCGACGTCATCCGCCGCCGCCGTGACCAGCTGGTCGACCTGGGGGTGCGGGTGGTCTGGTCCGGCCGGGCCGGCCGGCTCTGGAAGAGCGTCATCTCCGAGTTGCAGACGGCGGAGGAGATGTCCCGGGGCAACTCGACGCTGACCCTCCAGTTCTGCGTCAACTACGGCGGCCAGGCGGAGATCGCCGACGCCGCCGCCGCCATCGCCCGCGACGTGGCGGCGGGCCGGCTGGACCCGGAGAAGGTCAACGAGAAGACCGTCGCGAAGTACCTCTACCACCCGGAGATCCCCGAGGTGGACCTGTTCCTGCGTCCCTCCGGCGAGGAGCGGATCTCGAACTTCCTGCTCTGGCAGACCGCGTACGCCGAGCTGATCTTCCTCGACACGCTCTGGCCCGATTTCGACCGCCGCCACCTCTGGTACGCCTGCGAGCTGTACGCGCAGCGGGACCGTCGCTTCGGCGGCGCGCTGCCCAACCCGGTCGCCCCGCCGCCCGCCTGAGGCTTACCGCCCGGTCGGACGGGGTACCACGGTGGTCAGCAGCCACCGACGGAGGTGAACCCACATGATCCAGAAGCGTATTGCCCAGTGGGCGATGATGGCCGTCGCCGTGCCGTTGGCGGCGGCGGGCGCGCGCCGGCTCAGCCACGGGTTGGAGGCCCGCCGCGGCCCGACCGGGGTGAGCCGCCTGCTCACCAAGGGCGCCGACATGCTCCGCCCGCAGAAGGCGAAGCGTCGTCGCTTCTTCTGACCCAACCCGGCCGTGACCTGACCCCACCCCCGACCCGTTCGTCGATCATGCAGTCGTGGTGCCCCGCGAAAGCCCCACACCGGGGCGTTCCGCCCACCAGAAGTGCATGATCGACTCGCGGGTCGGGGGTTCCGGGGGTTCGGGTCAGGTTCTGGTTTCGGTGCGGTCGGTGGGCCAGCGGGTGTGGAAGGTGCCCTCGCGGTCCACACGCTGGTAGGTGTGCGCCCCGAAGTTGTCCCGCAGCGCCTGGATCAGGGCGGCCGGCAGCCGCTGGGCGCGCAACGCGTCGAAGTACGCCAGCGACGAGGCGAACGCCGGGGCCGGCACGCCCGCCCGCGCCGCGTCGGCCACCACCCGCCGCCAGCTCGGCACGCCGTCGTTCACGGTGTCCGCGAACCACGGCGCCACCAGCAGCGTCGGCAGGTCGGGCCGCTCGTCGTACGCCTGGCGGATACGGTCGAGGAAGCGGGCCCGGATGATGCAGCCGCCCCGCCAGATCGTGGCGGTGCCGCCCAGGTCGATGCCCCAGTCGTACTCGCGGGAGCCGGCGCGGATGTGGTCGAAGCCCTGCGCGTACGCGACGATCTTCGAGGCGAGCAGGGCGCGGCGGACGTCCTCGACGAAGGCGTCGGAGTCCTCGACCCGCCAGGTCGCGCCCGCCTCCGGGAACGCCCGCCGGGCCGCCTCGCGCTGGTCGGCGTGCCCGGACAGCGAGCGGGCGAAGGTCGCCTCGGCGATGCCGGTGATGGGGATGCCCAGGTCGAGCGCGCTCTGCACCGTCCAGCGGCCGGTGCCCTTCTGCTCGGCGCGGTCCAGCACGACGTCCACGAACGCCCGCCCGGTGGCCGCGTCGGTGTGCGCCAGCACGTCGGCGGTGATCTCGATCAGGAAGGACTCCAGCTCGCCGGAGTTCCAGCCACGGAAGATCTCCGCGATCTCCGCCGGCTGCGCGCCCAGTCCGGCCCGGAGCAGGTCGTACGCCTCCGCGATGAGCTGCATGTCGGCGTACTCGATGCCGTTGTGCACCATCTTGACGAAGTGCCCGGCGCCGTCCGGCCCGATGTGCCGGCAGCACGGCACCCCGTCCACCTGGGCGGCGATCTGCTCGAAGATCGGCCCGAGCGTGCGGTACGACTCCGCGGATCCGCCCGGCATGATGCTCGGGCCGCGCAGGGCGCCCTCCTCGCCACCGGAGACGCCGGTGCCGACGAAGTGCAGGCCGTGGGCCCGTAGCGCCTCCTCCCGCCGGCGGGTGTCGGCGAAGTGCGCGTTGCCGCAGTCCACGACGATGTCGCCCGCGTCGAGCAGCGGGACCAGTTCGTCGACCACGGCGTCGGTGGGGCCGCCCGCTTTGACCATCACGATGACCGCGCGGGGCCGCTCCAGCGACGCGACGAAGTCGGCCATCGACTCGGCGGGCAGGAACGTCCCCTCGTCCCCGTGCTCCGCGACGAGGCTGCGGGTGCGCTCGGGCGATCGGTTGTGCACCGCCACCGCGAGGCTGTTGCGGGCCAGGTTGCGGGCCAGGTTCCGGCCCATCACCGCCAGCCCGGTCACGCCGATCCGTGCCGTCGCCCGCCCGGCCATCCGTCCGCCCTCCGCCGTCGACACCCGCCGGTGCGACCGTATCGCCGGGCAGGGCGTCCCGGAGGCATGTCGGGCACCCGTCACCGCCACGTGGCGGTCGCCCCGCAGGACGCGAGGGCCGGACGAGATCCTTCGCCGGGGTGGCCTCCGTGGGGCGCGACCGGCCGGCCGCACCCCGCCGGGCGGCCTCCGTGGGACGCGACCGGCCGGCCGCGGACCCCGCCGTTTAATTCGGCTGCGCGAGACCGGTGGGGCGGCTAGCGTGTGGGCATGCGCAACTGACGCCCCACTTCCGAGCCGACCCGCCGCCGCATCGCCGCGGGTCCGCGTGCTCCCGGGCGTCCGCATTCCGCACCTGCCGTCGAGCGGCGGTGCTCCTCGTGGCCGATCCCGGCAGCTGTCCCGATCCCGCCCGACCGTCGCGCGACGGTCGCCGAACGAGGCGGGCCCCGGTCACCGGACGTTGCTCCGGTGTGGCAGGGCCCGCAGACCGAGGAGGCACCGGATGCCCGCCAGGCGCAACCCGAAGAAGTCCCGTACCACCGTCCCCACGCCATCCGTCGCGGACCTGACGCCCGTCAACCTCGACGAGGTGGCGGTCGCGCCGGTCGTGCCGGCGCTGCCGGTCGACCGACCGGCGGCGCCGAAGGCCGGTCCGCCGGTCTCCGGCGCCGGCCGCTCCGGCACGCTGCGCGGCCAGAAGGCCGGGCAGGCCCGCCGGTACGCCTTCCGGCGCAGCTGACGGTGCCGGCCGGGTGGAGCCGTCATCACCGGCGACTCCACCCGGCCCGCCCGTCGCCCGACCACCCGGGCAGGCGCCTGCACCCCGGCCCGCCCGCCGTCTGCCCGGCCCGGTCGGCGCCTCCGCCCGCCGTCTGCCCGGCCCGGTCGGCGCCTCCGCCCGGTCCGTCGACCGACCACCGGGCGGCGTCAGCCGATCAACGGGCGGAAGGTGCCGAGCAGCACGCTGACGGTCAGCGCGGCCCCGGCGAGCACCGCCGCGCCGGCGATCAGCAGGCCGTCGGCGGCGACGAAGCGCTGTCGCCGGGCGACGGTGCGCGGGACCCCGGCGTCGAAGCCCCGGGCGTCCATCGCCACGGCCAGCCGGGTGCCCCGGCGGATCGCCCCGACGAGCAGCGCGAAGGCCGTCGACACGAACAACCGAAGTTTCGCCAGTGGGTTGCGGCCGGCCTCGACCCCCCGGGCGCGACGCGCCATGGAGATCATCTGCCACTCCTGCCCCAGCAGCGGCACGAGCCGGAACGCGGCCAGCGCCCCGATGGCGAACCGGGCCGGCGCCTTCGCGTTCTGGATCAGCGCGTCCGCCAGGTCGGTCGGGTCGGTGGTGGCGAAGACGATCACGCCGGGCAGCGCCACCGCGAACATACGCAGCACCAGGCCGAGCGCGGTGAGCAGCACCCCGGAGGTGACCACCACCGGACCGGCCTCGACGAGGACCCGGCCGGAGCGCTCGGCCGCGAAGAGCACCAGCGTCACCACCACGCCGACCGCGCCGACGAGCAGCGGCCAGGCCCGCCGCGCCAACACCCGGAAACGGACCCCGAACAGCGGCAGCAGGGCCAACTCGACGGCGATCGCGATGGCCGGGGCCACCGGGTCGAGGGTGGCGATCAGGATGAACGAGAACACCAGCGCCGCGGCGAGCTTGGCCACCGGGTTGCGCCTGGCCAGCGGCGCCTCGGGCGCGGCGACCGGCTCGAAACTGATCACGCCCGACCCAGGGTGGAGTGGCGGTCCGGGTGGGTGACCGGTGCGGCGGTTCGGTCGCTGGTCATGGGCGTTCCAGGGTGGGGTGGCGGTCTGGGTGGGTGACCGGTGTGGCGTTCGGTCTGGTCACGGGCGTTCCAGAGTGGGGTGGCGGTCTGGGTGGGTGACCGGTGCGGCGTTCGGTCTGGTCACGGGCGTTCCAGAGTGGGGTGGCGGTCTGGGTGGGTGACCGGTGCGGCGTTCGGTCTGGTCACGGGCGCTCCAGGGTGAGGCGGCGGTCTGCCAGGGCGGCGACGAACTCCGGGTCGTGGGTGACGGCGACCAGGCCGTGCCCGGCGTCGCGCAGCTCGGCGAAGAGGTCCACCAGCTCCAGCCAGGTCCGCCGGTCCTGGCCGAAGGTCGGTTCGTCGCAGACGAGCAGGCGGGGCGCGGTGGCCAGGGCGGTCGCCACGCTCAGCCGCCGCGCCTCCCCGCCGGAGAGGGTGTACGGGTTGGCGGCGGCGAGTTTCGTCAACCGCAGCCGGGACAGCAGGGTCTCGACGGTGGACCGGACCGCCGCCTCGGGCTGGCCGGTGCGGCGCGGGCCGAGCGCCAGCTCGTCGAAGACGGTGTTGGTGACGAACTGGTGCTCTGGATCCTGGAAGACCGAGCCGATCCGGTGGGCCAGTGCCGGGGCGCGCCAGCGGTGCGGGGGAGTGCGGGCGTCGCCACCGGCCAGTGCCGTCGTCGCCGCGATCCGGCCCGTCCCGGGCTTGAGCAGGCCGCCCAGCAGCAGGGCGAGGGTCGACTTGCCGGCCCCGTTGGGCCCGACGACGGCGAGCGCCTCGCCGGCGCGTACCGCCAGGTCGACGGGGGCCAGCCGGGGCGGCAGGCCGAGCCGGTCGGCGGCGACCAGCACGTCGCCGGGGGGCGCGGTCGCGTGGCGGGGCGGTACCGGGCGGCCGGGCACCCAGACGCCCTCGTCGGCGAGCGCGTCGCCGTGCGTACCGAAGACGGCCTCGGGCGTGCCGTCGGCGCGGACGCCGCCGCCGGGTTCGAGCACGACCACCCGGTCGACCAGGGGCAACGCCTCGGCGACGCGGTGTTCGACCAGGATCAGCGTGGTGTCGGCGTCGAGCGCGCCGGCCACCGCCGCCCGGATCAGCGCCGCGCCGGTCGGGTCGAGGTTGGCGGTCGGCTCGTCGAGCAGCAGCAGGCCGGGGCGCAGGGCCAGCACCCCGGCCAGGGCGAGCCGCTGCTGCTCGCCGCCGGAGAGCGCGGCGGTGGGGCGGTCCCGGGGGTACGGGAAACCGACCCGGGTCAGCGCCTCGTCGACGCGGGGCCAGATCTCCCCGGCGGGGATGCCGCGGTTCTCCAACCCGAACGCCACGTCGTCGCCGCTGCGGGCCATCACGAGCTGGGTCTGCGGGTCCTGGAAGACGATGCCGACCCGCTCCCGGCCCTTGCGGGGGTCGAGCCCGTCGATCTCGACGGTGCCCTCCTGCTCGCCCGAGTCCTCGGGCAGCAGCCCGGCCAGCGCGGCGAGCAGCGTGCTCTTGCCGGCCCCGGAGGGCCCCAGCAGCAGTACTCGCTCCCCGGCTTCCACGCGCAGGTCCACCCCGCGCACAGCCCAGGCCCGCCGCCCGGCATGCCGCCACCCGAACCCCCGCAACGTAACCGCCCCCACGCCGCCCCCCTCCTTCCTTGATTCCTGCCCGCCCGCGGGCGTTGATCATGAGGTTGTTGTCGTTCGGCACGGCGTGTCGTGGCAATAACTTCATGATCAACGCGGCCGGGTGGGGGTGGGGTGGGGAGGGGTGGGGGGAGGGGAGGGGGTGGGGTCAGATTGGGGGGCGGTTGCGGGCGGCGGGGAAGCGGTCCAGGGCGCCCGTGGTGGCCAGGGCGCGGGTCAGGGCCCAGCCGCCGGCACCCGCGACGATCGTGGCGCTGACGATGGTGAGCAGGGCGTAGGGGATCCGGTAGCTGCCCAGGGCGTACTCGCTGTTCCAGACGAAGAAGTCGAACAGGGCCGCGCCGAGGCCGGTCAGCGCGCCCGCGATCAGCGCGGTGGGCAGCCGGAACGAGCGGTACCGGAACGCGGCGAAGGCCAGCTCGGCGCCGAGCCCCTGGATCAGGCCCTGGACGATGGTGACGCCGCCCCACTCCGAGCCGAGCAGCGCGGAGACCGTCGCCGCCACCGCCTCGCAGAAGAGCGCCGCGCCGGGCTTGCGGATCACCAGACCGCCGAGGACGGCCGGGACCAGCCACACGCCGTACATGATCGCCTGGCCGGCGGGGAAGAACGCGAACGCCGGGTCGACGGCCCGCCAGAGCAGGCCCCAGGCCCAGAAGATGACGCCGAAGGCCACCGCGATCACGGCCGCGACGACGACGTCGACGGTACGCCACCGGGTGGCGGTGTTGTTGTCTCGCATGATTGCTCCCAGTCCCGAACGAGAACCAGGAGAAGACGCACGCCGCGCCCGGAACGTGCCGGACGTCGACGCGGCTGGAGGTCGACCGAACTCCCTGCGCTGGCATTACCCAGATCAGGTTCGAGGGTCTGCGGGCGGTGCCCGCACTCTCAGCGCTGTGCGCTCCCCTGTCGGATGTGAAGTTGTGGCCCGACGCTAACACCTTTGAAGATCATCGGGCAAAGTGATCTTTCCGCAGCTCACCAGCGCAGTCGATCGACGCCGTCGATTCCGGCCCGGTACTCTCGGGCGGCCATAGGGAATCCGGCAGAGGGACACGTACGTGACATCCGAGGCTGACCGCCGCGCGCCGGACGGGTCGCACGCGGGTGCGGTGGGCGTGGCCGCCCCGGGCGTACGCGAGGGAAAGCCGGCGGCGCCCCGCGGCCCGGACCGGCGGGTCGGGTCGGTGGAGGTCCTCGCCGGCCTGCTGATCCTGCTGGTCGTCTTCCGCGAGCCGCTCGCCCGGGCCCTCTCCGCGCCCCGGTTGCAGACCTGGACCACCGTCTTCGTCTCGGTCATGGTGCAGGCGGTGCCGTTCCTGGTCTTCGGGGTGCTGCTCTCCGCGGTGATCGCCGTCTTCGTGCCCCGGTCGTTCTGGGCCCGGGCGCTGCCGCGTCACCCCGCGCTCGCGGTGCCGGTGGCCAGCGCGGCCGGTGTGGTGCTGCCCGGCTGCGAGTGCGGGGCCGTGCCGATCGCCGGGTCGCTGATCCGGCGCGGGGTCACCCCGGCCGCCGCGTTGGCGTTCCTGCTCGCCGCCCCGGCGATCAACCCGATCGTGCTCACCGCCACCGCCGTGGCCTTCCCGGACGACCCGGCGATGGTCCTCGGCCGGGCCGTCGCGAGCCTGCTCGTGGCGATGGTCATGGGCTGGCTGTGGCTGCGCCTCGGCCGGGCCGACTGGATCCGGCTGCCGCGCCGGCCGGAGCTGGACGGCGGCCCGCGCGGGCGGGCGTTCTGGGGGGCGGTCCGGCACGACGTCACGCACGCCGGCGGCTTCCTGGTCATCGGCGCGGCGGCCGCCGCCACGATCAACGTCGTGGTGCCGGAGCGCTGGTTGCAGACCCTCGCCGACGAGCCGGTGCTCTCGGTGCTCGCGCTGGCCGTGCTCGCCGTGCTGCTCTCCCTCTGCTCCGAGGCGGACGCCTTCGTCGCCGCCTCGCTGTCGCAGTTCTCGCTGACCTCCCGACTGGTCTTCCTGGTGGTGGGGCCGATGGTCGACCTCAAGCTCATCTCGATGCAGGCCGCAGTCTTCGGCCGGCGGTTCGCGCTGCGGTTCGCCCCGACCACCTTCGCGGTGGCCGTCGCGGTGGCCGCCGCGACCGGGGCGGTGCTGCTGTGAACCGGCAGGCGCAGGCGGTCGTCCTGCTGCTGCTCGGCGGCGCGGTGGTCCGGGCCAGCCTCACCGACCTGCACCTGCGCTACGTCAAGGAGGGGCTGCGGCCCTTCCTGATCGCCGCCGGCCTGCTGCTGGTGGCCGCCGCGGTCATGACCCTCTACTACGAGCTGCGCCCGCTCCTGCGGCGCACGCCCGCCGGCCAAAACGACGGCCCGGCCGGTGGGTGGCGGTCCCGGCGCACACCCGGCCCCGACGCTCACGGCGACGGCGACGACGGGCACGAGGGCGACGGCGGGTACGACGGTGACGGCGGGCACGGCGGGCACGACGGCGACGGCGGGCACGGGCATCGCGAGCCGCGGGTCGGCTGGCTGCTGATCCTGCCCGTGCTGGGCCTGCTGCTGGTCGCCCCGCCGGCCCTGGGCTCGTACGCGGCCGGGCAGGCCGGCACCGCCGTCACCACCCGGCAGCAGCCGTCCGACTATCCGCCGCTGCCCGCCGGCGACCCGGTGCGGGTGGCCGTGCTCGACTACGCCTCCCGGGCCCTGTTCGACCGGGGCACCTCGATCGGCGCGCGCCGGGTCCAACTGACCGGCTTCGTCACCACCGGCCCCGACGGCCGGCCGCTGCTGGCCCGGATGGTGCTCTCCTGCTGCGCCGCCGACGGGCGGCCGGTCAAGCTGGGGTTGACCGGCGCGGCCCCCGACGGGCTCGCTGACGACACCTGGATCGAGGTGACGGGCCGCTACAGCGACCGCATCGCCCGCGACCCGGTCAACGACGCCGAGATTCCCTACCTGGACGTGGAGTCCTGGCGGCAGGTGCCCGTCCCCCGGCAACAGTACGAGTGACCCGTGGGCCCGGCAGTCCCGGGCGGCCAGGTGCGGCGCTGGGTAGGCTCACGATCATGCGGATCGAGGCCCGGGGGTTCACGTTCGACGTCCGCGTCGGCGGACCGGAGGGCGGCACGCCCGTCCTGCTGCTGCACGGCTTCCCCCAGCACGGCGGGGAGTTCGACGACGTGGTGCCCGCGCTGCACGCCGCGGGCCTGCGCACGTACGCGCCGGACCAGCGCGGCTACTCGCCGGGCGCGCGGCCCGAGGTGGTCGAGGCGTACCGGCTGCCGGAGCTGGTCGCCGACGCGGTGGGCGTACTCGACGCGCTGGGCGTCGACGCGGCGCACCTGGTGGGGCACGACTGGGGCGCGGTCGTGGCCTGGGCCGTCGCGGCCCACCATCCCGATCGGGTCCGCACGCTGACCGCGGTCTCCGTGCCGCACCCCGCCGCCATGGCGTGGGCGCTGGCCGAGGACACGGGGCAGAAGGCGCGCTCGGCGTACATGACGGTGTTCCGCAAGCCGGGCACGGCGGAGAAGGCGCTGCTGGTGCTGGGCGCGACCGGGCTGCGCCGGATGCTGCACGGGGTCGGCGACGACGCGCGGGTGGCCTCGTACGCGGATCCGATGCGCGAGCCGGGCGCGCTGACCGCCGCCCTGAACTGGTACCGCGCGATGTCCCGCCGGGACCTGGCCGCCACCGGGCCGGTGGCGGTGCCGACCACGTTCGTGTGGAGCGGTCGGGACATCGCGATCGGCCGGACCGCCGCCGAGGCGTGCGCCGAGCACGTGACCGCCGACTACCGCTTCGTCGAGCTGCCCCGGGTCAGCCACTGGATCCCCGACGAGGCGCCCGCCGCGCTGGCCGAGGCGATCCTCGCCCGGGTGCACGACCCGGTCTGACCTTCCCCGCGACGCCGGCCGACGGACGCCGGGCCCACCCTGACGGAGGTACGACATGGACCGAGCAGACACGACGGTGAAGGCCGAGGACTTCCTGGCCGTGGTGACCGCCACGATGCACCGGGTCGCCGAGAGCCAGCGCGAGGCGGTGGGGCGCGCCGCCGACCTGATCGCCGAGGCGGTACGCGCCGACGGCGTGGTCCACGCGTTCGGCACCGGCCACTCCGAGGCGCTGGCCATGGAGATCGCCGGGCGGGCCGGCGGGCTGGTCCCGACGAACCGCATCGCCCTGCGGGACCTGGTGCTGCGCGGCGGCGCCCCGGCCGACGTGCTCGGGCCACTGCTGGAGCGCGACCCGTCGGTGGCGCACCGCCTCTACGAGCTGGCTCCCGTCAGCCCCCGGGACGTCTTCGTGCTCGCCTCCAACTCCGGCGTGAACGGCGCGATGGTGGAGTTCGCGTCGCTGGTCAGGGAGAAGGGCCACGGGCTGGTCGCGATCACCTCGGCGCAGCACTCCGGACAGATGGCCTCGCGCCACCCGTCGGGACGCAAGCTCGCCGACTTCGCCGACGTGGTGCTCGACAACGGCGCCCCGTACGGCGACGCGACGCTGCCCCTGCCCGGCGGGGGCGCGGTCGGCGCGGTCTCGTCGATCACCGCGGCACTGTTGGCGCAGCAGATCACGGTCGAGGTGGTGGCGCGGCTGCTGGCGGCGGGGGAGCGGCCCCCGGTCTACCTGTCAGCCAACATCGCCGGGGGCGACGAGCACAACAACGCCCTCGAGGCCCGGTACGCGGGCCGGATCCGCCGCGGCTCCTGACGCATTGTGGCTACGGTCGGCCGCATGACGATCGACATGGAATCGGCGCGTCAGACAGTGACGTGAGTCGGTTTCGCGCGTCGACGGGTGGGGCATCAGCGATGCTGCCGCCGGCCGCCCCCGCCGGCAGTACCGTCTGACCGGAGGTAGCGCGTGTCCAAGGAAACCGAGAAGCAGCGCTGGCAGCGCAACTTCGCCGACCTGCTCCAGGAGCTTCGGGTCGCCCAGACCGGCGTGCAGATCCTCTTCGCGTTCCTGCTCACCCTGCCGTTCAGCAACGGCTTCACCCGTACGAGTGGCTTCCAGAAGGACGTCTACATCGTCGCGTTGCTGGCCGCGGCCGCCGCCACCGCGATGATCATCTCTCCGGTGGCGTTCCACCGCGCGCTGTTCCGGCAGGGCCGCAAGCCGGAGCTGGTCCGGTTCGCCCACCGGATGGCCAGCGGCGGGCTCGCCTTCATGCTGATCTCGATGGTCAGCGCGGTGCTGCTGATCACCGACTTCGTGCTGGACCGGGGCATCGCCCTGGTGCTCAGCGGCCTCACCGGCCTATGGTTCCTCACCTTCTGGGTGTTCCTGCCGTTCTCCCGCCGCAACTGGGGCGACGACGACGAAGACGACGAGAACGAGCCACGGTCCCTCGGCGACTGACCAAGGTCGACACAACTCGATATTTACCGATCGCTACCCCTGGGTAACGCCCGGGGGTAGCGTGCTGTTCGTCGAGCACGTTGACGCATCCGGACCGAGGTTCGAGGGGGCCGCCGTGACCGCGACACACAACAGCCGACCCGCGCCCGACGGATCAGGCGCCGACCAACCGCCGCCGTCGGCCGACGCCCCGCCTGCCGCCGCCGACATCCCGCCTGCCGCCGCCGACACACCGCCCGCTGCCGGCGGGGCCGGGCCCCTGCCGACCGAGGCCGGCCAGGTCTCCGAGAAGGAGGCCCGACAGGTCGCCGAGGCGGCCCGGGAGTCCTCCTGGGACCGTCCCAGCTTCGGCAAGGAACTCTTCCTCGGCCGGTTCCGGCTCGACCTGATCAACCCCTGGCCGCGCTCCGACCCGGCGGACGTCGCCCGCGCCGACGAATTCCTCGGCCGGTTCCGCGAGTTCCTCGCCTCCGAGGTGGACGGCGCCGCTATCGAGCGGGACGCGTCCATCCCGGACGAGGTGTTCCAGGGCCTGGCCCGGCTCGGCGCCTTCGGCATGAAGATCGACCGGTCGTACGGCGGGCTCGGGCTCAGCAACCTGCACTACTGCCGGGCACTCATGCTGGCCGGCTCGGTCAGCCCGGCGATCGGCGCGCTGCTCTCGGCGCACCAGTCGATCGGGGTGCCGCAGCCGCTGAAGATGTTCGGCACCGCCGAGCAGAAGCAGCGCTTCCTGCCCCGGCTCGCCGCCGGTGAGGTCTCCGCGTTCCTGCTCACCGAACCGGACGTCGGCTCCGACCCGGCCCGGCTGGCCACCACCGCCGAGCCCACGCCCGACGGCACGGGCTACCGCCTCAACGGCGTGAAGCTGTGGGCCACCAACGGCACCGTCGCCTCCCTGCTCGTGGTGATGGCCCGGGTGCCCGCCGCTGAAGGGCGGCGCGGCGGGATCACCGCCTTCGTCGTCGAGGGCGACACCGAGGGCATCACCGTCGAACAACGCAACGCCTTCATCGGCCTGCGCGGCCTGGAGAACAGCCTGACCCGCTTCCACGACGTCTTCGTACCGAAGGAGAACGTCATCGGAGGCGAGGGCAAGGGCCTGAAGATCGCGCTGACCACCCTGAACACCGGGCGGCTGTCGCTGCCGGCGATGTGTGTCGGCGCCGGCAAGTGGGCGTTGAACGTGGCCCGGGAGTGGGCCGTCGACCGGGTGCAGTGGGGGCGGCCCGTGGGCGAGCACGAGGCGGTGGCCCAGAAGCTCTCCTTCATCGCCGCGACGACGTACGGCATGGAGACCATGCTGGACCTCTGCTGCCTGCTCGCCGACGACGACCGTAACGACATCCGGATCGAGGCGGCGCTGGTCAAGCTCTACGCCAGCGAGATGGCCTGGAAGATCGCCGACGAGCTGGTGCAGATCCGGGGCGGTCGCGGCTACGAGACGGCCGACTCCCTCGCCGCGCGGGGCGAGCGACCGGCCGCCGTCGAGCAGCTGCTGCGCGACCTGCGGATCAACCGCATCTTCGAGGGCTCCACCGAGATCATGCACCTGCTCATCGCCCGGGAGGCGGTCGACGCGCACCTGTCGGTCGCCGGCGACATCATCGACCCGGACGCCGGGCTCGGCCGCAAGGCGAAGGCCGGGGCGCGGGCCGGCGCCTTCTACGCGAAGTGGCTGCCGACTCTCGCCGTCGGCAGGGGACAGCGCCCGTCGGCGTACGCCGAGTTCGGCCCGCTCGCCGGCCACCTGCGGCAGGTGGAGCGCGCCTCGCGCAAGCTGGCCCGGTCGACGTTCTACGCGATGTCCCGCTGGCAGGGAAAGATGGAGCGCAAGCAGGCGTTCCTCGGCCGGGTGGTGGACATCGGCGCGGAGCTGTTCGCGATGTCCGCGGTCTGCGTGCGCGCCTACGCCGAGCGGGACACCCGCCCCGAGAACGTCGAGCTGGCCGACCTGTTCTGCCGGCAGGCCCGGGTACGCGTCGACGCGCTCTTCACCGCCCTGTGGGACAACACCGACTCCGTCGACACGGCAGCCGCGAAGCGGATCCTGGCCGGGCGCTACGCCGCCCTGGAGGACGGCGTGATCACCCCCGCCGACGACCTCCCGTGGGTGGCCCCCTGGTCGCCCGGCCCGTCCACCGCCGACGACACCCGCCGCCGCATTCCACCCCCACCCTCCTCCTGACCCGCCCCCACCCCTCACCCTGGCGTCGATCATGCAGTTGTGGTGCCCCATAGAAGCGGCGAAAGTGGCCGTTCCGGGCACCACAACTGCATGATCGCCGGGGCGCGGCGGGGCCGGGGCGGGCCGGGCGGGGTGGGGCAGGGGGTCAGCGGTTGGGGCGTAGGCCGAGGTGGCGTAGTTCCAGGGCGGCGAGGGCGTCGACGGTGGCGTCGTCGCCGCGCCGCCACGACTCGGCCACGTCGGGCGCGATCCGGGTCAGCCGGCCCAGCGGCTGGGTGGCCAGCGCGCGCAGGGCGAGCAGGTCCCGGCCGGCCGGGACGGCGGCCAGTTTCGCGGCCGAGCCGGCCCGGCGCATCCAGCGCACCCGCAGCGGCAGCCAACCGAAGAGCACCAGGCCGAGCGGGAAGACCAGCACGGCGACGGCCAGCGCGAGGGCGAGCTGGTCGACCAGCTCCTGCTGGTCGCGCCCCGCCTCGGCCAGCGAGCGGGCGGCGGTGGCGGCCCGCTCGAACGGCGCGGTCAGCTCGTCGCCGACCAGCGGCACCCGGCCGACCTTGCCGCCCGCCTCGGCCAGGCTGTCGGCCAGGCCGCCGCCGGCGCCCTCCAGCTTCTGCCCGGGTACGGCGAGCTTCTGGACCAGGTCGTGCAGCCACAGCGCGCCACGGATCGCGCCGTACACCCAGGCGACGACGAGCAGGTCGGTGATCAACTGTCGGACGGCGGTCGGGAAACGATCGGCGTAGATCTTCACGCCGGACAGCGTGCCACGCCCGGCGCCGGCCGGCACGCGCCGCGAACGACGCCGGGCCCTCGGGGCGGGGTCAGCTCGCGCAGGCCGGGCAGGTGCCGAAGATCTCCAGGGTGTGGCTGACGTCGGCGTAGCCGTGCTTCGCCGCCACCCGCTCGGCCCAGCTCTCCACCGTCGGCCCCGCCACCTCCACGGTGCGGCCGCAGGTCCGGCAGACCAGGTGGTGGTGGTGGCCCTCGCTGCACCGGCGGTAGAGGTGCTCGCCGCCCGGCGGGCGCATCACGTCGATCTCGCCCGAGTCGGCGAGCCCCTGGAGCGTGCGGTAGACGGTGGTCAGCCCGACCCGCTCGCCGCGCTCGCGCAGCATCGCGTGCAGCTCCTGCGCGCTGTGGAAGCCCTCCAGCTCGCCGAGCAGCGCGCTCACCGCCGAGCGCTGCCGGGTGTTGCGGACCGTGGAACCCGCCATGATCATGATCCCTCCCCGGCGTGGCTCACCGCGTCGGCCACGATGTGTGCGACGTGCTCGTCGACCAGCGCGTACGCGATCTCGCGACCCCGCCGGGAGCCGCGCACCACGCCGGCGCCCCGCAGCACCCGCAGGTGCTGGGAGACCAGCGGCTGCGCGGCGCCGAGCTTGTCGACCAGCTCGTGCACGCAGCGCTCGCCCTCGGCGAGCTCGCTGACGATGGCCAGCCGGATCGGTGCCGAGAGGGCACGCAACAGCTCGCTCGCGCCCTCGAAGGCGTCGTAGCCTGATCCGTCGGTCACCCTGTAACGGTAACCAATCCCACTGACACGGCGCTGACCAGGATCAGTGGAGCACGACCTCGTGCGGCTCCGGCGTGGGCGCGGCGGCGGGGGTGCGCCGTCGGCGCAGCATCCGCCACGCCGCGCCGAGGACGGCGACCACCCCGAACGAGGCGATCGCCATCAGCACCACCGAGGCGCCGGGGGCGGTGTCGGCGTTCGCGGCCACCCAGACCCCGGAGCCGGCGGCGAAGAGCCCGAGCGCCATCGCCGCCGCCATCGTGCTGCGGAACCCCCGGGTCACCTGCTGCGCAGTGGCCACCGGCACCACCATCAACGCGCTGATCAGCAGCACCCCGACGGCCCGCATGGCGATCGTCACCGTGACGGCGGTGGCCACGGCGAGCAGCAGGTTGAGTGTGCGCACCGGCAGGCCGGAGACGCGGGCGTACTCCTCGTCGTGGCAGACCGCGAACAGGGCCGGGCGCAGCACCAGCATGGTCACCCCGATCGCCGCGCCGAGCACCGAGATGGTGGTCAGGTCCGCCAGCGTGATGGTGCTCAGCGACCCGAACAGGTAGGCGTTGAGGGTGGCGCTGGTGCTGTCGGAGAGCCCGACCAGCGTCACGCCGCCGGCGATGCCGCCATAGAAGAGCAGGGCCAGGGCCAGGTCGCCGGAGGTGCGCCCGCGGGCGCGGACCAGCTCGATGGTGATCGCCCCGAGGGTCGCCACGACCACCGCGACGAGCACCGGGGACCGGTTGAGCAGCAGGCCCGCGCCGACGCCGGTGAGCGCCACGTGCCCCACCCCGTCGCCGACCAGGGCGAGCCGCCGCTGCACGAGGTAGATGCCGAGCGCCGGGGCGGCCAGGCCGATGATCAGCGCCCCGATCAGGGCCCGCTGCATGTGGGGGTACTGGAAGAGTTCCATGCTCAGCTGCTCCACAGCCCGGCGGGCTCGTCGGGACCGTGCGGGTGCACGTGGTCGTGGTCGGGCTCCGCGTGGTGGCCGGCGGGCTCGGGCACCGCACCGTCGTGGCAGATCCCGCCCTGGTGTACGACGACCGCCCGGGTGATCAGCGGTCGCAGCGGCCCGAGCTCGTGGGCCACCAGCAGCACCGTGCCGCCACCGGCGACGAAGTCGTGCAGAGCCCCGGCGAACGCCTCCTGGCTGGCTGCGTCGACCCCGGCGGTCGGCTCGTCGAGGACCAGCAGTTCCGGCTGGCCGGCCAGCGCCCGGGCGATCAGGGTGCGCTGCTGCTGCCCACCGGAGAGGGTGGCGACCGGATCGCGGACCCGGTCGGCGAGCCCGACGGACTCCAGCGCGGCGGTCACCGCGGCCCGGTCCGCCGCGCCGGGCGGGCGCAGCACGCCGCGTCGGGCGAGCCTGCCGGAGGCCACCACCTCGCCGACGGTGGCCGGCACGCCGCTGCCGGCGCCGAGGCGCTGCGGGACGTACCCGATCCGGTGCCACTGCCGGAACCGGCGCAACGGGCGGTCGAAGAGGGTGACCGACCCGGAGCTGAGCGCCACCAGGCCGAGCGCGGCGCGGATCAGGGTGGACTTGCCGGAGCCGTTGGCGCCGAGCACCGCGACCACCTCGCCGGCGGTGACGGTCAGGGAGACGTCGCGCAGCACGGGGCGGCCGTCGTAGCCGACCACCCCGTGCGCGACGGTGATGACTGGGGTTGTCACTGGCAGCTCAACGCCGTCCTCAGGGTCGCAAGGTTGGTACGCATCACCGAAAGGTAGTCGCCGCCGTCGGTCGACAGCCCTTCCAGGGGGTCCAGCACGGCGGTCTTCGCGCCGACCTGCTTGGCGATGGTCTCGGCCACCTTCGGGCTGACCAGCGTCTCGAAGAAGATCGTGGTGGCCCTGTGCTTCCGGGCCTCCTCGATCACCTCGGCGAGGCGTTGCGGGGCGGGCTCGTTCTCCGGGCTCAGCCCGGTGATGCCGATCTGCTCCAGCCCGTAGCGCTCGGTCAGGTAGCCGAAGGCGGTGTGGCTGACCACGATCTCCCGCCGCTGGCAGGTCTTCAGCCCGGCCGTGAACTCGGCGTCCAGCTTCGCCAACTCGGCGCGCAGCGCCGCGGCGCGGGCCGTGTAGTCGGCGGCGCGGTCCGGGTCGGCCCGGCCGAGCCGCTCGGCGAGCTTGTCGCCGACCGTGGCGAGGCGGGTCGGGTCCAGCCAGAGGTGCGGGTCCTTGGCGCCGCCCTGCTCATGGCCGGGTTCCTCGGCCTTTCCCGACTCCTCGGGGTGGCCGTGCTCCCCGCCCTCGTGGTCGTGGCCGCCGGCTGCGGCGTCCCTCAGGGGCTGCACCGTCGACACGTCGAACGCGCGGTCCCCGGCGTTCTGCTCGACGGCCTCGTCCAGCGCCGGTTGGAAGCCCTTGAGGAGGACGACCAGCTCCGCCTCGACGACCTGGCCGACCTGGCCCAGGCTGAGTTCCAGGTCGTGCGGCTCGGCCCCGGGCTTGACCAGGTTGGTCACCTTCACCGCGTCGCCGCCGATGCGCTCGGCGAGGAACTGCAACGGGTAGAAGGCCGCCACCACGTCGACCCGCTGCGGGTCGGCGCCGGCGGTGCCGTCGTCGGAGCAGGCCGTGACACCACCCAGGGCGAGCAGGGCGGTGGTGGCGACGGCCAGGGTGCGCGGGGCGGAGCGGATGTTCATGCCATGAACTCTCCGCGACAACGATAATGATTGTCAAAAACGCATGCTTGCATGTCAGAGCAGCTTCACCAGGCCCGCGGTGACCAGCAGGGTGAGCGCCACCAGCCGGATCACCCGGGTCGGCGCCGTCTGCACGGACCAGGTGGTGACCAGCAGCGCGGCCATGGCCGCGGCGAGCAGCAGGGTCAACAGCCCGCCGACCACGCCGGGGGTGAAGAACGCGACAAGCACCAGCACGAGGGTGACCAGGAACACCGTCGTCGGGTTCGCCCGGGCCAACCGGGCCGGCATCCGGCTCTGCGTACGCTGCATCCCACAGACTCTACGAGGAGGAACCCCGTGCTGGTGACGAACCGGTTCGTGGTGGACGTCGATGTCGCCGACGAGTTCACCGAGCGGGCGCACGCCGCCCTCGCCGCCCTCGCGGCCCGCCCCGGTTACCTGCGCGGCCAACTGGTCCGGGCGCTGGACGACCCCCGGCACTGGTGCCTGGTCACCGAGTGGGAGTCGGTCGGCACCTACCGGCGGGCCCTGGGCGGCTTCGACGTCAAGATCACCGCTGTGCCGCTGCTCGCCGAGTCGCTCGACGAACCGTCGGCGTACGAGGCGCTCGCCACCGCCGCCCCGGGCGGGGACGTCGTCCCGGCCGCCAGTGATCGGGCCGCTGGTCCTTACCGCTGAGCCCGTGGGCACTACATTGCTTGCATGACCGCTCCCGGACCGGCGACCCCGCCGGCGTACCCTCCGTCGCCCGGCCAGCAGGGGGCGCAGCCGCCTGCCGTGCCCGGCCCGCCGGCGGACCCGGGCGTGCCCGCCCCGCCGGCCGGGCCGGGGGTCACCCCGCCGTTCGCGGCGCCGCCCACCGAGGGGCGCAACACCCGGCTCTGGCTCGGGCTGGGAGCCGGGGCGCTCGCCGTGCTGCTCTGCTGCGGCGGTGGCGGCGCGGCCGTGGTGGGTCTGGCCGTGACCGGGGTGCAGGCCGTGCGTGAGCAGGGACGCACCGTCTCCACCGACTACTACCGGGCACTCGTCGAGCGGAAGTACGGCGCGGCGTACGACCAGCTCTGCGACGACGCGCAGCGGCGCGAGTCACGCCGCGAGTTCGAGCGCCGGGTGGCCGCCGAGCCGCAGATCGCGACCTTCCAGGTGGGCGACGTGGACGCCGTCTCCCTCACCGTGCCCGTCGACGTCACCTACACGGGCGGCCGGCAGGACCGGCAGGAGGTCACCCTCGGGCAGGACCAGCAGACCGGCGGCATGGAGGTGTGCGGGGTGAGCTGACCCGCCCCCGGTATTCTGCTGGGCCCGGGACGGCACGGGTCGTACCGTTGTCCCGAACTGTTCCTTCCGTCCTTACCGCGTCCCCGCCGACCGCCAGTCGGCGTAGGAGGAAACATGCCAGCCGACCGTATCGACGCCGTCGTCAGCCTCGCCAAGCGCCGAGGCTTCGTCTTCCCCTCCAGCGAGATCTACGGAGGCACCCGGTCGGCGTGGGACTACGGTCCGCTCGGCGTGGAGCTGAAGGAGAACGTCCGCCGGCAGTGGTGGAAGACGATGGTCCAGCAGCGCGACGACGTGGTCGGCCTCGACTCCGCCGTGATCCTGGCCCGCGACGTCTGGGCCGCCTCCGGCCACCTGGACGCCTTCGTCGACCCGCTGACCGAGTGCCAGTCGTGCCACAAGCGGTTCCGGGCCGACCACCTCGAGGAGGCGTACGAGGCCAAGCACGGCAAGCCGCCGGCCTCGCTGACCGAGCTGAACTGCCCGAACTGCGGCAACAAGGGCACCTTCACCGAGCCGAAGATGTTCAACGGCCTGATGAAGACCTTCCTCGGCCCGGTCGAGAGCGAGGAGGGCATGCACTACCTGCGGCCCGAGACCGCCCAGGGCATCTTCGTCAACTACAAGAACGTCGAGACGGTCGCCCGCAAGAAGCCGCCGTTCGGCATCGCCCAGACCGGCAAGTCGTTCCGTAACGAGATCACCCCGGGCAACTTCATCTTCCGCACCCGCGAGTTCGAGCAGATGGAGATGGAGTTCTTCGTCGAGCCGGGCTCGGACGAGCAGTGGCACGAGTACTGGCTCTCCGAGCGCTGGAACTGGTACCTCGACCTGGGCCTGTCGGAGAGCAACCTGCGCTTCTACGAGCACCCGAAGGAGAAGCTCTCCCACTACTCGAAGCGCACCGTCGACATCGAGTACCGCTTCCAGTTCGGCGGGACCGAGTTCGCGGAGCTGGAGGGCATCGCCAACCGCACCGACTTCGACCTCACCACGCACAGCAAGCACTCCGGCGTCGACCTGTCCTACTTCGACCAGGCCAAGGGCGAGCGCTGGATGCCGTACGTCATCGAGCCGGCCGCCGGCCTCACCCGCGCGGTGCTCGCGTTCCTGCTGGAGGCGTACGACGAGGACGAGGCGCCGAACACCAAGGGCGGCGTGGACAAGCGCACGGTGATGCGCTTCGACCCGCGGCTGGCCCCGGTCAAGGTGGCCGTGCTGCCGCTGTCGCGCAACGAGGCGCTCTCGCCGAAGGCGAAGGGCCTCGCCGCCGACCTGCGCAAGCGCTGGGTGGTGGAGTTCGACGACTCGCAGGCGATCGGCCGCCGCTACCGCCGCCAGGACGAGATCGGCACCCCGTTCTGTGTGACGGTCGACTTCGACACCCTGGACGACAACGCGGTGACCGTCCGGAACCGGGACACCATGGCCCAGGAGCGCATCGCGCTGGACCAGGTCGAGCGCTATCTGATCGAGCGCCTCCCCGGCTGCTGAGCTGCGGCGGGCCCCGGCCGGTGCGGAAGTTGCGCCGGCTGGGGCCCGTACACTTGTCCGGTGACCGCGCCGACCGTTCCCGCATTGCGCCCGCTGACGATCGGGCGGCACGAGGTGTGGCCGCCGGTGGTGCTCGCGCCGATGGCCGGCATCACCAACGTCGGCTTCCGGCAGCTCTGCCGCGAACAGGGCGGCGGCATCTACGTCTGCGAAATGATCACCACCGTCGCGCTGGTCGAGCGGAACCCGAAGACGCTGCGCATGATCGCGTTCGGCGACGACGAGCGGCCCCGCAGCCTCCAGCTCTACGGCACCGACCCCGAGATCACCGCCGCCGCCGTGCGGATCGTGGTGGAGAAGGACCTCGCCGACCACATCGACCTCAACTTCGGCTGCCCCGTCCCCAAGGTCACCCGCAAGGGCGGCGGCTCGGCCCTGCCGTGGCGCCGCCGGCTCTTCGCGCGGCTGGTCAGGGCCGCGGTGGAAGCCGCGTCACCCGCCGGGGTGCCGGTCACGGTCAAGATGCGCAAGGGCATCGACGACGACCACCTGACGTACGTCGAAGCGGGCCTCGCCGCCCAGGACGCGGGCGTGGCGGCGGTCGCCCTGCACGGGCGTACGGCCGCGCAGCGCTACTCCGGCACGGCGGACTGGGACGCCATCGCGACGCTCAAGCAGGCCCTCGACGTGCCGGTGCTCGGCAACGGCGACATCTGGGAGGCCGACGACGCGCTGCGGATGGTGGCGCACACGGGCGTCGACGGGGTGGTCATCGGCCGTGGCTGCCTGGGCCGCCCGTGGCTCTTCGCCGACCTGGAGGCCGCGTTCGACGGCCGCCCGGAACGCCGCCTGCCCACCCTCGGCGAGGTGGCGCGGACCATGCGCCGCCACGCCGAACTGCTGGTCGACCAGTTCACCGCCGGCTCCCGCACCCCCGCCCGGGGCGAGCGGGACGGCTGCACGGACTTCCGCAAGCACGTCGCCTGGTACCTCAAGGGCTTCCCGGTCGGCAGCGAGCTGCGCCGCGAGCTGGCCATGATCGAGAACCTGACCCAGCTCGACGACCTGCTCGCCAAGCTGGACCCGACCGAGCCCTTCCCCGTGGCCACATTGGGCCAGCCGCGCGGCCGCACCAACTCGCCCGGCAAGGTCTTCCTGCCGGACGGCTGGCTGGCCAGCCGTGACGACGACACCGTCCCGGAGGGCGCCGAGCTGGCGGACTCGGGCGGCTGAGCCCTCGGCCGCCGGCTGCGGGTCCCTGCTGCCCCCGGCCCTCGGTCGCCGCCCGGGGCCCGGCTGCTCCCCGGCCCTCGGTCGCCGCCCCGGGCCCGGCTGCCGCCCCGGGCCTCGGCTGCGGCTCGGCCCCGGCCTGCTCGGCTGCGGACGCCGGGTGAAGGTGAAGACTCGGCTGCCCCCCCCGGGGGGGCTACAGCTGCGGCTAGGGCCTGTGTCGAAGTCGGTGCCAGGGCTTGAGCTGTTGAGTGAGGATCTTCGCGTGTCGGTGTTCGAGATGT
>NZ_JBNCOB010000029.1:0-93251 GCF_049847285.1 Micromonospora sp. DT62
AAGGCCGCCCAGACGGTGCAGGTGTCGGCCTACCCCGACCACTACGCCCAGTGGGAGCAGCAGGCCGCCGACCTGGTCGCCGAGCACTGGAACAGCTGACACAGACTTTCCACCACAGGGGGGATCGCTGGCCGGCACCCGAACACGGGGTGCCGGCCAGCGGCACGTCCACCGCCGGCCATCCGCGAGGGGCCCGACGGCGGTTCCGGGCCGGGCGGCGGCCGAAGCCACGACGGGTTGGCGGGCAGCCGGCGGCGGACTGGTGGGCAGCCGGACGCTCCTACCGTTCGTCAGGGAGCGGAGTCGGTGGCTGGCTGAGGCCGTAGATCTGGTTGAGGTCGAGTACGTGGTGCCCGGCCACCGATGCCGTCCGAAGGTCGAGCACGAGCACGTGGTGTCGCCCCCACCTCCCCCGTCAGGGCGGGAGCGGCGCGGCGCAGGCGGTGACGGCGGCGGGCAGCGTGGACAGTCGGGTCGCCGGTGCGGCGAGCGGCTCGATCCAGCCCGGGCCGGCGCCGTACGCCCGGATCGCCGGGAAGTCGCGGGCGAAGCGCACCAGGCGGTACGCGCGCCCGGTGACCGGCGTCTGCGCCCAGACCACGACGATGCGCGGGCGGACCCGACGGGCGGCGCTGGCGAGCGCCGTCCACGGCAGTGCCGGCCCGAGCAGCAGACCGCCCCGGGACCGCTCGCGCAGCGCGGCAGCCAGCGCGTGCAGGCCCAGGCAGTGTGTCTCCTGCTCCGCGCCGGCCAACAGCACGCCGCCGGTGGGCAGCGGACGGCCCGGTACGCGCCGGAACACGTCCAGGCCGACGCGGACGCCCTCGGCGAGGGCGTGTTCGACGGCGACCTCGATGGCGGTGTGCCCGGGCAGTGCGGCCAGCATCGGCACGCAGACCTGTTCCCACA
The DNA here is from genome assembly GCF_049847285.1 of Micromonospora sp. DT62. Classification (NCBI taxonomy): domain Bacteria; kingdom Bacillati; phylum Actinomycetota; class Actinomycetes; order Micromonosporales; family Micromonosporaceae; genus Micromonospora; species Micromonospora sp. DT62. The sequence continues at coordinate 910 of NZ_JBNCOB010000029.1, forward strand.
GCGCCGCCGCGCCCCACTCGTCGGCCACCTCGACGACGAGCGCGGCGACCCGGTTGGCGTCGAGGTCCTCGGCTGCCAGCGACAACTGCTTGCGCGCGGTCTCGACGGCCCCGACCGGCATGGGATCTGTCAGCACCAGACGTACCCCCGGGTAGACGTTCACTACCCGGAGGTTCGTCTGGAGGGCCGCGGACGGATGCGCCCGGGTGCGACTACCGGCGGCGGGACGCCGCCCAGCGCGCCGCCAGGGCTGCGGCGCTGCCCCAGATGCCGCGCCGGAACACCAGCACGACGAGGACGAAGATGCCCCCGGTGACCAGGCCGATCGCCTCGAAACCGGAGAACGACAGCCAGTCCTCCAGGCGGACCACGATGCCCGCGCCGAGCACCCCGCCCCAGAGCGTGCCGATCCCGCCGAGCACCACCACGATGACGGCCTTACCGGAGGTGGTCCAGTGCAGCACCTCCAGGGAGACGAAGCGGTGCCCGACGGCGAACAGCCCGCCGCCGAGCCCGGCGATGAACCCGGAAAGCACGAACGCGGTCAGCTTGTAGCGGTGCACCGGGTAGCCCAGCGCGCGGGCCCGTGCCGGGTTGTCGCGGATGCCGACCAGCACCCGACCGAAGGGCGAGTTCACGATCCGCCAGGCGGCGGCCAGCCCGAGCACCACGATCGGCAGGATCGCGTAGTAGAAGTAGTAGTCGTCGGTCAGGTCCAGCCCGAACAGCTCGCGGGGCACGCCCTGCAGGCCGTTCTCGCCACGGGTGACCGAGCGCCACTCGTTGGCCACGTAGTAGACCATCTGCGCGAACGCCAGGGTGACCATGGCGAAGTAGATGCCGGTCCGCTTCACCGCCAGGTAGCCGATCGGCACCGCGAGCACGGCCGCGGCGAGCGCCCCGGCCAGCACGGCCACCGGGAACGGCAGGCCGAGGTGGATGGCCGTCAACCCGGTGACGTACGCGGAGGCGCCCCAGAAGGCCGCGTGCCCGAAGGACATCAGCCCGGTGAAGCCGAGCAGCAGGTCCACGGCGACGGCGAACAACGCCCAGCAGAGGATGTCCACCGCCACCGCCGGGTAGAGCCCGTTGGGCAGCCAGAACGCCACCAGCAGCCCGACGGCGAGCAGCGCGTACCGGACCCAGCCGGGGGCCCGGGTCACGGCGACCAGCCCGGACCTCGGCGCCGGGCGACCGGCGTCGGTCGCGGTGTCGACGGTGCTTGTCATGCCGGTGCCTCCTCACGGCCGAACAGCCCGGTCGGGCGCCAGAGCAGCACGACGGCCATCACGATGAAGACGATCGTCTGGGACACGATCGGGAATTCCGACAGGTACGACTCGCCCCACGCCTGCACCAGGCCGATGCCGAAGCCGGCGGCGACGGACCCGAAGATCGAGCCCAGCCCGCCGATCACCACCACCGCGAAGACCACGATGATCAGGTCGGCGCCCATCAGCGGGTTCACGGCCCGCATCGGGGCGGCCAGCACCCCGGCGAGCCCGGCGAGGCCGATGCCGAAGCCGAAGACGGGCGTGACCCAGCGCCCGACGTCGATGCCGAACGCCCGGGTCAGCTCGGGCCGCTCGGTCGAGGCCCGGACCACCATGCCGATGCGGGTGCGGGTGAGCACCCACCAGACGCCGACGCAGACGGCGACCGCGAAGCCGAGGATGAAGACCCGGTAGGTCGGGAAGTCGAAGAGCCCGAAGTCGACCGACCCGCTCAGCGCGGACGGGGTCTCGTAGGGGCTGGACTGCACGCCGTACCGGAGCTTCACCAGATCCTGGAGGATCAGCACGAGGCCGAAGGTGAGCAGGAAGTTGTAGAGCGGGTCGAGCTTGGTGAGCCGGTGGATGAAGGCCCGTTCCAGCGCCATGCCGACCAGGCCGAGGCCCACCGGCATGATCACCAGCGCCGCCCAGAACGGCACGCCCGCCTCGGTGAGCAGCACGTACGCGCCGAAGGCGCCGAGCATGTAGAACGCCCCGTGGGCGAAGTTGACCACTCGCAGCATGCCGAAGATGACCGCGAGCCCGAGGGCGAGCAGGGCGTAGAACGCCCCGCTCACCAACCCGTTGAACGTGTTCTGCAGAAAGCCCGTCATCGGCTCGTCACATCTTGCACGCCGACGACGGCGCGGCGAACGCCTCGGCGGCAGGAATGGTCTTGAGCACCTTGACGTAGTCCCACGGCTCGGAAACCTCGGACTGGGGCTTCACCTGGGCCAGGTACGCGTCGTGGATCACCCGGTGGTCCTCGGCGCGGATCTTGCCGTTGCGCAGGAAGACGTCGTTGACCTCCTTGCCCTCCAGCTCCTTGACCACCGTGTCGGCGTCGTCGGTGCCGGCGGCCTGCGCGGCCTCCAGGTACTGGATGGCGGCGGAGTAGTTGGCCGCGTGGGCGAAGGACGGCCGGGTACCGGTCTCCTTCTGGAACCGGTCGGCGAACTCGCGGTTCTGCTGGTCGAAGTTCCAGTACCAGGCGTCGGTGTAGGTGGTGCCGGCGAGCGCGGCCGGGGTGAGCGAGTGGATGTCGGTGATGAACATCAGGCCGACGGCCAGGCCGACGCCCTTCTCCCGCAGCTTGAACTCGTTGTACTGCTTGACCACGTTGACCAGCTCCGCGCCGGCCTGCATGGTGCCGAGCACCTCCGGCTTCGGGTTGAGCGTCGGCGCCTTGAGCAGGAACGTGGAGAAGTCGCCGCTGGTGTTCGGGAACGGCGCCCCGTCCTTGCCGACGACCTTTCCGCCGGCGGCGGTGATGGCGGCGGTGAAGCTCTTCTCCATGTCCTGGCCGAAGGCGTAGTTCGGGTAGAGGATGTACCAGTTCTTGCCGACCTGCTCCGTGGTGGTCTTACCCGTGCCGTTGGCCAGCATGTAGGTGTCGTACGCGTAGTGGAACGTGTACTTGTTGCAGCTCTTGCCGGTCAGGTCGGTGGTCGCGGCGCCGATGTTGAAGTAGAGCTTCTTCTTCTCCTTCGCCACGTCGGCCACCCGCAGCGCCGCCGAGGAGGTCGGCACGTCGAGGATGAGGTCGACGCCCTGGCGGTCGTACATCTCCTGGGCCTTGCTGTTGGCCACGTCCGGCTTGTTCTGGTGGTCGGCGGTCTCCACGGTGATGTCCTTCGTCACCGCCTTGTCGCCGTGCTTCGCCTTGAAGTCGGCGATCGCCATCTCCACGGCCTTCACCGAGTTCTTGCCGGAGAGCTCCGAGTAGGCGCCGGACTGGTCGTTCAACACGCCCAGCACGATCTTGCCGCCGGTCAGCTTCTGGTCCCCGCCCGACTGCGGTCCACCGCCCCCACAGCCCGCGACCAGCACCATCGCCGCCGCCGAAGCGGCAGCCACACCCACCGTCCTACGCATGCCCATCCCTCCACCCCGCGCGCCGCGCGGATCGTCGAATCGAAATTCAGATGCCGAGGTACGACAGCAGCTCCCGCTCCCGGGAGCGCACCTCGGAGTTGTCCATCGCCTCCACGACGCGTCCCTCGGCCAGCAGGTAGTGCCGGTCGGCGACGCCGGTGGCGAAGTGCAGGTTCTGTTCGACCAGCAGCACGGTCACCCCGTGCCGTTTGGCCTCACGCAGGAGGTCGCCGACCTGCTGCACGAGCAGCGGCGAGAGCCCCTCGGTCGGTTCGTCGCAGAGCAGCAGCCGGGCGCCCATCCGCAGCACCCGGGCCAGCGCGAGCATCTGCTGCTCGCCGCCGGAGAGCATGGTGGCGGCCGAGTCCCGCCGCTGGTGCAGGGCGGGGAACGCCTCGTACACGCGCTCCAGCGACCACGGGTCGGGCCCGACGGTCGGCGGCAGGGTGAGGTTCTCCGTCACGCTCAGCGTGGCGTAGCTGCCCCGGTCGTCGGGGACCCAGCCGAGCCCCAACCGCGCCCGCCGGTACGCGGGCAGCCTCCCGACGTCCCGCCCGTCCAGCTCGATCCGGCCGCGCTGGCCGGCGTGCAGGCCCATCACGCAGCGCAGCAGGGTGGACTTGCCGGCGCCGTTGCGCCCGACAAGGGTGACCACCTCGCCGGCGGCGACGTCCAGGCTGACCTCCCGCAGCACCTGCGCCTCGCCGTACCAGGCGGACAGGTTCTCAATGCGCAGCATCGGCGGCTCCCAGGTAGGCGGTGATCACGCGCTCGTCGGCGCGCACCTGCTCGTACGGGCCCTCGACGAGGACCTTGCCGGCCTGCAGGACGGTGACGGTGTCGGCGAGCCGCCCGACCACGCTCATGTTGTGCTCGACCAGCACCACCGTCCGGCCCCGCCGGACCCGCGAGACCAGCTCGACGGTGCGGTCGACGTCCTCCAGGCCCATCCCGGCGGTCGGCTCGTCGAGCAGCAGCACCTTCGGGTCCAGGGCGAGGGCGATGGCCAGCTCCAGCGCTCGCTTGCGCCCGTACGCCAGCGCCTCGGCGGGGGCCTCGGACAGCTCGGCCAGCCCGACCATGTCGAGCAGTTCGCCGGCCCGGTCGGTGTAGCGGCGCATCAGCTTCGCCGAGCGCCAGAACCGCCAGCCCAGCCCGCTCGGGCTCTGCAGCGCCAACTCGACGTGCTCCCGCGCGGAGAGCTGCGGGAAGAGGCTGGTGATCTGGAACGACCGGGCCACGCCGAGCCGGGCGACCCGCTCGGGGGGCAGCCCCGTCACGTCGCGGCCGTCCAGCTCGATGCGCCCGCCGCTGGGCCGCAGAAACCCGGTGAGCAGGTTGAACAGGGTGGTCTTCCCGGCGCCGTTCGGGCCGACGAGCGCGTGGACGCTGTCCGCCGCGATGTCGAGGTCGACCCCGTCGACCGCCCGGAAGCCCCGGAAGTCACGGGTCAGCCCGCGGGCTGACAGGAGCGCTTGCCCGGCCATCGCCTACTCCTTCGTAGGTCCGGCGACGACCGGCTCGGTGACCGCGGTCACATGGCCGTCGCGTCCTGGAAACCTACGGCGGGGCCGTGATGACGAACTATGTCGATGACAGCCACATTCCGGGGCGCCCGACCGTGCGGGAACGCCACCCCGCCGCCCGGCCACCCCGCCCGCCGGAATCGACGGCGGTGACTGTCGAGCCACCGCGTACCACGTCATGTGGGCGCGCCACGGCCGCGCCCCACCTGCGTTTCGCCTTGACCGGTGCCCCTAGGGTGATGGCCCCCTCCCGCGAAAGGTGCCGAGCGAAATGCCCTTCGGCTTCACTGTTGCGATCATCTTCTCCGTCGGCCTGGCGATCTCCGGCCTGCTGGCGCTCGCCGCCTCGAAGACGTCGACGAAGGGGACCGCCACCCTGGCTGCGGTCGCCTGCCTCGTCGGCGCGGCCGTGTTCACGATCGGCTCCAGCGCCCACTCCGTGCCGATCCGTTCGGTCGGCATCGTCACCAGCTTCGGCAAGCCGACGGGGAAGGTCACCGGCTCCGGCCTGAAGTGGGTGGCACCGTGGCAGAAGGTCGGCGAGTGGGACGCCGGCCGGCAGAAGTACGACCACATCGGCGGCGACCACTGCGTGCGGGTCCGCACCGGCACCCTCGCCGACGCCTGCGTCGAGGTGCTCGTCGAGTGGCAGGTCAAGCCGGAGAACGCGCCCAAGCAGTTCATGGACTACAAGGGCGACTTCGACAGCTTCCGGGGCCAGCGGGTGGGCGTGCAGCTCGACAGCGCCGTCAACGACGCCTTCGCCACCTACAACCCGCTGGAGAAGATCGACTCGAGCACCGGCAGCCTGAACGTGGACCTGAAGCCCTTCGCCGAGAGCATCAAGACCAGCGCCGAGTCGCGGCTCTCCAGCGACGTCGACATCCTGTCGGTGACCATCACCCGGGTCAACCACGACGACAAGACCGAGGGCAACATCAAGGCCTTCCAGGACAAGCTCGCCCAGACCCGCAACCTGGAGCAGGACCGGAAGAACGCCGCCATCCAGAAGCAGATCACCGAGACCAACGCGAAGGTCGACAAGGTGTCGCGGTGCCTGGAGATCGCCGAACGCAACGGCAGCAACCCCGGCCTCTGCATCAACCCCGGGATCATCACCGGCGCCAAGTGACGGCCGGCCGGCGTCGACCCGCCCTTGGCCGCCCCGGCTTCAGCCGGTGAGCGCGTCCAGGGCGAGGTCGACGTCGGCCTCGGTGGAGTAGACGTGGAAGGACGCCCGCACCCGGCCGGCACGGACCGCCGCCCGGACGCCGGCCCGCTCCAGCCGCTCCGCCGCGCTCGGCACCTCCACCGCGACGATCGCGCTCTCCCCCGGCGGCCGGCCCAGCCCGGCGAGGAACCGGTTGGCCAGGGCGACGTCGTGCGCGTGCACGGCCGGCACGCCTATCTCGGCGAGCAGTTCCAGTGCGGGGGCCGTGCCGACCCAGCTGAACCACGCTGGCGAGATGTCGAACCGGCGCGCGTCGCCGGCCAGGCGCAGCGGCGGGCCGTAGTAGGAGGCGTGCGGGTCGTCCCCCGCGTACCAGCCGGCGGCGTCGGGGCGCAGCCGCTCCCGCAGCGCGGGCGCCAGGTAGGCGAACGCGGAGCCGCGCGGTGCCATCAGCCACTTGTACGCGCCGACCGCGACCAGGTCGGCGAGGCTCGCGTCGAACGGCAGCCAGCCGCACGCCTGGGTGGCGTCGACCGCGACGAACGCGCCGTGCGCCCGGGCCGCCGCGACCACGTCGGCGTACGGGGCGATCGCGCCGTCGGCCGACTGCACCAGACTGAACGCGACCAGGTCGGTGTCGGCGTCGATCGCGTCGACGAGCCCGGCCAGCGGCACGGTGCGCACCCGCACGCCCCGCTCGACCTGCACCAGCCACGGGAAGAGGTTGGAGGTGAACTCGACCTCCGGCACCACGACGGTCGCGCCGGCGGGCAGGGCGGCGGCGACCGGGGCCAGCAGCTGCGAGACCGTGCTGCCGACCGCGACGTCGGCGACCGGCACCCCGACCAGGCTGGCGAAGGCGGCCCGCGCCCGCTCGGTGGCCTGGCCCCAGCCCTCCCACGACGTGCGCCCGGCCCGCCAGTCGGTCAACGCCTCCTGCACCGCGTCCCACACCGGATCGGGCGGGAGGCCGTAGCTGGCGGTGTTCAGCCAACCCGGCTGCGGCTGCCACAACTTCTGCGCCTGTGCGATCTCCACCTCACCGACGCTAGCCACCCGCGCCGCGTACCGGGATGGCCAATCCCGCGCTCGCGGCCCCGGGCGCTGGTTCAGGTCGCCGCGCGCAGGACGTGCAGACCTCGTCGCACCTCGTCGAGCCCTCGGTCGAGGTCCCAGGCGGCGATCTCGTGCAGCGGATGGCGCTCGCGCAGGAGCCGGGCCAGTTCCAGGCCGACCAGGTAGCCGCAGCGGCGCATCGCCCGGCCCACCCCGGCGACGGTGGCGGGCAGCAGCGCGGCCAGCCGTTCCGCGCGGGCGGCGAACACCGCCTCCCGCCCGTGCAGCCGTTCCAGGACACCTTCGAGGTCGTCCACCCCGGACCAGTCGCCCTGACGGTCCAGCGTCGCGTACAGGTCGCGGTGGGGTGCCAGGTAGTGCGTCCGCCACAGCTCCGCCCACCGCTGCCGGGGGACGTGCGCGGCGCGGCGCGCGTACGCCAGGAAGTCCGGCACCAGGTCGCGGACCCGCAGCGGGCTCGCGACGGCCTCCCCGGCGGGCACGGTCATGCCCGCGATCATGCCGCATCCGCCGCGGGTCCGCCGACTGGCGAGCCCGAGGACCGGCGGCGTCAGCTGACGTTGGCGGGGCCGAGGACGCTCTTCAGGTCGCCCATCAGCGCGGTGGTCGCCGCCACCCGGAACGGCCCCAGCCGCAGGGTGGTGGTCCGGCCGCCGTTGAGCAGCTTGACGTGCACCTCGGTGTCGCCCGGATGCAGCACCAGGGTCTCCTTGAGCCGCTCCACCAGCGGCGGGGTGCACCGGTGCACCGGGATGGTCAGGGTGATCGGCTTGCTCCCCGGGGTGCTGCTGACGTCCGGCATGGACATGTCCATCGCCATGATCCGGGGCGTGTCGTCGCGCCGGTCCACCCGCCCCTTCACCACCACGATGGCGTCCTCGGCGATGTACTGCCCGATCACCTCGTAGGTGTTGGGGAAGAAGAGGGTCTCCACGCCGCCGGCGAGGTCCTCCAGGGTGGCCGACGCCCAGGCCCGGCCCTGCTTGGTGACGCGCCGCTGCACCCCGGAGAGGATGCCGGCGAGGGTGACCACGGCCCCGTCCGGGACGGTGCCCTCCTCGGACAGGGAGGCGATGGTGCAGTCCGCCGCCGCGCCGAGGACGTGCTCCAGGCCGAACAGCGGGTGGTCGGAGACGTAGAGGCCGAGCATCTCGCGTTCGAAGGCGAGCTTGTCGCGCTTGTCCCACTCCCCGTCGCCGATGACCGGCATCACCGTGGTGCTGTTGGTCTCCGCGTCGCCGAACCCGGCGCCGAAGAGGTCGTACTGGCCGACGGCCTCCTTGCGCTTGACGTCGGCGTACGCGTCGATCGCCTCCGCGTGCACCGTGAGCAGCGCCTTGCGGGAGTGCCCGAGCGAGTCGAACGCCCCGGCCTTGATCAGCGATTCGATGGTCTTCTTGTTGCAGACCACGGCGTCGACCTTCGACAGGAAGTCGTAGAAGTCGGCGTACTCGCCCTTCTCGTCCCGGCAGCGCATGATCGCGGCGACCACGTTCGCGCCGACGTTGCGCACCGCGCCGAGGCCGAACCGGATCTCCTTGCCGACCGGGGTGAACGGCCCCGCGGAGGTGTTCACGTCCGGCGGCAGCACCTGGATGCGCATCCGGCGGCACTCCGACAGGTAGAGCGCCATCTTGTCCTTGTCGTCGCCGACGGACGTGAGCAGCGCCGCCATGTACTCGGCCGGGTAGTGCGCCTTCAGGTACGCGGTCCAGTACGACACCAGCCCGTACGCCGCCGAGTGCGCCTTGTTGAAGGCGTAGCCGGCGAACGGGACCAGCACGTCCCAGACCTTCTGGATCGCCTCGTCCGAGTAGCCCCGCTCCCGGCAGCCGTCCCGGAAGGGGATGAACTCCTTGTCGAGGATCTCCTTCTTCTTCTTGCCCATCGCGCGGCGCAGCAGGTCGGCCTGGCCGAGGGTGTAGCCGGCGAGGATCTGCGCGGCGCGCTGCACCTGCTCCTGGTAGACGATCAGGCCGTAGGTGGGCGCGAGGATCTCGCGCAGCGGTTCCTCCAGCTCCGGGTGGATCGGGGAGATTTCCTGGAGGTTGTTCTTGCGCAGCGCGTAGTTGGTGTGCGAGTCGACGCCCATCGGGCCGGGCCGGTAGAGCGCGAGGACGGCGGAGATGTCCTCGAAGTTGTCCGGCTTCATCATCCGCAGCAGGGAGCGCATCGGCCCGCCGTCGAGCTGGAACACGCCCAGGGTGTCGCCCCGGGCCAGCAGCTCGTACGCGGCCCTGTCGTCCAGCGGCAGCGCCAGCAGTTCCAGCTCCTTGCCGTGGTTGAGCTGGATGTTCTTCACCGCGTCGTCGATGATCGTCAGGTTGCGCAGGCCGAGGAAGTCCATCTTCAACAGCCCGAGCGACTCGCACGTCGGGTAGTCGAACTGGGTGATGATGACCCCGTCGGAGTCCCGGCGCATCAGCGGGATGTGGTCGATGATCGGCTCGGCGGACATGATGACGCCGGCGGCGTGCACGCCGGTCTGCCGGATCAGCCCCTCGATACCCCGGGCCGTGTCGATGACCTTCTTGACGTCCGACTCCGCCTCGTACATGCCCCGGAGCTCGCCGGCCTCGGCGTAGCGGGGGTGCTTCGGGTCGAAGATGCCCTCCAGGGGGATGTCCTTGCCCATCACCGCCGGGGGCATCGCCTTGGTGATCCGGTCGCCCACCGCGTACGGGTAGCCGAGCACCCGGGCCGAGTCCTTGATCGCGGCCTTCGCCTTGATCGTGCCGAAGGTGGCGATCTGGGCGACCTTGTCCTCGCCCCACTTGTCGGTGACGTACTTGATCACCTCGCCGCGCCGGCGCTCGTCGAAGTCGATGTCGACATCCGGCATGGAGACGCGCTCGGGGTTGAGGAACCGCTCGAAGATCAGGCCGTGCTGGATCGGGTCGAGGTCGGTGATGCCCAGCGCGTACGCGACCAGCGAGCCGGCGGCCGAGCCACGGCCCGGGCCCACGGCGATGCCCTGGTTCTTCGCCCACTGGATGAAGTCGGCGACCACGAGGAAGTACGACGGGAAGCCCATCTGGATGATGACGCCCAGCTCGTACTCGGCCTGCCTGACGTGCCCCTCGGGGATGCCGCCGGGGTAGCGCCGTTCCAGCCCGGCGAAGGTCTCCTTGCGGAACCAGGATTCCTCGGTCTCCCCGTCCGGGACCGGGAAGCGGGGCATCAGGTTGTGGAACTCGAACATCCCGGCGGGGTCGACCTTCTCGGCCACCAGCAGGGTGTTGCGGCAGCCCTCCAGCCAGAAATCGGAGTTGTCGACGGCGCGCATCTCGTCGGCGGACTTGATGTAGTAGCCGCTGCCGTCGAACCGGAACCGGTTCGGGTCGGCGACGTTCGCCGCCGTCTGCACGCAGAGCAGCACGTCGTGCGCCTCGGCCTGCGACTCGTGGGTGTAGTGCGAGTCGTTCGTGACCACCGGCGGGATGTCCAGCTTGCGGGAGATGTCATGCAGCTCCTGGCGGACCCGGCTCTCGATGCTGATGCCGTGGTCCATGACCTCCAGGAAGTAGTTCTCCTTGCCGAACATCTCCTGGTACCGCGCGGCGGCCTTGAGCGCCTCGTCGTACTGGCCCAGGCGCAGCCGGGTCTGTACCTCGCCGGAGGGGCAGCCGGTGGTGGCCATCAACCCGTCGGCGTTGGCGGCGAGCAGCTCCGCGTCCATCCGCGGCCACTTGACGAAGAACCCCTCGGTGTACGACCGGCTGGTCAGCTTGAAGAGGTTGTGCAGGCCGGTCTTGTTCTTCGCCCAGATGGTCATGTGGGTGTAGCCGCCGCTGCCGGAGACGTCGTCGCTCTTCTGCTCCGGCCGGCCCCACTTCACCCGCTGCTTGTGGAACCGCGACTCGGGCGCCACGTACGCCTCGATGCCGAGGATCGGGGTGACGCCGGCGGCCATCGCCTGCTTGTAGAAGTCGTTCGCGCCGTGCATGTTGCCGTGGTCGGTCATCGCCACCGCCGGCATGCCCTGCCGCTTGACCTCGGCGAAGAGGTCCTTCAGCCGGGCCGCCCCGTCGAGCATCGAGTACTCCGTGTGCACGTGCAGATGCGCGAACGAATCGCCCATGCGTGGCGCCCCCCGGGTCGGTTCATGGGATGGTCGAGCTCGGACGGCCTACCCTATCGCCGCCGCCGAACGCGGCTCCAGACGCCGCGCGGACGGGCCGGGCCGGGGTGGCACGGGTCTCTCCGACCACCCCGCCTCGCGCGGGCCGCCGACGCTCGGCGGGGCCCACGACGGCCTCCGGCAGTCGGTTCCCGGACTCGGGGCGCCCCCACCGGCGGCGGCGGCCGTAGCCTGGGCGGACGGTATCCGGCGAGCATTGGACGACCTGATGCCCCTCCCGGACGGTGTCGAGGAGCTGGTCGAGTCGGCGGCGCGCGGCGATCCCGCGGCGCTCGACGCGCTGCTGGTCGCGGTCCGCCCGGAGGTGCTGCGGCTCTGCGCCCGTCTGCTGCCGAACCGGGAGGACGCCGAGGAGGCGTGCCAGGACGCGCTGCTCGCGCTGGCCCGGGGCATCGGCCGGTTCGAGGGCCGCTCGTCGTTCCACACCTGGCTGTACCGGCTGACGGCCAACCGGGCCCGTTCGACGTACCGGGTGCTGCGGCGGCGCTGGCTGGTGGAGGCCGGCGGCGTGCCGCTGCCGGAGCCGGTGGACCCGCGCCGCACGAGCGTGGTCGCCGGCACCCGGCTGGACCTGCTCGACGCGCTCGACGCGCTGCGCCCCGAACTCGCCGAGGCGGTGACCCTGCGTGACGTCCTGGGGCTGGGCTACCGGGAGATCGCCGGCCTGCTCGGCGTACCCGAGGGCACCGTCAAGTCGCGGATCCACGAGGCCCGCCGGCAGCTGCGCCACCGGCTCTCCGGTGAGCCCGCCGCCGGCGAGGGCCGGCGATGACGGCGACGGACCGCCGCCGGGGCGCGCCGCGCGGCTCCGGCGGCTCGCGGTTCTCCGCGCCGCGACTCGCCGGGATCGCGGTGGTCGCCGTGACCGTGGCCGTGCCGCTCGCGGGGTGCGGCGGCGGGGACGCTCCCGTCTCCCCGCTGCCCGTGCAGGCGCCGGCCTCCCGCTCCCCCGGCCCGGCCTCGCCCTCCCCGTCGGCCCTCCCACCGTCGGCCTCCCCGCCGTCGCCGAGCACGCCAGGCCGTCCGCCGGACACGTCGGCCGTCGTCCCGCCGTCCCGCCGGCCCCCGCCGGCTGCTCCCCCCACGACCGCCGCCGGGCGTACGCCGACCGCGACGCGCTCGCCGGGCGAGCTGCCCGGCACCTGCTTCGGGGCGGTACGCCACGACCTGGTGCTGGCCGAGACCGAGCTGGCGCTGCTGCGCTCGCTCTGCTTCGCGACCGGCGGGGTGCTGCGGATCATCGGCATCGGACCGGGTGAGGTCGGCGTGGACCGGGAGGACCTGGTCTCCCGCAACTACGAGGCGGGGGTGGTCGACATCCGGTTCGTCCGCCCCGGCACGGTGGACGTGCTGATCCCCCAGGGCGGTACGACGCACACGGTCACGGTGGTGGTGCGCTAGCACCGACGGAGGGCGGCGGCGCGCCGGCGCCGGCGTACGCCCCCGGGGCGTCCGCTCCGCGCGGGGACCGGGCCGGGGAGCGCGCGGAACGGGGCGGTCCCCGGGAGAGCTAGGGCCTCGGCTCGGCGGCCACCACCGCCCCGCGCGGCGCGGACCACCGGGTTCGAGGCCGCGCGACGCGGGCACTAGCTCACCCTCACCCCGGCCAGCAGCGCGTCGACGAAGTCGGCCCGGCTGCCGGCCGGGGGCGTGATCTGCACGTAGACCAGGCCGGCGCGGCCGGGTGCGAGCCCGGCGGCCTCGACCACCTCGGGCCGCCCCTGGTCACAGGTGAACCGGGCCACCACCCAGTCCACGCCCGCCTGCCGGGTGCGGCGTACGGGCGCGGCGGCACACGCCGCATGGGGACGCTCGGCGACGAATCCCGCCGGGCTGGTGCGCCCGGCGATGCTGGTGGACAGCCCGACGAAGGCACCCGGCACGGTGGGGTCGGCCGCCCACCGGTGCGGGTCGGGCGACATCACCAGGGCCGGTTCGAGCCGGCCGTCGGGCCCGTACCGGCCGGCCCAGCCGGTGCCGGTGGCCCGCCACCCGGGCGGCAGCGCGACGGTGAGCGGCCCGCTCGTCCAGCTTCCGGCGTCCCGCCGGCCCGCCGTGTCGTCGCCGGCGGTGGACCCGGTTGCCAGGAGGGTCAGGACCCCCAGCGCCAGCACGCCGAGCCGCCGCCGGGCGACCGGCCGCCCCTCCGAGCGCGCCCGCCGGACCGGATGCCTGACCGTCCCGGCGGCCGGAGCGGGAGCGGCCGGGGCGGCGGCGGCCGGCACGGGGGCAGCCGGCACGGGGACGGCCGGCACGGGGACGGCCGGGTCGGGGACGGCCGGGTCGGAGGCGGCCGGCGCGGGAGCGGCCGGGGCGGAGGCAGCCGGGGCGGAGGCAGCCGGGGCGGGGCGGCGCAGGGCGGCGCGGAAGGCGGTGGCGTCCGGGTACCGGTCCGCCGCCCGGGGCGCGGTGGCCCGCCGCAGGACCGCGGCCACCTCCGGCGGGGCGCCCCCACCCGCCCCGCCCGCCGCCTGGGCGACGGTGCCGGGGGCGGCACCGGCGTCGGCGGCCGGGGCGAGGAGGCGGAGGCCGAGCCGGCCCAGCGCGTACACGTCGGCGCGGGTGCCGACGATGGCGAACGGGTCGTCCTGCTCCGGGGCCATGTAGCCGGGGGTGCCGGCCCGGGCGGTGAGACCGGAGGCTGCGGCGAGGGCCTTGGCCAGCCCGAGGTCGGCGATCAGCACCCGCTCGCCGTCCGGGCCGGAGCGGAACAGGACGTTGCCCGGGCTCAGGTCGCGGTGCACCACGCCGTGCCGGTGCAGGACGGCGACGCCGGCGGCGATCTCGGCCAGCAACTCCAGGGCGGCGGGCGCCGGCATCGGCCCGGCCGCCAGCCGGTCGCGCAGGCTGCCGCCGTCGGCCCAGGTCAGCACCGAGTACGGCCGGCCGTCGGCCAGCTCGCCGACCGCGTGGACGCGGACCAGCCGCGCGTCGTCGAGCCGGCGCAGCAGGCGGGCCTCGTCCAGGAAGCGCTCCCGTACCCGCAGGTCGTGGTGCCAGTTCTCGGCCAGCACCTTGATCGCCACCCGGGAGTCGAGCATCGGGTCGTGGGCCAGCCACACCGTCGCGAACGACCCCGTGCCCAGAAGTCGCTCGACCCGGTAGGGCCCGATCCGCCCCGGACTGGTCACCGCACCACCCCCGACACCGGCACCGCCGGTCGCCGTTCCGCCTCGACAGTAGACGGCACTGCGGGCCGGGGGCAGCCCGCGACGCCACGCGGGCTCGGCGCGTCGGGCGGGCCGGGCCGCACCGGGCGGGGCGCATCGGTCTGGCGCATCGGTCGGGGGCGCATCGGTCGGGAACCCGACGAACCGATCCGGCCGGACGGGTGACCAACAGGACAAGGACACCCGCACTCCGGAGGAGGAGATCCCCGTGCACCGTCTCTCGTACACCGTCGTCACCGCCCTGCTGGCCACGGCCGGGCTCGTGCCGATCACCGCGGCGGCACCGGCCGCCGCCGCGCCCAGGCCGGCCGCCGTCGCCGGGAACCTGTCCGCACGTGCCGACGGCCGCCTCGGCACGGATACGGACGGCGCCGCCCGCCCGGCTGCCGCCGATCCCGACGAGGTCCGGCTCATCAGTGTCCGGGGCGCCGGGCCGTTCCGGATCGGAGCCGGCCTGGCTCGCCTGTCGGCGGCCGGCCTCATCGACTGGGTGGCTCCCGACTGCGACGGCACGGTCCGTGCCGGCGTCACCGGGGCCTGGGCGGGGAAGATCCTGCTGGCCTTCCGCGACGGGCGGCTGGTGGAGGTGGGCACCGCCACCGCGCCGCCGCGCACGCCCGCCGGCGCGGGGGTGGGCATGTCCTTCGCCGCCCTGGAGGAGATCTACGGCCCGCGGGGCTCGCTGATCCGCAACGACGCGGACGACGCCTCGGCCTATCTGGTGCGCGTCGGTTCCCGGGTGGAGCTGTTCACCGGCCACCCGATCCGGCCGGGGGTCGGCTACCTCCAGGTCGGGCCGGCGTCCGTCGTCGAGCGCGGCTTCCGGGAGGGCCGGTCCTGCTGAGCGACCGGCATCCACGGCGGCGGACCCCTCCGAGGGCCCGCCGCCGTCCGTTTCGCCCGAACACACTGATGTTGACGCACACGATGATGTAGCAGTGGACAATGGTGTGTGGCACACAGTATGGTGTGACGCATGGTTAGCGATGAGATCCTGCGAACGCACCTCCAGGAGTTGCGTCGGGGCACCGTGGTGGTGGCGAGCCTCGTCGCGCTGCGCCGTCCCGACTACGGTTACGCGTTGCTGCAACGCCTCTCCGACCACGGCTTTCCGGTCGACGCCAACACGCTCTACCCGCTGCTGCGGCGGCTGGAGGAGCAGGGGCTGCTGACCAGCGAGTGGAACACCGAGGAGAGCCGGCCACGCAAGTTCTACCGGACCAGCGAGGAGGGCGAGTCGGTGCTGGGCCGACTCCTCACCGACCTCGCCACAGTGCAGACCTCCCTGACCGGGCTGATCGAAGGAGCCAACCGATGACCACCCTGACCGACCGATACCTCGCCGCGACCCTGCGTTCGGTGCCGGTCGCGCGCCGCGCGGAGATCGCCACCGAGCTGCGCGCCTCGATCGCGGACATGGTCGAGGGCCGTACGGCCGGCGGGCAGGACACCGCCGTCGCCGAGCGGGAGGTGCTCACGGAGCTGGGCGACCCGGACAAGCTCGCCGCCCGCTACGCCGACCGCCGGTTGCAGCTCATCGGACCGGCCTACTACCTGGCCTGGTCGCGGCTGATGAAGCTGCTGCTCAGCTTCATCCCGGCCCTGGTCGGCGTGCTGGCCGGCCTGCTCAGGGTCGCCGACGGCGGCAACGCGGGCGAGGGGATCGGCGCGGGCATCACCACCGCCTTCCAGGTGGCCGTCCAGATCGCCTTCTGGGTGACCGTGGTCTTCGCGGTGCTGGAGCGCACCAAGACCCCCCTGCACCTGCCCAGGTGGAGCGTCGACCAGCTCCCGGAGGACACGACCGACCGGCAGATCACCCTCACCGACATCGCCGCCTCGGTCACCTTCCTGGCGCTGGTCATCGCGTACCTGCCGATGCAGCACTTCCGCTCGTTCGTGCCCACCGACGACGGCGAGAACCTGCCGATCCTCGACCCGGCCCTGTGGAGCTTCTGGCTGCCGTTCCTGATCGCGGTGCTGGTGGCCACGATCGGCCTGGAGTTCGCCAAGTACCGGGTCGGGCGCTGGACCTGGCCGCTGGTCGCGGTCAACGCGGTGCTCGGCCTGGCGTTCGCGGGGCCGGTGGTCTGGCTGATGTCGACCGACCGGCTGCTCAACCCCGAGTTCGTGGCCCGCTTCGAGTGGCTCGGCGAGGGCGACAACCTGAACCTGGTGGCGACCGCCGTGATCGCCGGCACGGTGCTGGTGACGCTCTGGGACATCCTCGACAGCGCCGTCAAGACGTGGCGCAACCGCACCTGATCCACCACCGTCACGGCCCGGCGCGCCACGCGTGCCGGGCCGTGACGCGTGCCGGCACCGCAACGGGGCCGGGCCGCCCCGGCCGGGTGCCGGACCGGGGGCGACCGGCGGGATGAGATCCTGACCCGGATGAACAGCGACACCGACGAGGGCTGGCGGCGCCCCGGGCCCACCCCGGAGCAGCGCCGGCTGGACGTCTACACCGGGCTGGCCGCGACCGTCCTGGCGCTGTTCAGCCTGACCCTGGCCCGCAGCACCGGAGCGTTCCTGCTCGGCCCGCCGCCGTCCGGCCCGGAACAGATCTTCTGGACCGTCGCGGTGACCCTGCCGCTGATCTGGCGACGCCGGTTCCCCGCCGCCGTCACGCTGGTGGTCTCGATCGCGTTCATCGCCGCGCAGGCCCGCTCCGCCCCGGAGACGCAGCTCGCCTCGTGGGCGCTGTTCGCCGCCCTCTACACGTTGGGCGCGTGGGGCCGGGAACGGCGGCTGTCCCGGCGACTGCGGATCGGCGTCATCGCCACCATGTTCCTGTGGCTCGGGGTCTACTACGCCACCACCTACACCACCATCCCCCCGGACGCGTTCGCCCGCGCCGTCGGGCCCGTGCCCCCGTTGCTCGCGGCCATGGTGAACGGGGTGCTGGTCAACGGCCTCTACTTCGGGTTCGCGTACTTCTTCGGGGAGACGGCGTGGCTGGCCGCCCGGCGGCAGCACGAGGTGCAGGCACGGGCCGAGGAGCTGCGCCGCTCGCAGGCCGAGATCCGCGAGCACGCGGTGGTGGGCGAGCGGGTCCGCATCGCCCGGGAGCTGCACGACGTGGTCGCCCACCACGTGTCGGTGATGGGGGTGCAGGCGTCCGCCGCCCGCCGGGTGTTCGACAAGGACCCGGTCAAGGCCCGCGCGGCGCTGAGCGCGATCGAGGAGACCGCCCGAACGGCCGTCGACGAGCTGCGCCGGATGCTCGGCCTGCTCCGCGCCCGCGACGGCGGCCCGGACCGCCCGGAGCAGCCGGGACCCGCCGGAGTCGACCAGATCGCGGCCGTGGTCGAGCGCGCCCGCGAGGCCGGGCTGCGGGCCACCATGGGCGTGTACGGGGACCCGACACCGCTGCCGGAGTCGGTCTCGCAGGCCGCGTACCGGGTGGCCCAGGAGGCCGTGACGAACACGCTCAAGCACGCCGAGGGCGCGAGCGCGCTCGACGTGCGGATCCGCTACCTGGCACACGAGGTGGAGGTCGACGTGACCGATGACGGACGGGCGACCCGCCCGGCGAACGCCGACGGGCTCGGCCTGGTCGGGATGCGCGAGCGGGTCGCCACCCACGGCGGCGCGCTGGAGGTCGGCCCGCGCGCCGGCGGCGGCTGGCGGGTACGCGCCCGGTTCCCGCTGCCGCTGCCGGCGGGGCGGCCCGCGTGAGCGCCGGACACGAGGTGCCCGGGACCGACCGTCCGGTCCGGGTGCTGCTCGCCGACGACCAGCACCTGGTCCGCACCGGCTTCCGGGTCATCCTGGAGGTGGAGGACGACATCGAGGTCGTCGGGGAGGCCGCCGACGGGGAGCGCGCCGCCAGCATGGCCCGGGCGCTGCGTCCGGACGTCGTGCTGATGGACGTCGAGATGCCCGGGGTCGACGGGCTGGAGGCCACCCGCCGGATCACGGCCGGGCAGGACGGGCCGGGCGGGCCGGCCGTACTGATCCTCACCACGTTCGACCGGGACGACTACCTGTTCGCCGCGCTGCGCGCCGGGGCCAGCGGCTTCCTGCTCAAGAACGGCACCCCGGAGGCCCTGATCGAGGCGATCCGGGTGCTCGCCCGGGGCGACGGTCTGCTCGCCCCGGAACTCACCCGGCGGGTGATCGCCACCTTCGCCCGCCCCGGCGAGCCCGGCCCGCCGGGCAGCCCGAGGACGACTCCCGAGGCGGCGCTGCGGGACCTCACCCCCCGCGAGCGGGAGGTCCTGGTCCTGGTCGCCGGCGGCGCCAGCAACGCCGAGATCGCCGCCGAGCTGCACCTGGGCGAGGCGACGGTGAAGACCCACGTCAGCCGGGTGCTCGCCAAGCTGGGCCTGCGCGACCGGGTGCAGGCGGTGGTCTTCGCGTACGAACACGGGGTGGTGCGTCCCGGCGGCTGACCCGGCTCCGCCATGAGGGGGACGGCGTGCTCGATCTCGGGGCGGACGGCGGGGCGCGGCCGGCGATCTAGCGTGGACGCCGTGACCAATGTGCTCCGCCTCGACGGCGTCGACCGCAGCTTCGGCGACCGGCGGGTGCTCCAGAACGTGTCCTTCGACGTGGCCGCCGGCCGGATGACCGGCTTCGTGGGCGGCAACGGCGCTGGCAAGACCACCGCCATGCGGATCATCCTCGGGGTGCTCGCCCCGGACGCCGGCGAGATCACCTGGCAGGGCGCTCCGCTGAGCCGGCAGGCCCGCCAGCGCTTCGGCTACATGCCGGAGGAACGTGGCCTCTACCCGAAGATGAGCGTCCGGGAACAGGTGACCTACCTGGGTCGGCTGCACGGGATGACCGCCGCCGCGGCGCGACGCAACACGGACGCGCTGCTGGAGCGGGTCGGGCTCGCCGAGCGCGGCGACGACCTGCTGGAGACGCTGTCGCTGGGCAACCAGCAGCGCGCGCAGATCGCCGCCGCCCTGGTGCACGACCCCGAGGTGCTGGTGCTCGACGAGCCGTTCTCCGGGCTCGACCCGTTGGCCGTGGACACGGTCGTGGCGGTCCTGCGGGAGCGGGCCGCCGCGGGCGCGCCGGTGCTGTTCTCCAGCCATCAGCTGGACGTCGTCGAGCGGCTCTGCGACGACCTGGTGATCATCGGCGGCGGCGTGATCCGGGCCGCCGGCAGCCGGGAGGAGCTGCGCGCGACGTACACCGTGCCCCGGTACGAGCTGGTGGTGGAGACCGACGCCGGCTGGCTGCGGGACCAGCCGGGGGTGACCCTCGTCGACCTGGACGGCGCGCGCGCCGTGTTCGACCTCGCGCCCGGCGCGGACGAGCAGCCGGTGTTGCACGCGGCGCTGGCGCGCGGCCCGGTCCGCGCGTTCCGCCCGGTCAGCCCCTCCCTCACCGAGATCTTCCGAGAGGTCGCCCAGTGAACACGATGCAGGCCACCCGGTTGGTCGCCGCCCGGGAGATCCGGGTCAAGCTGCGCGACCGCACCTTCCTGTTCAGCACCCTGTTCTTCCTGCTGATCGCCGCCGCCGCGACCATCCTGCCGCCGCTGCTCTCCGGCGGCCCGTCGAGCGTGGCGGTGACCGCGTCGGCGGCCGGCCCGCTGCGCGAGGCGGGGCTGGAGGTCCGTACGGTCCCCGACGACCGCGCCGCCGAGCAGGCCGTACGCGATGGCGACGTCGACGCCGCGGTGGTCTCCGGGCCGGCGGTGCTGGCCATGGACGAGGCCCCCGACGACGTGGTGGCGGCGCTGAGCACGCAGCCCGCGGTCCGGCTGCTGGACCCCGACGCGGTGGACCCGGTGGTGGCCTTCCTGGTGCCGTTCGCCTTCGCGTTCATCTTCTTCGTCACCTCGCAGACCTTCGGCGTGCAGATCGCGCAGAGCATCGTCGAGGAGAAGCAGACGAGGATCGTGGAGATCCTGGTCGCCGCGGTGCCGGTACGGGCGTTGCTGGCCGGCAAGATGATCGCCGGCACGGTGCTGGCCCTCGGGCAGATCGCCCTGGTCGCCCTCGTCGCCCTGGTCGGTGTGCAGTTCGGCGACAGCGGCGGGCTGCTCTCGCTGCTGGCCCCGGCGATCGGCTGGTTCCTGCCGTTCTTCCTGCTCGGCTTCGTGCTGGTCGCGGCCATGTGGGCGGCGGCCGGTGCACTGGTGAACCGCCAGGAGGACATCGCCGGCGTGTCGACGCCGGTGCAGCTCGCGGTCATGCTGCCGTTCTTCGCGGTGATCTTCCTGAACGACAACGCGACGGCCATGCGGGTGCTGTCCTACGTGCCGTTCTCCGCGCCGACGGCCATGCCGTTGCGGCTGTTCACCGGGGACGCGGCCGGCTGGGAGCCGCTGGTGTCCCTGGCCCTGCTGCTGGTCGCGGCCGCCGCGTTCGTGGCCGCCGGGGCCCGGGTGTACGAGGGCTCGCTGCTGCGCACCAACGGCCGCACCTCGGTGCGGGCGGCGTGGCGGTCGCGCGAGAAGACGCTGGGCTGAGCGCCGGCGCCGGGGGGGGGGGGGGGGGGCGGGGGCGCGGGGGGGGGGGGGGGGGGGGGGGCCGGGGGGGGGGGGGGGGGGCGCGGGGGGGGGGGGGGGGGCGGGGTGGGCGGCGGGCCCCTGGGGGGGGGGGGGGGGGGGGGGGCGCGTCACGCGGCGGGGCTGCGCGCGGGCGCCGGGGGGCGGGGGCCCCGCCGGCGCAACGGCGGCGGATGCGGCCGGCGCGACGTCGGTCGCGGCGGCCGACGATCAGCGGGGCGGTGGGACCGTGTCCCAGCCGGACGGCAGGGCCGGCACCGGCCAGGCCGGGTCCGGACGCCAGGTCGACCAGGCCTCGTCCCACCAGCGCTCCCCCGCGTCGAGCAGGGCAGCGATCCGGTCGCCCTCGGCCCGGATCGCGTCGGCCATCCCCGGGTAGCGCCCCTCTTCCAGGCGCTGGGCGAACATCTCCACGTCCTTCCAGACGTAGCGGTCGGCGCCGGCACCCCACCAGAGATCCAGCTCGTGGTCGAGGGTGTCGACCCCGACCGGGGTACGCCGCAACGGCTCCTGGAGGTTGAAGTACCACCCGGCGAAGGCGCGCTGCGGGCCGGTCCAGAAGACGTCCACGGAGTGTGCCTCACCTGGGCGGTGCAGCATCAGCTTGCCGTGCCCGCTCCACGCCCGGTGCCCGGCGACCTGCCACGGGTGCCGCCCGCACGGGAAGCCGCCGGCCTCGGGGAAGCCGAACTCCGCGCCCGGGGGCAGGTAGAGCACGAGCAGGTCGGGCGTGTCCTCGACGCAGATCGTCGGGCAGCCGAACCACACCTCGCCGTGCAGGATCTCGCGCCGGACCACGACATCGCCCGGCGCGAACCGGCCACCGTCGCCCGCCCGACCATCGTCTCGCTCCGCCCGGCCCGAGTGGTCCACGCCCGCAGCCTAGCCAGCGCGGGGCGGCACACCCCCGACCACGGACCCCGCGAGTCCGGCTAAATCGGTCGTACGTCGGACAGCACGCGCCCGCGCGGCGGCGACACGCGGGCCACCGCCTCCCGCCGCCGGCTCCCGGTCGGTGCCGGGAGTCGACGGCGGTCGCGGCGGTGCGGGGCTGCGCGCCGGGGACCTCGGATCAGCCGACGGCCTCCATCACCTCGTCGCTCACGTCGAAGTTCGCGTAGACGTTCTGCACGTCGTCGCAGTCCTCCAGGACGTCGATCAGCTTGAAGATCTTGCGGGCGCCCTCCTCGTCGAGGGGGACGTTGACGCTCGGGATCAGCGACGACTCGGCCGACTCGTATTCGATGCCGGCGTCCTGGAGCGCGGTGCGGACGGCGATCAGGTCGGTCGGCTCGGAGACCACCTCGAACGCCTCGCCCAGGTCGTTGACCTCCTCGGCGCCGGCGTCGAGGACCGACATCATCACGTCGTCCTCGGTCGTGCCGGCCTTCGGGACGAGCACGACGCCCTTGCGGGAGAACATGTACGACACCGAGCCCGCGTCGGCGAGCGAGCCGCCGTTGCGGGTCAGCGCGGTGCGCACCTCGGTGGCCGCGCGGTTGCGGTTGTCGGTGAGGCACTCGATGAGCATCGCCACGCCGTTCGGGCCGTAGCCCTCGTACATGATGGTCTGCCAGTCGGCGCCACCGGCCTCCAGGCCCGAGCCGCGCTTGACGGCGCGGTCGATGTTGTCGTTGGGGACCGAGTTCTTCTTCGCCTTCTGGATGGCGTCGTAGAGCGTCGGGTTGCCGGCCGGGTCACCGCCGCCGGTGCGCGCGGCGACCTCGACGTTCTTGATCAGCTTGGCGAACATCTTGCCGCGCTTGGCGTCGATGACCGCCTTCTTGTGCTTGGTCGTCGCCCACTTTGAGTGGCCGGACATCTGCTACCTCCGTTGCTACCCGCCGTCTGCATCGACCGACCGCGCACGCCCCCGCTCCCGCCGGCGCACGCGGTGGTGCCGGGCAGCCCTGCGGGAAAGCCGTGACGGGCAGCTGGCCCCGCCGAATCTCGGCAATCCTACCGACGCCCGGCGAGTCGCTGTCACCCGCGCCGCGCGCCGCCGCCCCGCCCCGCCCGCCCGCAACGGGACGGACGGGACGAAAGCGCGGCTGCGGTCAGGACCCGAAGCCGTACGAGCCCAGCACCCTGAACCCGGAGGTGGACCGCTGTTCGCACCGGTCCTCCAAGCCGGGCCGGTAGCGGCGGAACGACTCCAGCTCCGGCAACGGGCCCGGCAGCTCGGGCGCCACGGCGATGTCCACGAAGCTCCGCTCGTCGTCCAGTTGGAGCGTCACGAACCGCAGCCCGGCCGGCTGGGTCCGGGCCACCTCCTCGTGGACGGCCCCGAGCAGGCGCAGGTGCTCCGGCGAACCACGGCCGGAGCCTGCGCTCGGTGGCCGGCTGAGGCGGCGGGCCCTCCCGGGTGGAGGACCCGTCGCCGCCACTCAGCGGGACGCCCGGACCATCGCCACGAAGTATGCGTGCACCCGCGCGTCGCCGGTCAGCTCGGGATGGAACGAGGTGGCCAGCAGGTTGCCCTGCCGCACCGCCACGACCCGCCCGGCGGCCGGGCCCTCGGTGACCGTGCCGAGCACCTCGACGCCGTCGCCGACCCGCTCGACCCACGGCGCCCGGATGAACACCGCGTGGAACGGGCCGCCCTCGATCCCGGTGACCCCCACCGGCGCCTCGAAGGAGTCGACCTGCCGGCCGAACGCGTTGCGCCGCACGGTCATCTCGATGCCGGCGAAGCCGCGCTGGTCGGGCCGGCCGTCGAGGACCTCGGTGGCCAGCATGATCATGCCGGCGCAGGAGCCGTAGACCGGCATGCCGTCGGCGATGCGCTTGTCGATCGGGTCGCGCAGCTCGAAGATGTCGGCGAGCTTGCTGATCGTGGTGGACTCGCCGCCGGGGACGACCAGCCCGTCCACCTCGTCCAACTCCCGCGCACGGCGTACCGGGCGGGCGTCCGCGCCGGCCTCGGCCAGCGCGGCCACGTGCTCGCGCACGTCGCCCTGGAGGGCGAGCACGCCGATCACGGGTGCGTCGCTCATCTGCCGTTCCTCTCGTGGTGGACGTGGCGGCTTGGTTGCCTTGTCAGGAGGGGCACCTTCCTGTGCACCAGGCGACAGGAAGGTGCCCCTCCTGGCAGCTCACCAGCCGCGCTCGGCCAGGCGGTGCGGCTGCGGGATCTCGTCGACGTTGATGCCGACCATCGCCTCACCCAGGCCCCGGGAGACCTTGGCCAGCACGTCCGGGTCGTCGTGGAAGGTGGTGGCCTTGACGATCGCGGCGGCGCGCTGCGCGGGGTTGCCGGACTTGAAGATGCCGGAGCCGACGAAGACGCCCTCGGCGCCGAGCTGCATCATCATCGCGGCGTCGGCCGGGGTGGCGATCCCACCGGCGGTGAAGAGCACCACCGGCAGCTTGCCGCTCTCGGCGACCTCCTTGACCAGCTCGTACGGCGCCTGGAGCTCCTTGGCGGCCACGAACAGCTCGTCGGTCGGCAGCGAGCTGAGCCGGCGGATCTCCTGGCGGATCTTGCGCATGTGGGTCGTGGCGTTGGAGACGTCACCGGTGCCGGCCTCGCCCTTGGAGCGGATCATGGCCGCGCCCTCGGTGATCCGGCGCAGGGCCTCGCCGAGGTTGGTCGCCCCGCAGACGAAGGGGACGGTGAAGGCCCACTTGTCGATGTGGTTCGCGAAGTCGGCCGGGGTCAGCACCTCGGACTCGTCGACGTAGTCGACGCCGAGCGACTGGAGGATCTGGGCCTCCACGAAGTGACCGATCCGGGCCTTGGCCATGACCGGGATGGAGACGGCGTTGATGATGCCGTCGATCATGTCGGGGTCGCTCATCCGGGACACCCCGCCCTGGGCGCGGATGTCGGCGGGCACCCGCTCGAGCGCCATCACCGCGACGGCGCCGGCGTCCTCGGCGATCTTGGCCTGCTCGGCGTTGACCACGTCCATGATCACGCCGCCCTTGAGCATCTCGGCCATGCCGCGCTTGACGCGGGCGGTGCCGGTGACGGGGCTGGCGCTAGCGTTCTGGGCAGTGGTTTCGGGCACGGGTCATCGCTCCTCGAACATGCTCTGGGGGTGGCTGCGGAAATGCTACGACGGTCCCAACGCCGATCCGACAGCCAATCAGGCCCATGGTGGCCTGCACTGTGGCAGCCATCACCGCCCCCGCCTGGTTCCTCCCCGCCTGCCCCGCTGCTCCCGGATGCGAAGTCCGTCCCTCCCCCGCCCGCCCCGCCCGCGATGCCCCCTGCCGCGAAGTCCGTCCCCGCGACGCCGGGGACGCCCGCTGCGCGAGGTCAGGTGGCGGGGACGTCAGCCGGGACGGTCAGGGTGGGGTCGTCGATGTCGAAGTAGGTCGGCCACGGCTGCCGGCGCCCCATCCGCAACAGCCGCACCAGGGGACGGCTGCGCGCCGCGCGGGCGTCGCGGACCAGGTCGGTGTGCACCTGACGGGCCAGGGCGAGCCGCCGGCTGGCGCCGATCACCGTCTCGCAGTCCGGATCCGCCGGGTCCAGCTCCACCGCCCGCAACTGGCGGGTGAGGTCGTTCTCGGCGGCCTCCCGCTCGTCGGGCTCGGCGTCCAGCGCGATCCGCGCCGCCGCGTACAGCTCGACGCCGTAGCGGCGCTCGGCCAGGACCGCGGCGGCCGCCGCCCGGCGCAGCAGGTGGGCCTCCAGGGCGCGGGCCGCCAGCTCCGCCCGCGCGTGCAGCCGGCCGACCCGCCCGGCGGTCCAGACGAGGTACGCCGCCACCAGCCCGACGACCAGGGCCGCGAGCACCCACCAGAAGCTCGACATCGTCAGTCCAGCCCCACCCATTCGGTGTCCATGACCCGCCCGTCGGTGGCCTCGATCGCCGCCGCGTACACCTCCAGCACCCGCCGGGCGACCACGGGCCAGTCGAAGGTGGCCACCACCTGGTCACCGCAGGCGGTCAGCGCGGCCCGGGCGCCGGGATCGTCGAGCAGGTCGGTGAGGGCGGTACGCAGCGCGGCCGGGTCCCCGGTCGGGAAGAGCCGGCCCGCCCGGCCGCCGTCGAGCACGCGGCGGAACGCGTCGAGGTCGCTGGCGACGACGGTCGTGCCCGCCGCGAGCGCCTCGGTGAGGATCATGCCGAACGACTCGCCGCCGGTGTTCGGCGCCACGTAGAGGTGCACGCTGCGCAACATCCGCGCCTTGTCCTCCTCGGAGACCAGCCCGAGGAAGGTCACCCGGTCCCGCAGGTCGGCCGGGAACCGGCCGAACAGGTCGTCCGCGTCGCCGGGGCCGGCCACCAGCAGTCGCAGGCCGGGCCGCTGCCGGGTCAGCTCCACGAAGGCGTCGCGCAGGATCGGGAAGCCCTTGCGGGCCTCGGTGAACCGGCCGAGGAACCCGATCGCCCCGTCGCGGCCCGGCGGGCACTCCCCCGGCCAGCCCGGCAGGGGCTGCGCGTGACTGAACTTCGCGACGGCCACCCCGTTGGGGATCTCCACCGCCCCGCCGTCCATGTGCTCGACCTGCACCTTGCGCGCCAGCGCGCTCACCGCGATCCGGGCGGTGATCCGCTCCAGCACGATCTGGAGCACGCCCTGCGCGGCGGCCAGGGCCCGCGACCGGGTCATCGCGGTGTGGAAGGTCGCCACCACCGGGCCACGGGCGGAGAGCACGGCCAGCAGCGACAGGCTCAGGGTCAGCGGCTCGTGCACGTGCAGCACGTCGAACTCGCCCCGGATGATCCACCGCCGCACCCGCGCGGTGGAGACCGGGCCGAAGGCGATGCGGGCCACCGAGCCGTTGTACGGCAGGGGCAGGGCCCGTCCCGCCGGCACCACGTACGGCGGCAGCGGGGAGTCCTCGTCGGCCGGGGCGAGCACGCTCACCTCGTGCCCGAGCCCGATCAGCGCCTCGGCGAGGTCCATGACGTGGTTCTGCACCCCACCGGGCACGTCGAAGGAGTACGGGCACACGATGCCGATGCGCACGTGCAAACGCCTCCCTTACGCCTGTCCGGCGGCCGGGGAGGGCAGGGCCGCGTCGCCGCCCCTGCCGTGCTGGTCCAGCCACATCCGCTGCAACATGTGCCAGTCTTCCGGATGCCGGGCGATGCCCGCCGCCAGACCGTCGGCGATCCGCTGGGTCAGCGACCGGACCCGCTGGTCGAGCGGGCCCTCCTCCGGGCCGGGCAGCGGCAGCGGTCCCTCGATCGAGGCGCACGCCACGTCCGCCTCGTACCACATCGAGGCGACGTAGAGGGGCGCTCCGGTGCGCAGCGCGAGCAGGGCCGGGCCCGGGGGCATCCGGGTGCGGTGGCCGAAGAACTCGACCTCCACGCCCCGCGCGGAGAGATCCCGGTCGGCCAGCAGGGGCACCACCGTGCCGGCCCGGACCCGGTCGACCAGCACGTCGAACGCGGGCCGCTCGCCGCCGTGGGTGGGCAGGATCTCCATGCCCAGGCTGCGTCGGAAGGCGAGGAAGCGCTGGTAGACGCCCTCGGGCTTGAGCCGCTCGGCGACGGTGGTGATCGGCCAGCCGGTCGCCGCGACCCAGGCGCCGGCGGCGTCCCAGTTGCCGGCGTGCGGCAGCGCCACCACCGCGCCCCGGCCGGCCGCCACGTCGGCGGCGAGCTTCTCCTCGCCGTCGAGCCGGAAACCGGCCAGGGTCTCCGCCCGGCTGAGCGTGGGCAGCCGGAACGCCTCCAGCCAGTACCGGGCGTACGAGCGCAGGCCACGACGGACCAGCTCGTCGAGCTCGGCCTCCGGCAGGTCGGGGCCGACCACCCGGCGCAGGTTCGCGCGCAGTCGGGCCGTACCCCCGCCGCCGCGACGGTGGGCGCGGTCGGCGCCCGCCCGGAACGCCGCCGCCGCGACGGACCGGGGCAGCGCGCGGATCACGCGCCACCCGGCGATGTAGCCGAGCTCGGTGAGGTTCACCGGCGCCGGCCCTCCGGCCCCGGCCGACCCGCGGGTGTCGCGCTCACCCCTGCCCGCCCGGGGTGTGCACCCGCTGGGCCTGGCGGTAGACGTGGGTCATGCGCTGGCCGACGGTGAAGATCGACACGGCGGCGAGCAGCCAGAGCGCGATCTCCAGCGCGGGCTTGACGTTGAAGCCGGTGAGCAGACCGCCGACGCCGACGATGAGCAGCCGCTCGGTGCGCTCGGCGATGCCCACGTTGCAGGTCATGCCGAGCCCCTCGGCGCGGGCCTTGACATAGGAGACCAGCCCGCCGGCGGCCAGGCAGAGCAGCGCGGCGGCGACGCCCGAGTACTGGTGCTGGGTCGCCAGCCAGTACGCCACCGCGCCGAAGACGGCGCTGTCGGCGACCCGGTCCATGCTCGAATCGAGGAACGCCCCGAACTTCGTCGAGCCCCCGCTCATCCGGGCCATCGTCCCGTCGAGCAGGTCGGTGAGCGCGAAGAAGGTGACTATCAGGGCCCCGGCGACCAGATGACCGCGGGCACCGAAGCCGAGTGCGCCGACGAGCACCCCGAGGGTGCCCGCCACGGTGACCGCGTTGGGAGTTACGCCCGCTCGGAGCAGGCGGCGTGCGACCGGCTCGACGACACGGGTCATCCCCGCGCGGGCCGACACTTGGAAGATCTTCGCCATGGCGCTCCCACGATAACGGTCCGCGGAGCAGCAGCGGTACGGCCGGTCAGGCGACCCGCGGGGACGGAGCCTTGTGCCGGCCCGGATCGGGTGTGAGATCGGTGCAGGGACGTGAGCCAGCTCACCCACCCGCCCGTTGATTACCCGCAACCCGGCACCACACCGGAGGATGTCGCCGCGGAACCCGACTGGGCCGCTTCCCCGTCGCGCGCGGCGGTCGCCACCAACCACGGCTGAGGGAGGTGCGCCCCATGGCGCAGAAGAGTCAGGAGAAGGGGGCCGCCGGCGGCGCGCCGGTGGTGACCGAGCCCGGCAGGATCCGCAACGTGGTGCTCGTCGGGCACTCCGGAGCGGGCAAGACGACCCTGGTCGAGGCGCTGCTCGCGGCGAGCGGCACGAACGGCCGGGCCGGCAACGTCGCCGACGGCACCACCGTCTGCGACCACGACCCGGCAGCCGTACGCCAGCAGCGCTCGGTGAGCCTGGCCTGCGCCCCGCTGCTGCACGGCGGGGTCAAGGTCAATCTGCTCGACACCCCCGGCTACGCCGACTTCGTGGGCGAGCTGCGGGCCGGCCTGCGGGCCGCCGACGCGGCGCTGTTCGTGGTCTCCGCCGTCGACGGGATGGACGCCGCCACCGCCGCCCTCTGGGAGGAGTGCGCGGCGGTCGACATGCCCCGGGCGGTGGCCGTGGCCCGGCTGGACCACCCGCGCGCCGACTTCGACGAGGCCGTGGCGCTGTGCCAGCGGGTCTTCGGCGACAACGTGCTCCCGCTCTACCTGCCGATGCTCGGCGACGACGGGATCTCCACCGTCGGCCTGCTCGGCCTGATCACCCGCCGGGTCTTCGACTACACCGCCGGCCTGCCGGCCGAGGTACGCGA
Organism: Micromonospora sp. DT62; assembly: GCF_049847285.1. NCBI lineage: Bacteria > Bacillati > Actinomycetota > Actinomycetes > Micromonosporales > Micromonosporaceae > Micromonospora > Micromonospora sp. DT62. Next base: position 30,270 of record NZ_JBNCOB010000029.1, read on the forward strand.
GCCGGACCCGGAGCACCTGCCCGCCATCGTCGAGTCCCGCAACGAGCTGATCGAGGGGATCATCGCCGAGAGCGAGGACGAGTCCCTGCTGGACCGCTACCTCGCCGGCGAGGAGATCGGCACCGACGTGCTCGTCGACGACCTGGAGAAGGCGGTCGCCCGCGGCCACTTCTACCCGGTGGTGCCGGTCTGCGCCGAGACCGGCGTGGGGCTGGACGCGCTGCTGGAGGTGCTCACCGCCGGCTTCCCCTCGCCGCTGGAGCACGAGCTGCCGGCGGTCGCCGGGGTGGACGGCTCCCCCCGGCCGCCGCTGACCTGCGATCCGGACGGCCCGCTGGTCGCCGAGGTGGTCAGGACGACCGTCGACCGGCACGTCGGGCGGGTCTCCCTGGTCCGGGTCTTCTCCGGCACCCTGCGTCCCGAGCAGACCGTGCACGTCTCCGGGCACGGCATGGCCGAGCGGGGCCACCCCGACCACGACGCCGACGAGCGGGTCGGCCACATCTACACGCCGCTGGGCGCGAGCCTGCGCGAGGTGGGCGTCTGCGTGGCCGGCGACATCTGCGCCATCACCAAGTCGGGCAGCGCGGAGACCGGCGACACCGTCTCCGCCAAGGACGACCCGCTGCTGATCGCCCCCTGGGAGATGCCCGAGCCGCTGCTGCCGGTGGCCGTCGTGGCCCGCAGCCGCGCCGACGAGGACGCCCTCGCGCGGAACCTGGCCCGCCTGGTCGCCGGCGACCCCACCATGCGGCTGGAGCGCAGCCCGGAGACCCACCAGCTGGTGCTCTGGTGCATGGGCGAGGCGCACGCCGACGTGGTGCTGGAGCGCCTGCGCGCCGGCGGGGTGGAGCTGGACACCGAGCCGGTCCGGGTGGCGCTGCGCGAGACGCTGACCGTCGCGGCGAGAGGGCACGGCCGGCACGTCAAGCAGTCCGGCGGCCACGGCCAGTACGCCGTCTGCGACATCGAGGTCGAGCCGCTGCCGCCCGGCGCCGGATTCGAGTTCGTCGACCGGGTGGTCGGCGGGGCGGTGCCGCACAACTACGTCCCCTCCGTCGAGAAGGGCATCCGCGCCCAGATGGAACGCGGCCTGGTCGCCGGCCACCCGGTGGTGGACCTGCGGGTGACCCTCCTCGACGGCAAGGCGCACAGCGTCGACTCCTCCGACGCGGCCTTCCAGACCGCCGGGGCGCTCGCCCTGCGCGACGCCGCCGGGAAGGGGCAGCCGGCGCTGCTGGAGCCGATCGACGAGGTGGTGGTCCGGGTCCCCGACTCCTCGGTGGGCGCGGTGATGGGCGACCTGTCCGGTCGGCGGGGCCGGGTGCTCGGCACCGAGGCCGACCCCGAGGCCGAGGGGCGCACCGTGGTCCGCGCCGAGGTGCCCGCCACGGAGCTGCTCCGCTACGCGGTCGAGCTGCGCTCCATGACGTCGGGCACCGGCATGTTCCGCCGCCACTTCGTCCGCTACGACCCGATGCCCAGCCACCTGGCCGACCAGCTCCGCAAGGAACACCCCACCCACCCCTGAGCACCGGCCCCCGGGCGGGGCCGGGTCAGGGGCGGGCGGTGGGGGGCAGCGGGCTCGGCCGGTAGGGGCGGTCTGCGTCGCGGAGGGCGGCCGACCGCAGCGCAGCCAGCTGGCGCTCCACCTCGGCGAACTGGTCGGCCGGCAGCGGGCCCCGGCGCAGGGCTCCGGCGTTCTCCTCCACCTGGGCCACGGTGCGGCAGCCGGGAATCGGGACGGTGCGGTCGCTGCGCGCCCAGAGCCACCCGAGCGCGCCCTGCGCGAGGGTACGCCCGTCAGCGGTCAACGCCGCCCGCACGGCGGTGACGCGACGCAGCCACTCCGGCGCCGGCCGGCCGCCCCGGAACCACTCCAGCCAACCGGGGGCGACCCCGCGTACGTCGTCGCGGGGCAGCGTGGAGCCGGCCGTGTACTTGCCGGAGAGCAGGCCCATGCCCAGCGGTCCCCGGTTGACGCTGGCGAGGTCGTACTTGTCGCAGACGGCGAGCAGTTCGGGGGCGTCCCGGAGCACCGACAGCGTGTGCTGCACGGCGGTGGCGTGCCGGGCGTCCCGCCCGAACGCGGCGGCCCGGTCTGGGCGGTCGGTGCTCCAGCCGTACGCCCGGATCAGCCCTTCGGCGACCAGGTCCTCCAGGGTGCCGACGAGCGCCTCGGCCCGCGGCACCGGCAGGTCCGCCAGGTGCAGCTGGTAGAGGTCGATCCGGTCGGTGCCCAGCCGGCGCAGCGAGTGCGCGACGGCCCGCCGCAGGTACGCCGGGGAGGGGTCCTCGCCGGTGGCCTGGCGGGTGGCCTCGTCGAAGGTCCAGCCCCACTTGGTGGCGATCACGGCCTCGTCGCGTCGGCCGGCGACGGCCCGGCCGAGCACCCGCTCGCCGTGCCCGGCCCCGTAGGTGTCGGCGGTGTCGAAGAGCGTCACACCGAGGTCGAGCGCGTGCCGGATCGCGCGGACCGACTCGTCGTCGTCGACGGCGCCCCAGCCCAGCGGCTGGCTGCCCTCGGCCCAGGGGCCGCCGATCGCCCAGCACCCCATGCCGAGGGCGCTGACCTCGATGCCGCTGCGGCCCAACGTCCGCGTCGTCACTGCCATCGCCAGATCGTGCCACCTCGCGCCCTGCCCGGGGCGGGAAGTTTGCCGACGACACGACCGCCCGCAGCCGCCGACCGGCCCGGACTCTTCTCGGGGGTGGCGATCGGTGCGGGAGCGGGGCCGGCGGGCGGGGAGGGGCCCCGGCAGGCGGAGCCGCACCCGTCACGGACCGCCGGGAATTGCGAGGGTCGGTCTAGGTCGGCCAGGCCCGGGTGAACAGGTCGCGGGTGTCGGTGAGCAGCTGCGGCAGGACCTTCGTCTGCCCGATCACGGGCATGAAGTTGGCGTCGCCGCCCCAGCGGGGCACCACGTGCTGGTGCAGGTGCGCGGCGATGCCCGCGCCGGCCACGCCGCCCTGGTTCATGCCCAGGTTGAACCCGTGCGCGTTGCTCACCTTGCGTACCACCCGCATGGCGGTCTGGGTGTGCGCCGCCAGTTCGGTGGTCTCGGCCAGGTCCAGCTCGGTGTAGTCGGCCACGTGCCGGTAGGGGCAGACCAGCAGGTGCCCGGGGTTGTAGGGATAGAGGTTGAGCACCGCGAACACGTGCTCGCCCCGGGCCACCACCAGGCTCTCCTCGGGCGCCAGCCCCGGGGCCCGGCAGAACGGGCAGCCGGCGGGCCGCTCGTAGCCGCCCTCGGGCCGGTCCTCCCCGGAGATGTAGGTCATCCGGTGCGGAGTCCAGAGCCGCTCCAGGCCGTCGGCCATGCCGCTGTCCATGTGCCGTTCCACCCCAGTCACGCCACCGATCCTACGTTCCCGGCGACGGTCGCTCCGGACGCCGTACGCCAGTCCGTGCCCGCCCCTGAAGCCCCCTGGGGTCCGGGACGCGTTCAGGGGGACGGATAGGGGGCGAAAGTTCTTGACGAACTGATGAACGTGAATGAAGAATCCATCCAAACACATCATCCCCTGTCGATGGGAGCCCATCGTGAGAACCGCATTCCGCCGCTTTGGCCGGGCGCTCGCCGCTTGCGCGCTCGCCGCCTCCACCGCCCTCGTGGGCGTGGTGGCGACCAGCAGCCCCGCGCAGGCGGACGGCTGCTACACATGGGGACGCGCCCTCTCCCAGGGCGCCACCGGCGAAGACGTCCGGCAGCTGCAGATCCGGCTCGCCGGCTACCCCGGCTACAACGCCCAGCTCTCCCTCGACGGCTCGTTCGGCCCGGCCACCCGGTCCGCCGTGATCCGCTTCCAGCAGGCGTACGGCCTGGCCGCGGACGGCATCGCCGGGCCGGCGACCCAGAACCAGCTCTACGCGTTGCAGGACGACGACTGCACCCCGGTCAACTTCACCTACGCGGAGCTGAACCGGTGCAACAGCACCTGGTCCGGTGGCGCGGTCTCCGCCAGCACCGCCCGGTTCAACGCGCTGGTGTCGATGTGGAAGCTCCAGGCCATGCGCAAGGCCCTCGGCAACGTGTCGATCAACATCAGCAGCGGCTTCCGCAGCTACTCCTGCAACAGCGCGGTCGGCGGCGCCTCCAACAGCCGGCACCTCTACGGCGACGGCGTCGACCTGGTCGGGTCGCCCTCGTTCTGCCGGCTCGCCCAGCAGGCCCGCTACCACGGCTTCGGCAACATCCTCGGCCCCGGCTACCCGGGTCACAACGACCACACCCACGTCGGGGCGGTCGGCGGCTGGTCCGCGCCGAGCTGCGGGATCTGACACCTGACGACCCCATGACGAAGGCCCCCCGCGCGGGGGGCCTTCGGTGCGTCGCGGGTCAGGCGGCGGACGGACCGACGTTGGTCCGGGAGCCGACCACGTCGAGCACGTGGGCCACGGCGTCGGCGACCGGCACCCCGTTGCGCTGCGAGCCGTCCCGGTAGCGGAACGAGACGGTGCCGGCGGCCACGTCGTCGTCGCCGGCGATCACCATGAACGGGACCTTCTGCTGCTGGGCGGTGCGGATCTTCTTCTGCATCCGGTCGTCGCCCGCGTCGACCTGGGCGCGGACGCCCTCGGCGCGCAGCGCGGCGACGAAGCCGTGCAGGTAGTCGGTGTGGTCCTCGCGGATCGGGATGCCGACCACCTGCACCGGGGCCAGCCACGCCGGGAACGCGCCCGCGTAGTGCTCGGTGAGCACCCCGAAGAAGCGCTCGATCGAGCCGAAGAGCGCCCGGTGGATCATCACCGGCCGCTGCCGGGTGCCGTCGGCGGCCTGGTACTCGAGGCCGAAGCGCTCCGGCAGGTTGAAGTCGACCTGGATGGTGGACATCTGCCAGGTCCGGCCGATCGCGTCCTTGGCCTGCACCGAGATCTTCGGGCCGTAGAAGGCCGCGCCACCCGGGTCGGGCACCAGGTCCAGCCCGGACTCCTCGGCGGCGGAGCGCAGGGCCTCGGTGGCCCGCTCCCAGTTCTCGTCGGTGCCGACCGACTTCTCCGGGTTGCGGGTGGACAGCTCCAGGTAGAAGTCGTCCAGGCCGTAGTCACGCAGCAGCTCGAGCACGAAGACGAGCAGCGACTTCAGCTCGCCCGCCATCTGCTCCTCGGTGCAGAAGATGTGCGCGTCGTCCTGGGTCATGCCGCGCACCCGGGTCAGGCCGTGCACCACGCCGGACTTCTCGTAGCGGTAGACCGTGCCGAACTCGAACATCCGCAGCGGCAGCTCGCGGTAGGACCGCCCCCGGGACCGGAAGATCAGGTCGTGCATCGGGCAGTTCATCGGCTTGAGGTAGTAGCTCGCGCCCTCGACCTCCATGGGCGGGAACATGCCGTCGGCGTACCAGTCCAGGTGCCCGGAGACCTCGTACAGGTGGCCCTTGGTGATGTGCGGCGTGTTGACGAAGGCGTAGCCGGCCTGCTCGTGCTTGATGCGGGAGTAGTTCTCCATCTCCCGGCGGATGATGCCGCCCTTGGGGTGGAAGACCGCCAGGCCCGAACCCAGCTCGTCGGGGAAGCTGAACAGGTCCAGGTCCACGCCGAGCTTGCGGTGGTCGCGCCGCGCGGCCTCCTCCAGCAGCTTCAGGTACGCCTTCAGCTCGTCCCGGGTCGGCCAGGCGGTGCCGTAGACCCGCTGGAGCTGCGGGTTCTTCTCCGACCCGCGCCAGTACGCGGCGGCCGAGCGCATCAGCTTGAACGCGCCGATCAGCCGGGTGTTCGGCAGGTGCGGGCCCCGGCACAGGTCCGACCAGCAGACCTTGTCCTCCTTGGCGGCGAGGTTGTCGTAGATGGTCAGCTCGCCGCCGCCCACCTCCATCACCTCGGAGGTGTCCAGCCCTTCGCCCTTGACGTCGATGAGCTCCAGCTTGAACGGCTCGGCGGCCAGCTCGGCCTTCGCCTCGTCGAGGCTGCCGAAGCGCCGGCGGCGGAACCGCTGGCCGGATTTGACGATCTCCTGCATCCGCTTCTCGAGCTTGCCGAGGTCGTCCGGCTGGAACGGCTTGTCGACGGCGAAGTCGTAGTAGAAGCCGTTCTCGATGGGCGGGCCGATGCCGAGCTTGGCCTCCGGGAAGACGTCCTGCACGGCCTGGGCGAGCACGTGCGCGCAGGAGTGCCGCAGCACGTCGAGCCCGTCCGGCGAGTCGAGGCTGACCGGCTCGACCTCGGTGTCGGCCTGCGGGACCCAGTCCAGGTCGCGCAGCTGGCCCTGCGGGTCGCGGACCACCACGATCGCCTTCGGGCCGGACGCGGGCAGACCGGCCGCGGCCACCGCGTCGGCCGCCGTGGTCCCGGCGGCGACGACGACGGGGTCGGCCACGGCGGGGGTACGGGGTGCGGACACGGTGACTCCTCCAGCAGACGGCACGGATGACGCCGAACGTTCGGCTCCTGCGATGCTATCGGTCGCCCCCGCCGGCACGGTCGCCGACGCCACCGCCCCCGGGGTCCGTGGGACGGGCGCCGCCCCCGCCGGCACCCCGGGAGGATCCGAGCGCGCCGGGTCCGGCCGGCGTCCCGAGCCCTGCGTTGAACCTTTCCGTCCCCGCATCCGAACTACCGGATGTGGCCGGAACCGGTGCCGGCCCCGTGGAGACGGATGGGACCGACGATGGCGACGATGCACGGTGTGCGGCCCGAGCCCCGGCCCCGGCGCCGGGCCGCGACGGTGGCCGTCCTGGCGGCGGCCGGGGTGCTGACCTGGCCCGCCCCGGCGTACGCGACCGACGTGACGACCAGCCCGACGCAGGCGCGACAGGGCGGTTCGGTGAAGCTGGAGTTCGTGGTGCCCGACGAACTGCCGGGCGCCCGCGCCGAGCGGATCGAGATCCGGCTGCCGGCCGACGCCCCGATCGCCGAGGTCTATCCGATGTCGGTGCCCGGCTGGGCGCCCCGGATCACCTCCCGCAGGCTCGACCAGCCGGTCGCCGGCATCCACTCGTCCCGGGTCGACGAGGTGACCAGCGCGGTGACCTGGGTCCGGATGCCCGGCACCGCTCCCGGCCCGGCCCGGCTCACCCTGTCCATGGGGCCGTTGCCGCAGACCGACCGGCTCACCTTCGAGGTGCTGCGCACGTACGCCGACGGCACGGTGGTGCGCTGGGCCGGGCCGACCGGGGCTCGCCGGGCGCCGACGCTCACCCTGCTGCCGGCGGCCCCCGGCGCGGCGGCCGGGCACGGCGGGCACGGCGCCGCCCCGGCGGCCGACGGGGCTGGCGACGGGGCTGGCGACGTCCCGGCCGCGCGGGCCCGGGCGGCCGGTGGGCCGGCGGGCGGCGACGCCCCGGGCGACGGCGGGAACGCGGACGGGATGCTGGCCGCCGGGCTGCTCGCCGGCCTCGGCGGAGGCGCGGCGATCGGCTGGCTGGTCAGCCGCTGGCGCCGCCGCGAGCCGGCCGAGCCGGTCGACCTGTCGGTGCTGCGGGAGGACCCGACGCCCCGGACCGACCCGGCCGGGCCCGGCCCGGCCGCCGCCGGGGCGGAGTCGCCGGGCAGGCCGGTCGCCGCCCGCTGAGCACGGCGCGCGGGACGGGCGGGCGTCAGGGCGTGGACCAGGGCGGCGGTCAGCCGGCCCAGTTTGGCAGGGGCTCGCGGGCGGCCAGCCAGTCGGCCGGCACCCCACCCGGCGTGCCGACGCCGGTGTGCGCGGCCACCACCGCCCCGACGATGGCGGCGGTGGTGTCGACGTCCCCGCCGGCCTCGACGCACGCGCGGACCGCCGCCGGGTAGTCGTCCAGGTGCACGGCGGCCACCCAGCAGGTGAAGGCGACGGTGTCCTGGGCGGTGACCCGGGAGCCGTTGCCGAGCACGTCGGCGGCCTCGGCGACCGAACGGTCGAGCAGGCCGGCGGCCCGGCGTACGCCCCGGTGCACCTCGGTGGTCGGGTCCAGCACGGCGGTGACGCCGGCCAGCAGCCGCTCCGGGGCGGGCCGGTGGCCGTCGAGGCGGGCGCGGGCGGCCAGCGACGCGGCCACCGCCACCGCGACCGCGCCGGCGACGCCCTCCGGGTGCGCGTGGGTCACCTCCGCCGACGCCCGGGCCTGCGCCGCCGCCCGCGCGGTGGAGTCGGCGTACCACGCGCCCAGCGGGCCGACCCGCATCGCCGCGCCGTTGCCGCAGGAGCCCTGGCCGTCGAAGGCGGAGGCGGCCGCCACCGGCCACGGCGTGCCGGTGCGGATCAGCCGCAGGATGGTCACCGCGCCCGGCCCGTACCCCCGGTAGGGCTCGCAGCGCTCGGCGAAGGCCGCGGCGAGCGCGTCCCGGTCGATCCGGCCGGTCTCGGCCAGGGCGGCGACCACCGAGCAGGCCATCTCGGTGTCGTCGGTCCACTGCCACGGCGGTGCGGGCAGCTTCCCGGCGGCCAGGTCGGCCGGATGCCGGCCGGGAACGAAGAACTGTGAGCCGAGCGCGTCGCCCACCGACAGGCCGGCGAGCGAGTCCCGGGCCAGCGCGAGGCGGGTGTCGGAAAAGAGCGTGAAGGACATCGTTGTACCAGCTTGCCCTTCTACGGCGTGCGCCGCAAACGCGATCAACTTGCCACCGCGGGTACGGTCTTGCTGTGGCCACCGTGCTCCTGGTCGAAGACGATCACGTCGTACGCGGCGCGATGCTGCGATCCCTCGCCGACCGGGGGCACGCCGTGCACGCCGTCGGCACGGCGCTGGACGCGCTGCGCCGGGTGGCGGCCGAGACCCCCGACCTCGTGGTGCTCGACCTCGGGCTGCCCGACCTCGACGGCTCGGACGCGTTGCGGATGCTGCGCGGCATCACCGACGTGCCGATCATCATCGCCACCGCCCGCGACGACGAGCAGTCCGTGGTACGGCTGCTGCGCGCCGGGGCCGACGACTACATGGTCAAGCCGTTCACCGGCGCGCACCTCGACGCGCGGATCACCACCGTGCTGCGCCGGGCCGGGCGGGCCAGCCGCACGGTGCAACCGGCCGTGCACAGCGTCGGCGGCCTGCGGGTGGACATCGGCGAGCGCAGCGCCCACCTCGACGGCGAGCCGCTGGCGCTGACCCGCAAGGAATTCGACCTGCTGGCCTATCTCGCCGCGCGGCCGGGCCGGGTAGTGTCCCGCCGGGAACTTCTGGAGGAGGTATGGCGGCAGCCATCGGTCGGCGAGGACCAGACCATCGACGTTCACCTGTACTGGCTGCGCCGCAAAATGGGCGAGTCCGCGGCGAAGCCGCGCTACCTGCGCACCGTGCGGGGGGTCGGCTTCCGGCTGGTGGCGCCGGACTGAGGCCGTCGCTGGCCCTGCTCACGGCCGGCATGTGCGCCCTGGTGGCGCTCGCGTTCCTCGTCCCGCTCGCCCTCGGTCTCGCCGACAGGGCGCGCGAGGAGGCCATCGCGGACGCCGCCCGGCGCAGCGCGCTGGTGACCGGCGCGCTCGCCGTCAGCACCGACCCCGCCGTGGTGCAGCGTGTCGTGGCGGCCAGCGGCGACGACCCGGCCACCCGGCCGGTCGTACGCGGGCTCGGGGTGGACGAGTCGGCGGGCCGGGCCGACGCCGGGAGCCTCGAACGCGCGCGGGCCGAGCGGCGTTCCGTGGTCGTCGACGTCGAGGGCGGCGTGCTCCGGCTGGACCCGGTGGTGCTCGGCGACACCACGGCCGTGGTCGAGGTCTTCGTGCCCGAGTCGGAGCTGGCCGGCAACAGCCGGTGGCTGCTGCTGCTCGGGGTGGCTGCCGCCCTGGTGGGCGCGGCGGTGCTGGTGGTGGACCGGGTCGCCGCCCGCGCGGTCGACTCGGCCCGGGGCCTGGTCCGCGCGGCGCTCGCGATCGGCGACGGCGACCAGGGCGTACGCGTCGACCCGAGCGGCCCACGGGAGCTGGCCGAGGCAGGGCACGCCTTCAACCGGATGGCCGACCGGCTGGACGCCGCCCGCACCGACGAGCGGGAACTGGTCGCCGACCTGTCGCACCGGCTGCGCACCCCGCTGACGGTGCTGCGGCTCGACGCGGAGGCGCTGGAGTCCGACGACACCAGCGTGGGCTCGTTCAGCGAGGCGGAACTGGACCGGCGGCGCGGCATCCGCCGGATCCGGCAGGCGATCGTCACCCTCGAGGGCGAGATCGACGTGCTGATCAAGACCACCCGCAAAGCCGTCGCGCACGAGGCCGGGCCGGCGATGTGCGACGTCAGCGAGGTGGTACGCGACCGGATGGTGTTCTGGGCCGCGCTGGCCGGCGACCAGAACCGGCCGCACCGGGTCAGCGGCGCCCAGCTGCGCATCCCGGCGCCGGTGCCCCGGGCCGAGCTGGCCGCCGCGCTGGACGCGGTGATCGGCAACGTCTTCCGGTACACCCCGCAGGGCACCGCGTTCGAGGTGGCGGTCTCGCGCCGCGACGGGTACGTGGCCATCCGGATCGACGACGCCGGTCCGGGGATCGCCAACCCGGACCGGGCCCTGCGCCGGGGCACCAGCGACCAGGGCTCGACGGGGCTGGGGCTGGACATCGCCAAGCGGGTGGCGTTGCAGGCGAACGGCTCGGTCAGCATCGACCGGGCCCGGCTGGGCGGGGCGAGCGTGGTGATGCTGCTCGCCGACCCGGAGGCGACGCCCCGGCAGGTCAGCCGCTTCGGCCTGGTCGGCCGGCTGGCCCGGGAGCAGAAGACCGGCAGCCGCCGCTGGCCCCGCCAGCGGCCCACCGACGACTGAGCCGCGGCCCGGGCGGGCGCCCCGGTTCGGCGGCCGGTTGTGGGGCGGCGCAAGTCTTCCTTAGATCGGGGTTAACCGTGGTGCCGGAGCGGGCCGGGGCTGACAGGATCGAATCCGAACCCATCAGTTCCACCGGTCAATGCCTCGGGGCACCCCACCGGCCGGTGGAGCCGGGCGCGCGGCGGGAGACTCGGTCCCCCCACACCTCCTCCCGCCGCGCGCCGCCCCCTCTCCGCGCTCAGCCGGTGGCGGCGGCCAGGTGGGCGTCGATCTCGGCGGTGATCCGCCGCTTGCCGGCCGGGTCCAGGAACGAGGCGGTCACCGCGTCGCGGGCCAGCGCCGCCAGCCCCTCCGGGCCCACGTCGAGCAGCCGGGCCGCGACGGCGTACTCCTCGTCGAGGGTGGTGCCGAACATCGGCGGGTCGTCGGAGTTGATGGTGACCAGCAGGCCGGCCTCGACCAACTGCCGCAGCGGGTGCTCCTCGATGCTGGCGACCGCGCGGGTACGCACGTTGGAGGTCGGGCAGACCTCCATGCCGATGCGGTGCTCGGCGAGATAGGCCAGCAGCTCTGGGTCCCGCGCGGCGGAGATGCCGTGCCCGATCCGCTCCGCGCCGAGGTCGCGCAGCGCGTCCCAGACGGTCTGCGGGCCGGTGGTCTCGCCGGCGTGCGGCACCGAGCGCAGCCCGGCCGCCCGGGCCCGGTCGAAGTACGGCTTGAACTGCGGCCGGGGCACCCCGATCTCGGGGCCGCCGAGGCCGAAGCTGATCAGCCCGTCCGGGCGCTCCTCCAGCGAGATGCGCAGCGTCTCCTCGGCCGCCGGCAGGCCGGCCTCGCCGGGGATGTCGAAGCACCAGCGCAGCTCGATGCCGAAGTCCGCCTCCGCCCGCTTGCGGGCGTCCTCGATCGCCTCGCAGAAGGCGGGCGCGGGGATCCCCCGGTGCACGTGCGAGTAGGGCGTGACGGTCAGCTCGGCGTAGCGGACCTGCTGGCGGGCCAGCTCGCGGGCGACCTCGTGGGTGAGCAGCCAGACGTCCTCGGGGTCACGGATGAGGTCCACGACGCTCAGGTAGACCTCGATGAAGTGCGCGAAGTCGCGGAAGGCGAAGTAGTCGGCGAGCGCGGTGGGGTCGGCGGGCACGGGGCTGCGGCCCTCGTGGCGGGCGGCCAGCTCGGCGACGATCCGGGGCGAGGCGGAGCCGACGTGGTGCACGTGCAGCTCCACCTTGGGCAGTCCGGCGATGAAGGTTTGCAGGTCGGTCACTGGTTCTCCTCTGCGCGGGCGCCGGTGCGGGCGACGAAGAAGACGCGGCGGAACGGGAAGTGCACCTGAGCGTGCCGCACCGGGTACGCCTCGGCGAGTCGTACGCCCAGCTCGGCCCGGAAGTCGGCCCAGCCGGCGGCGTCCAGGGCCGCGCGGACCGGCCGGAGCGCGGTCCCCTCCAGCCAGCTCAGCACGGGGTGGTCCGCATCGACGCGGGCCGGCAGCAGGTGCACGTAGGTAGTCTCCCAGGCGTCCACCGCGCAGCCGGCACCGGTCAGCAGCTCGGCGTAGCCGACGGCGGTGTCGTCGGCCGGGGGTCGGCGCAGCAGCGGGGCGACGTCGGCACGCCACGCCGGCCGGTCGGCGACCTCGCGCAGCGCCCGGTGCGAGGGGGCGTCGAAGTTGCCCGGCACCTGCACGGCCAGCCAGGCGCCGGCGGGCAGTTCCCGGGCCCAGCGGGTGAGCAGCTCACGGTGGCCGGGCACCCACTGGAGCACGGCGTTGCTGACCACGACGTCCACGTCGGGTTCCGGGTGCCAGTGCCGGACGTCGCCGACGGCGAAGGAGACCCCAGTGGCGGCAGCTGTGGTGGCGGCGGCCTCCGCGATCATCTCGGGTGAGGAGTCGAGGCCGGCGACCCGGCTGTCCGGCCACCGCGCGGCGAGGGTGGCGGTCAGGTTGCCCGGGCCGCAGCCGAGGTCGACCACCGCGCGCGGGCGCTCGGCCGGGACCCGGGCGAGCAGGTCGTGGAAGGGTCGGGAGCGCTCGTCGCCGTAGCGCAGGTACGTCGTCGGATCCCACATCGCTGCCTCCCAAACCGTACGTCCGTCTTGTTTACCGTACGGCCCGCCGCGCCACCGGACAAGCCGATCACTAGGCTCAGTCCCATGGAGCAGCGCACCTTCCCCCGGCTGGGGCGGCGCGTCGGGGTGATCGGGCTGGGCGCCTGGCAGCTCGGCGCGGACTGGGGCACGGTCACCGAGGCCGACGCCACCGCCGTGCTGACCGCCGCAGTCGAGTCGGGGGTCACCTTCCTCGACACGGCGGACGTCTACGGCGACGGACGCAGCGAGCAGCTCATCGGGCGGTTCCTGCGCAGCCGGCCCGACGCCGGGCTGACCGTGGCCACCAAGATGGGCCGCCGGGTCGCGCAGACGCCCGAGGCGTACACCCTGGCGCACTTCCGCGAGTGGACCGACCGGTCCCGGCGCAACCTCGGCACGGACACCCTCGACCTGGTGCAGCTGCACTGCCCGCCCACCGCCGTCTTCGCCGACGACGCCGTCTTCGACGCGCTGGACACCCTGGTCGCCGAGGAACGCGTCGCCGGCTACGGGGTGAGCGTGGAGACCTGCGAGCAGGCGCTCACCGCCATCGCCCGGCCGGGGGTGGCCAGCGTCCAGATCATCCTCAACGCACTGCGGCACAAGCCCCTCGACCGGGTGCTCCCGGCCGCTGCCGCCGCCGGGGTCGGCGTCGTCGCCCGCGTCCCGCTGGCCAGCGGGCTGCTCTCCGGCCGGTACGACGAACACACCACCTTCGCCGCCGACGACCACCGCACCTACAACCGGCACGGCGAGGCGTTCGACGTGGGCGAGACCTTCTCCGGTGTCGACTTCGCGCTGGGCCTGGCCGCCGTACGCCGGCTGGCGCCGCTGGCCGGCGACGGGCGCACGATGGCCCAGTTCGCGCTGCGCTGGGTCCTCGACCAGCCCGGCGTCACCGTGGTCATCCCCGGCGCCCGCGACGCCACCCAGGCCCGGGGCAACGCCGCCGTGGCCGGCCAGGCCCCGCTCTCCGGACGGGAGCTGGCGGCGGTGGCGGAGGTCTACGACGAACTGGTCCGTCCGCGGGTGCACGACCGGTGGTGAGTCGGGCGGCCCGGACGGGGATCGACGGAGGGAAATCGCGATGAAGGGCTGGCTGCCGCTCACCCTCGGCCTGCTCGCCGTGGTCGGCGGTGCGGTGTGGACGGTGCAGGGCCTCGGCTACGTCGAGGGCAGCGTGATGACCGACCAGCGGATCTGGGCCGTGCTGGGGCCCGTCGTCGTCGCGGCCGGGCTGGTCGCGCTCTGGTTCGGGCTGCACGCCCGCAAGCGACGCTGAGCGCCGTCCGCCGCCGTCTCGGCTGCCCCTTGAAGCGGGCGGCCAGGTTCGCGAGCGACAGGCCGGGCGCCGACAGCTCGCATACCGGCCGCGGCGGCGGGCCTCGTGAACGCGGAAAGCCCCGCATCCCGGGCGGGATACGGGGCTTGGCTGTGATCCGGGCGGCGGATCACAGCAGTGGCCGGCGGCTGCCGACCGGCACTGCTCAGATGGGGCGGACCTGCTCGGCCTGCGGACCCTTCTGACCCTGGGCGATCTCGAACTCCACCCGCTGGTTCTCCTCCAGGCTGCGGTAGCCGCTGGACTGGATGGCCGAGAAGTGGACGAACACGTCAGCACCCCCGCCGTCGACGGTGATGAAGCCGAAGCCCTTGTCTGCGTTGAACCACTTCACGGTTCCCTGCGCCATGTGAATCTCCTTCTAAAACTGGCGGCCGAGCACGCCGTGCGGCCGATTGGCCGTTTTCGAGCAGCGGTGCCTGAGGCGGCCCCCACGAAGGAGACTTCGCTCAACCCACGCCATCTCTCAACAGCGTGGAACAGCAAACCACGTAGCGAAAACTCTGCACAGAGTACCGGACGAAATTCTTCGACATGTGACCTGACGGGTGCCGAAGATCCGCTGGGTGGGCCCTTGCACCCGCGCGAAAAGACCCCCGCACCAGCGCACCGGTACGGGGGTCCTTTTCGTCGTCGTCCGATCAGTCCGGCCAGCTTCCGGTGAACCGGCGTACGCCCACCGCGCCACCCCGGTCGACGGCGGCCCGGACGACCGCGAAGATGGCACCCTGCAACGCCGCCGCCGCCAGGACCTCGCCCCAGCCGCGGTCCTCGTCGGTGGCGCTGGGCGCCTCGCCGTCGCCCGCCGTCATCTTCCACACCTGCCGGAAGATCGCGCCCGCGACCGTACCGGCGGCGATGCCCATCAACACGCCGACCGGCTTGTACGCGGCCTTCCCGATGCCCCTGCTCACCGCTGCCTCCCCCGAACGATCACCAACACGATCAAGGCCGCCACCGCGCCCGCCGCGAGGGCGACGAACGGCGTCGGGTTACGCCGTACGACGGCGCCCTTCTCCTGCGCCTGCTCCCGCGCGAGCTGCGCCTTCTGCGCCGCCTGCCCGCGCACCCGGGCCACGGTCTGCGCCGTCTGGTCCCGCATCCGCTCCTTCGCCTGGTCGGCGGAGGACCTCAGCCGCGCCTTGACGTCGGCCTTGGCCGCCAACGCCTCCATCGTCTCGCCCAGCTCGACCCGGGTCCGCCGGATCTCCTCCCGCAGCGCCTCGGTGTCGCCGGTGCCCCGGCCGTTGCCCGTCGTCATGCCCGTCCCCTGTCCTTCACGGCGGCGGCGACCGTGTCCACGTCCGCCCGGACGCTACGGACCGCAGCCTGCGGCACCGGCGGGACCGCCTGGCTGACCTGCTTCTTGCCCACCAGGGCCAGGACCCCGGCCATCGCGAAGAGCACCACCGCGACGATCAGGGCCGCCGCCCAGGCCGGAAGCACCAGGTCGAGCAACAGGATCGCGGTGGCGACCAGGGCACCCAGGCCGTACAGCGCCAGCGCCCCGCCGCCGCCGAAGAGACCGATGCCGATACCGGCGTGCTTGCCCTTCTGGGTCAGCTCCGCCCGGGCCAGGGCCAGTTCGTCCCGGACCAGGCGGGAGACCTGCTCCGTGGCCCGTTGCACCAGCTCGGCGGTGGACGGCTCGCTCCCGGTACGGGATGTGCGGGCGTTCGCCACGTCAGCCATGCTGTCCTCCTTTCATCATCACCGCGCTGTATGCCCGGAGTCGCCGCCCGTCAATCCTTCGCCCGGCAGCCGGTGAGCCCGGACCGCCGCGTCCCCGAGCCGCCGCACGGCGCGGAAGAAGGTGCAGAAGCGTCGCGCAGCAGGTCCCCGCCAAACGCCCGGTCAAACTTCCCGAGCCTGCGCACTCCGCCCGGCCGCCCCACGAGGCACAACCCCGCCCACACTTCCAACGCCCCCGCCCCCCACAGGTCACGACCCACCCACCCCGCGCCCCCGCCCCGCCCTTGGGGCGGGGTGGGGTGGGACCGGGTGGGGTGGGGGTAGCGAGACGGAGGGTGGTCAGCGGCGGGATTCGGCGGGCTCGTCGGGGCCGATGAAGGCCTCGCTGCGGGCGTCGCCGTCGTCGCTGCCGCCGAAGACCCGGGCGTCGTCGGGCACCTCGGGGTCGTTGAGCCGGCGCACCGGTCGGCGGGGGCGTACCCACTGCCAGGCCAGGTTGCTCTCCGCGTCCCCGATCTCGGTACGCATCCGGGGCATGGCGGTCGGCCGGTGGTCCCGGATCCAGGCGACCAGGTGCTCGCGGACCAGGCAGCGCAGGTCCCAGAGGCTGCCGGCGCCGGCGGCGCTGACCAGGGCACGCACCTTGATCGTCCCGCCGGTCGCGTCGGTCACCTGGAGCACGCAGACCCGGCCGTCCCACAGCTCGGTGCCCTCGACGAGGCGGCGCAGCTCCTCCCGCATGGCCTGCACCGGCACCGCCCAGTCGACGTCGAACTCGGCGGTGCCCAGCACCGCCGCCTCGGTGCGGGTCCAGTTCTGGAACGGCTTGCTGGTGAAGTACGAGGTGGGCAGGATCAGCCGCCGGTCGTCCCAGATCTGCACGACCACGTAGCTGAGCGTCAGCTCCTCGATGCGGCCCCACTCCCCCTCGACCACCACGACGTCGTCGAGGCGGACCGCGTCACTGAAGGCGAGCTGGAGCCCGGCGAAGACGTTGCCCAGCAGGCTCTGCGCGGCCAGCGCGGCGACCACACCGACCACACCGGCGCTGGTCAGCACCCCGGCGCCGATGCCGCGTACGGCCGGGAAGGTCATCAGCATCACGCCCACCGCCAGCACGACGATCACCGCGATCGTCAACCGGCGCAGCATGACCACCTGGGTCCGCACCCGCCGCGCGTGCCGGTTGTCCGGCACGTCCACCCGGAACCGGGCCAGTGCGGTGTCCTCCGCCACGACGAACAGCGAGGCGACCAGCCAGGCGACGCTGGCGATCACGCCGAGCACCAGCAGGTGCAGCAGCACCTGCCGCCACTGGTCGCCGACCGCGTAGCCGGTGCTGAACCGCACGGCGAACTGGACGGCGACGACGGTGGCGGCGACCTGGATCGACCGGTGCGCGTGGTCGGTGAGCTCGGTCAGCAGCAGCGAGCGCCGACCGACCCGCCGGATCACGCGGTGCGCGACCTCGACCGCGAACAAGGCGATCGCCGCCGCGGCGAGCGCGGCGACGATCGACCCGAGGTAGCTCTGCACAGGTGTCTTCCTCCTCCTGACGCCGGGCACGTGCTTCGGGCAAAGGCCCAATAGTGCCCGGCGACGCCGGAATCGACCAGGTTCAGACCTTGCGATACCGGGACTGCAGGAAGCAGAAGACGCCGAAGGCGGCGATACCGAGCGCCACCAGGGTGAGCAGGATCTGGCCGTACGCCTGGTCGCGCAGCGTGCGCAGTGCCGCGTCCAGACCGCGGGCCTTCTCGGGGTCGTAGTTGACGGCGGCCAGGATGATCAGCAGGCCGGAGATGCCGTACGCGACACCCTTGGCGATGTAGCCGGCCATGCCCAGCCGGCGGGTGAGCTGGCGCGTCCTGGCGTCCATCTCACCGGTCTTGAGGTGCTTCTCGAAGCGCTTGATCAGCCCGTAGATCACCAGGCCGACGCCGATCGCGGCGAGGCCGAGCCCGGCCAGGCCGACCAGCCAGCGGCCACCGGAGGACTCCATGAGCTTGCCGGTCAGCGCCTCCTGCTGGTCGGCGCTGTTGGAGCCGGCGTCCTTGAAGACCTTGAAGGCCGTCCAGGCGAAGTAGAGGTAGACGACGGTGCGTCCCGCCGAGGCGATCCGCTCCCAGACGCGCTCCTTGCCGCGCTCGGCGCGGTGCCCGACGGCCGCCTCCAGCGCCTGCCAGATCGCCATGGCGAGCAGGCCGACCGCGATGGTGACGACGAGGAACTTGCCGAGCGGCTGCTGGGCGATGGTGCGCAGCGCGCCGGACTGGTCGCCGTCGTCGCCGGGCTTGCCGAACGCGATCTGCAACGCCAGCCAGGCGAACAGGAGGTGCACGATGCCGTAGCCGATGAAACCGACTCTGGCCAACAACTCGAGCCACCTGCTGTTCGCCGTACGGGAGGCGGTGGCTTCGGCATTCCGGGTGAGTGACATGGCGCCTCAATCACCGAATACGAAGATTTCCAAACGTCGGCCACCGCCGCCCCGACGGATCAGTTGCCGGGATTCCTCGACACCCGGATCTTGACCTCCTGGTCGGTGACGCTGTCCAGTGTCACCGCGAAGCCGCCGACCTCGGTGGCCTGCTGGCCCGTCGTCAGCGACAACTGCTCGCCGGCGACCTCGACGGTGACCTGGTCGCCCTGCGCGCCGATCAGCTTCGCCTCCACCCCGAGGATGGTGGCGCTGGCGTCCACGCCCCGGTCGAAGGTGACGGTGCAGGCGTCCAGACCGCAGTCGGTGCTGGCGCCCTCGGAGCTGCAACCGGCGAGTACGGCGGCGCCGAGCGCCAGGCCGGCCAACAGGCCGGCGGCCCGGCGGGTGGGGGTCAGCGGGAAGGCAACACGTCGGTTCGTCACCCCGCCAAGGGTACGAGACGGCGGCCACTCCGGCAGTGCGTGATCATCCGCGCAGGTGGGGCGCCGGAGGCGGGGCGTTAGGGTCCCGGGCATGCCGTTCGACATCGCCCGCACCCGGGCCGCCTACCCCGCCCTCGCCGAGGGCTTCGTCCACCTCGACGGCGCCGGGGGCACCCAGACCGCCGCCGGAGTCGTCGACGCGGTCACCGCCGCCATGCGCGCGGTGGTGGGCAACCGCAGCGCCGCCTTCGCGCCCGGCCGGCGCTCGCTGGAGCTGGTGGCCGCCGCCCGCTCGGCCGTGGCCGACCTGCTCGGCGCCGAACCCGAGGGGGTGGTGCTGGGGCCGAGCGCCACGGCGCTGACGTACACCCTGGCCCGGACCCTGGGTGCCGGCTGGCGGCCCGGCGACGAGGTCGTGGTCTCCCGGCTCGACCACGACGCGAACGTACGGCCCTGGGTGCAGGCGGCCGAGGCCGCCGGCGCGACGGTGCGCTGGGCCGAGTTCGACCGGGACACCGCGGAGCTGCCGGCGGCCCGCTACGCGGAACTGGTCGGCGAGCGGACGCGGCTGGTCGCGGTGACCGCGGGCAGCAACGCGACCGGCACCGTCCCGGACGTGGCGGCGATCGCCGCGACCGCGCACGCCGCCGGCGCGCTGGTCTGCGTCGACGGCGTGCACTCGGTGCCGCACGGGCCCACCGACGTCGCCGCGCTGGGCGCCGACTTCCTGGTCACCAGCGCGTACAAGTGGTCGGGCCCGCACCTGGCCGCGATGGTGGCCGCCCCGGCGACGTGGGAGCGGCTGCGCCCGGCGAAGCTGCTGCCCTCCTCCGACGCGGTGCCGGACCGCTTCGAGTACGGCACCCCGAGCTTCCCCCTGCTGGCCGGCGTGGCCGCCGCCGTGGACCACCTGGCCGGGCTGGACCCGGCGGCCACCGGGAGCCGCCGCGAGCGGCTGGTCACCGGGCTGAGCGCCGCGCGGGCGTACGAGGAGTCGCTGCTGGACCGGCTGCTCGCCGGACTGACCGCGCTGCCCGGGGTCACGGTGCTCGGCTCCCCCGCCCGGCGCTGCCCGACGGTGTCCTTCCGGCTGGCCGGGCTCTCCCCGCAGCGGACCCAGGAGGAGCTGGGCGCGGCCGGCTTCTGCCTCTCCGCCGGCGACTACTACGCGTACGAGTACTTCCAGGCGATGGGGCTGCGCGACAGCGGCGGGGCGGTACGCGCCAGCCTCTACCACTACAACACGGCCGACGAGGTGGACCGGTTGCTCGGCGAACTGGACCGGCTCGCCGGTCGCGGGGGCAGAATGGCCGGGTGAGCACCCTGGTCGAGGACAATCCCGCCAAGCACCGGTTCGAGATCCTGGTCGACGACGCGCTGGCCGGGTTCACCGCGTACCTGCCGCGCGGCGAGGTGCTGGTCTTCACCCACACCGAGGTCGACCCGAGGTTCCAGAACATGGGCGTCGGCGCGGCCCTGGTCCGGGGCACCCTCGACCAGCTCCGCGAGCGCGGCACGACGGTGCTGCCGCGCTGCCCGTTCATGGCGGCGTTCATCGGCCGCCACCCCGAGTACGCCGACCTGGTCACCCCCGAGCCGTAGCCCGGGGACACCGGGCCGGCCGGGGTGCGGAGAGCGGTCAGCGGCCCGTCAGCAGCCCGACGGCGGCGTGGGCGGCGGCCCGGGTGGCGCCGTGGGTGGCGACGTGGACCGCGCCGGTGACCAGCTCGGGCACGCCCAGCTCGACCACGACCGCGTCCGGGCGGGCGGCCAGCGCACGGCTCACCGACGCCCGCATCCAGTCGTGCCGGTGCAGGTCGCGCACCACCAGCACCACGCACCGGCCGGCCGCCCCGGCGGTCGGGTCGGCGGGCACGTCGGCCTCGGCGTAGCGGACGGTGGTGGTGCCGGCGAGCAGGTCGGCCAGCGGGGCGGCGAGCCCCCACGGGGTCTCCGGACCGATCGCGATGTTGCGCGGCGGCTCGAACTCGACCACGTGGACGGGGCCGGTCAGCGGCAGCGCGCCGACGCCGGCGGGCGCGGTGGTGACCCGCAGCGCCCGGCGGGCGGCGGCCAGCCCGACGGTCGAACCGGCGGCGCTCGGGCGGGACCGGGACGGCCGCTCGGTCCGGGCGGCCACCGTCCAGGCGGCGAGCTGTCCCACCCGCTTGGCCGCCTCGGCGAGGCGCTCCTCGGGCAGGTCGCCGGCGACGACCGCGGCGACGATGGCGTCCCGCAGCAGCCGGGCCGTCCCCTCGTCGGCGCGCTCCCCGCCGACGCAGATCGCGTCGGCGCCGGCGGCGAGGGCGCGCACGGCCGTGGCCGCGAAGCCGTACCGGTCGGCGACCGCCCGCATCTCCACCGCGTCGGTGACCACGACGCCGGAGAAGCCCAGCTCGTCGCGGAGCAGCCCGCCCAGGATCCGGTTGCTGAGGGTGGCGGGCAGCTCCGGGTCCAGCGCCGGCACCAGCAGGTGGCCGGTCATCACGGCCTGCACCCCGGCGGCCACGGCGGCCCGGAACGGGGCCAGCTCCACGGCGTCGAGGCGGGCCCGGTCGGCGCCGATCCGGGGCAGGTCGTGGTGCGAGTCGACCTGGGTGTCGCCGTGCCCCGGGAAGTGCTTGGCGCAGGCGGCGACCCCGCCCGACTGGAGGCCGCGTACCCAGGCGGCGGTGTGCCGGGCGACCAGCGCCGGCTCGGCGCCGAAGGCGCGTACGCCGATGACCGGGTTGGCCGGGTTGGAGTTGACGTCGGCGTCGGGGGCGTAGTCGAGGGTGATCCCCAGCGCGGCGAGGTCGGCGCCCAGGTCGCGGGCGACCTCCTCGGTCAGCGCCGGGTCGTCCACCGCGCCGAGGGCGAAGTTGCCGGGCCGGGAGCTGCCGCGGGCGGACTCGATCCGGGTCACGTCGCCGGCCTCCTCGTCGATGGCGACGACGACGTCGGGGCGCTCGGCGCGCAGGGTGGCGGTGAGGGCGGCCACCTGCTCCGGGTCGACCACATTGCGGGCGAAGAGCACCACGGAGCCGAGGCCCTCGCCGAGCCAGCGGCAGATCCAGGGTGGCGGCGTTGTGCCGACGAATCCCGGCTGGAGGACGGCGGCGGCCAGGGCCGTCAGGCTCCCGTCGCGCCCGCTCACGCCGGCCCGCCGGTGTGGTGGCTGATGTGTCGCTCGCTCATGCGGTCGTCGTACCCCCGTCTTCTCCGCGCCCGGCGGCCCGCCACCGGCGGCGGTGCTGACATGGTCACACCGTGCGAGGAAATAGTCAATAAACCTTACAGTTGCCGTCGGGCGCGGAGCTGGGGACAGTTCGGGGATGGATCCCCTGCTGCTGGCCGACGCGACGAGCTCGGCCGACATCCCCGGCGTACGCCTGCTCGGCCTGGTCGTCGGCGGCCTGTTGCTGCTTGCCGCGATCCGCGCGATGTTCCGGCGCTGAGGCGCCGCCCGGCGCCGGCACCGCGGTTCGACGGCGGCCGTCGGGGTACCGCCTGCCTCGTTGGACCGGTACGACACGGCGAGGGGGAACGATGAGGATCGGCTACTTTCTGTCCACCGAGGAGTACACGCCGGCCGAGCTGCTGGAGCAGGCGCGCGGCGCGGAGCGGGCCGGCTTCGAGGCGCTCTGGATCTCCGACCACTACCACCCGTGGACGGACGCGCAGGGGCAGAGCCCATTCGTCTGGTCCGTGATCGGCGCGCTCAGCCAGGTCTGCCAGCTCCCGGTCACCACCGCCGTGACCTGCCCGACGGTGCGCATCCACCCGGCCGTCCTGGCGCAGGCGGCGGCCACCAGCGCGGTCATGCACTCCGGGCGGTTCGTGCTCGGGGTGGGCAGCGGCGAGGCGCTCAACGAGCACATCCTCGGCGACGCCTGGCCGCAGGCCGACGTCCGGCTGGAGATGCTGGAGGAGGCCGTCGAGGTGATGCGCGAGCTGTGGCGGGGCGGCTTCGTCAACCACCACGGCAGGCACTACACCGTCGAGCACGCCCGGATCTACACGCTGCCGGACACTCCCCCGCCGGTCTACGTCTCGGGCTTCGGCCCCAAGGCCGTCGACCTCGCCGCCCGCATCGGCGACGGCTTCGTCAACACCTCGCCCGACGCCGAACTCGTCCAGCGGTTCCGGGAGAACGGCGGCGGCGACAAGCCGTGCCAGGCCGGTTTCAAGGCGGCGTACGCGCAGACCGAGGAGGAGGGCGTGCGGATCGCGTACGAGCGCTGGCCGAACGCCGGGGTGCCGGGCGAGCTGTCCCAGGTGCTGCCGTCGCCACGGCACTTCGAGCAGGCCGGCGAGCTGGTCCAGCCGGAGGCGATGAAGGACGCCTTCGTCTGCGGGCGGGACACCGACGCGCACCTGGCGAAGATCGACGAGTACGCCAAGGCCGGCTTCGACGAGGTCTACGTGGCCAACACCGGCCCGGACTGGCAGGGCCTGCTCGACCTCTACCAGCGCGAGGTGTTCCCCCGCGTACGCTGACCGTTCCCCGGGCGCCCGGGCACGCGCGGGCGCCCGGGGAACGGCGACCCGGCAGCGGCACCGGACGGGTGCGGCGGGCCGGCGCGAGGAGGACCACGTCGGCGCCGGTTTCGCCGCTGATCGCCGGGGGTACCTCCGGCCCTCGATGAAACTGTCCACGCACTCCACGACACTGCGCCGCGCGGCCAAGAACCTCTTCGGCTGGACCGCACTGCGGCCCCACCAGTTGGCCGCCATGCGGGCGGTCATGAAGCGCCGTGACGCCCTGGTGGTGCTGCCCACCGGCGCCGGCAAGTCGGCGATCTACCAGATCCCGGCCAGCCTGATCCCCGGCCCGACCGTGGTGATCTCCCCGCTGCTCGCCCTCCAGCAGGACCAGATCGCGGCGCTCAACGAGCGGCAGCGGCCGGAGCTGCGTGCGGTGCGGATCAGCTCGAACGAGTCGGCCGCCCAGCAGGCGCAGGCGATCGCCGAGATCCGCGAGGGGCGGGCCGAGTTCCTCTTCATCACCCCGGAGCAGCTCGCCAACCCGGACCGGATGGCCGAGGTGAAGTCGCTGAAGCCGGCGCTGGTGGCGATCGACGAGGCGCACTGCATCTCCGCCTGGGGGCACGACTTCCGCCCGGACTACCTGGCGCTGGGTCACCTGATCGACGGCATCGGCCGGCCGCCGGTGGTGGCGCTGACCGCCACCGCCTCCCCGCCCGTACGCGACGACATCATCGCCCGGCTGCGGCTGACCGAGCCCGAGGTGGTGGTCTCCGGGCTGGACCGGCCCAACCTGTTCCTCGAGGTGGCGCACTGCCCGACGGAGGACTACCGGTGGCGGCGGCTGCTCGCCCTGCTGAGCGACGACACCCGGCCCGGCATCATCTACGTGCCCACCCGGCGCTCCGCCGAGGAGCTGGCGGCCCGGCTCACCGACGCCGGTTACCCGACCCAGTACTACCACGGCGGAATGGCGGCGGGGCCACGCGCCGAGCTGCACGAGGCGTTCCTCGCCGACCAGGTGCCGATCATGGTTGCCACCTCGGCCTTCGGCATGGGCATCGACAAGCCGAACATCGCCTGGGTGGTCCACATGGCGCTGCCGGACTCGCCGGACAGCTACTTCCAGGAGATCGGGCGGGCCGGCCGCGACGGCGCCCCGGCCCGGGTGCTGCTGTTGTGGCAGGGCGAGGACGTCGGGCTGCAACGCTTCTTCAGCGGCGGCCTGCCGAACGCCGACGAGCTGCGCGACCTGTCCGCGCTGCTGCGCAAGAAGGCACGGAACAAGAAGGAGCTGCGCGAGCTCACCGGGCTCGGCCCGCGCAAGCTCGGCCAGTACCTCGCCCTGCTGGAGCAGGTCGGCGCGGCCGAGCCGAGGGCGAAGCAGCGCATCGGCGTCCCCCGCTATTCCCCCGCGCCCGTGGACGCCGCCGCGGCGGCCCTGGCGGAGGCCGAGCGGCAGCAGACCGTGACCCGGTCGCGTACCGACATGATGCGGGCCTTCGCCGAGACCACCGCCTGCCGGGGGCAGACGCTGCTGGCCTACTTCGGTGAGCAGATGACCGAGGTCTGCGGGCACTGCGACAACTGCCACGCCGGCACCAGCACCCCCGACGACGGCGCGGTCGGGCCCTTCCCCGTGCACAGCCAGGTCCGGCATCCGGAGTGGGGGCACGGCCTGGTGCTGAGCTACGAGGAGGACCGGATGACGGTTCTCTTCGACGAGGTGGGGTACAAGACGCTGTCCGTCAGCGTGGTGTCCGAACAGGGCCTGCTGACCCTCGACTAGCCTGAGCCGGGCACCGCTGGCCGGGGCCGTGGACGACGAGCGACATCAGTGCGGAAAGGGGCTTTGCCGTGATCGAGCAGCCGGCGTACACCGGATTCGGTTTCTCCGACGAGGAGTGGGGGCTGTTGGTCGGCCTGCCGCAGTCGGTGCTGACCGCGGCGAGCGCCGCCGAGTCCGACGGCACCCGGCGCACCATGGCCGAGAACGCCGCCGGGCTGGAGACCATCGCCGCCGGCCGGGAGTCGGCCAGCCCGCTGGTCGCGGCCGTGGCCGGCGAGATCGTCACCCGGGTGGGCGACCCGGAGGCCGGCGAGGAGATGCCGGTCATCGCGCCGTCCGACCCGCGCGCCTACCTGGAGGACGTGCTGGGCCGGGCCAGGGAGGCGGCGGTGCTGCTGGCCGCCCGGACGGACGAGGGCGAGGCCGGCGCCTACAAGCACTGGCTGGTGGGGATCGCCGAGCAGGTGGTGGGCGCGGCGTCCAGCGGCGGCATCCTGGGCCTCGGCGGGGACGTGGTCAGCGACTCGGAGCGGCGCTTCCGCGATCGGCTCTCCCAGGTGCTCAACGACTGACGTGACGACGACGGCGGCACCGGACGGGGTCCGGTGCCGCCGTCGCGTGCCCCCCAGGGGGTGGCGGTCAGGCCACGCGGCGGCGGAACAGCACGGCGGTCAGGGGCACCGAGACGGCCAGGACGCCGAGGCACCAGGCCACCGCCAGGGCGGGGGCGGTGCCCGTCGGGGTGCCCAGCAGCAGGGCGCGCAGCGTCTCGATGACGGGCGTGACGGGCTGGTGGTCGGCGAAGCCGCGGATCCAGCCCGGCATCGTCTCCACCGGCACGAAGGCGCTGCTCGGGTACGGCAGGAACATCGCCAGGAAGGTGAAGCCGCTGGCGGCCTCCGGGGTGCGGGCCAGCAGGCCGAACGCGGCCGACAGCCACGACATGGCGAGCAGGAAGAGCAGCAGCACCCCGAACGCGGCCAGCCAACGCAGCGGGTCCACGGCCGGCCGGAAGCCGATGGCGACGGCGAGGGCCAGCACCAGCACGGTGGAGACGGCGTTGCGGGCGATGCTGGCGGCGACGTGCCCACCGAGGATCGCGGTGGCGCTGACGTCCATCGTGCGGAACCGCTCGATGACCCCGTTGGTCAGGTCGGTGGTCACGCTGACGGCGGTGGTCGCCGCGCCGAAGCTGGCGCAGAGCAGCAGGACGCCGGGCACGACGTAGGTGACGTAGCGGGTGCCGGTGTCGATCGCGCCCCCGAACAGGTAGACGAAGAGCAACATCAGCAGCACCGGCAGCAGCAGCGAGGTCAGCAGCGCGTCGACGTTGCGCCGGGACAGCCGTACGCAGCGCGCCATCATGACGAGGGCCTCGCCGGCCCGGGTCGGTCGCAGGGTCAGCTCAGACACCGGCCGCCTCCCGCCGGGCCGTCACCGGGTCGCCGGTGAGGGTGAGGAAGACGTCGTCCAGGGTCGCCTCGCGGACGGTGAACCGGGCGAGCCCCTGCCGGTCGGGATCGACCTCGTCGAGCAGGTGGCGGATCTCCGGCGCGCCGCCGTCGGTGGCGACCGCCAGCACCAGCCGGGCCGGGTCGCGGTGCGTGACGCGCGCGCCGAGGCGGTGCGCCGCCTCGGCGAAGCGCCGCGCGTCACGCAGCGTCAGCTCCAGCCGGTGGGCGCCGAACCGGCGCTTGAGGTCGTCCGCGCTGCCCTCGGCGGCCAGCCGGCCCCCGTGCAGCACCGCGATCCGGTCGGCGAGCCGGTCGGCCTCCTCCAGGTACTGCGTGGTGAGCAGCACCGTCACCCCGGTGCCGGCCAACTCGGCGACCACCTCCCACAGCCCCTGCCGGCTGCGCGGGTCGAGGCCGGTGGTCGGCTCGTCGAGGAAGATCACGGACGGCTGGCCGACCAGGCTGGCCGCGAGGTCGAGCCGGCGGCGCATCCCGCCGGAGTAGGTCACCACCCGCCGCCTGCCGGCGGCGACCAGGTCGAAGCGCTCCAGCAGGTCCGTGGCGCGCCGCCGGGCGGCGGCCGGGGCCAGCCCGGTCAGCCGGGCCATCATGTGCAGGTTCTCCGCGCCCGTCTGCTGGTCGTCGAGCGCCGCGTGTTGGCCGGCGAGGCTGATCGCCCGCCGGACCCGGCTCCGGTCGCGGACCACGTCGTGGCCGGCCACGCGGGCCACGCCCCCGTCGGGCGTGGTGAGCGTGGCCAGGATCCGGACGGTCGTGGTCTTGCCCGCCCCGTTCGGGCCCAGCAGGGCGTACACGCTGCCCCGGGCGACCCGCATGGTCAGGCCGTCGAGCACCGCCACCCCGCCGTAGGACCTGCGTAGGTCGACGGTCTCCACCGCCGCGTCTGTCACTCCCATCGCCCCTCACTCTCCGCGTTCTGCGTACGTCATACGCTGTTCTGCGTGCACCATACGCAGAAGCTAGGATGGCGGTCAACAGCCGTACCGGGAGGTGAGGATGAGCGACGCCGACGTCGAGCTGCCGGAGAGCATCGAGCTCGCCTGGGGCCTGCGGGAACGACCCGGCAAGGGACCCCGGCGCAGCCTCACGATGCGGCAGGTGGTGGCCGCCGGTATCCGGGTGGCCGAGGCCGACGGACTGCCGGCCGTGTCGATGAGCCGGGTCGCCGGCGAGCTGGGCGTGGCGACCATGTCGCTCTACCGCTACGTCTCCGCCAAGAACGACCTGCTGGAGCTCATGGCCGACACCGCGTACGGGGACCCGCCCGCGCCACGCGCCCCGGGCGAGGGTTGGCGGCCGGCGCTCGCCCGCTGGGCGCTGGCCAACATGACGGCGATCCACCGCCACCCGTGGATCCGGCAGGTCCCGATCAGCGGCCCGCCGTTGGGCCCCAACCAGGTGCGCTGGATGGAGCAGGGGCTGGCCGCCCTGCACGGCACCGGCCTGCACGGCATCGAGCGGCTCTCGACGATCATGCTGGTCAGCGGGTACGCCCGGAACTGGGCCACGCTCACCGCCGACCTCGACGAGGCCGCGGCGCGCGAACAGCTCGACCCCGACGACGCCGGGATGCGGTACTGGCACCAGCTCGCCCTGCTGACCCGGCACGGCGCCTACCCGGCGATCCGGGAGCTGCTGGCGGAGGACGCAGAGGGACAGCAGGACGAGGTGTTCGACACGGAGTGGCAGTTCGGCCTCGACCGGATCCTCGACGGCGTCGAGGTGCTGATCCAGAGCCGGACGCCCACGGCCTGACCCGGCCCCGTCGACCGGGGCCCGGGGCGGGCGGAAGCCGGGGCCGGGAAACGCGCTGGGCGGGGCGGGCGCCCACGATGGACAATGGACACCGGACCGGCGCGAGGACGGGGGAGCGGATGCTTCGGCGGACCACCGTCGACACCGAGCAGGTGCCGGCGGCCGAACGCTTCGACATGTGGCTCGACGTCGTGGCGCGTACGGCCTCGCCGCTGCGGATCCGCACGGAGCACGCGCACGACTTCACCGCCCGGGCGGAGATCGTCGAACTCGGCCCGATCCAGGTGGTCAACTACCGGTACCCGTCGCTGGAGGGCGTCCGGACGCCGAGGCAGGGGCGCGAGTCGGCCCCGGAGATCTACACGCTGGCGCTCACCGTCGACGGGGACGGCGCGGCCAGCCAGGCCGGCCGGAGCAGCGTGCTGGGGCCGGATGAGTTCATCTTCTACGACGGGTCGCGGCCGCACGGGGTGCGGCACCTCGGCAACGACGACGGCCGCGATCCGGCCCGGTCCGTCGTGGCGATCATCCCGCACGCCGCGCTGCCGCTGTCGCCGGACCGGCTGGCGCCGCTGCTCGGCGGCCGGATGTCGGGCACCGAGGGGATCGGCGCGCTGCTGGCCCAGTTCCTCCTCCAGATCGCCCACCATCCCGAGCAGTACCACGCCGCCGACGCCGCCCGCCTCGGCGCCGTCGGGCTCGACCTGGCGTCCACCATGCTCGGTCGGCACCTGGTGGCCGAGGACGCGGTGCCGACCGAGGTCCGCAGGCGCGCCCTCGTCACCCAGATACGGGCGTACATCCAGCGGCACCTCGGGGACGCGACGCTGAGCCCGCAGGTGGTGGCGGACGCGCACCACGTCTCACTGCGTACCCTGCACCGGCTCTTCGAGGCCGAGGAGTCGACGGTCGCGTCGTACATCCGCGAACTGCGGCTGGCGCGGTGCCGGCACGACCTCGCCGACCCGGGCCTGCGCGGCCAGCCGATCCAGACGATCGGGGCCCGCTGGGGCTTCCCTGACAAGGCCCACTTCAGCCGGATCTTCCGCAAGGCGCACGGCGTCGGGCCGCAGGCCTGGCGGGCCGGCCAGGCGGAGTGAGCGCGGCACGGAGAGTCAACCCGGCGGCGTCCACGGTCAACCCGGTCGGGGCAGACTGACGGCGAGGTGTCCGACCCCTCCCTGCCACGGCGACGGTGGGATCGGACCGCCGACGGGGGCCCTGGCGAGCCGCCCGCCGCCACGGGGGAGGCGGGCGGTCGCCCGGTGACCCGGCCCGGCCCCGGCGCCCCCACTCAGGACCGGCGCCGGGGCCGCCTCAGGCGTCCTCCAGCAGTTCGAGCACGATCCGCTCGGCCTTCTCGCGGGGCGTCGCGGGGTCGACCGGGGCCACCACGCCGTCGTGGAAGAGGTCGACCACGCGCGGGTCGACGTAGGACGTGCGGGCCACGGTGGCGGTGTTGCCGAGCAGCTCGGCGACGTCACGCATCACCGCCGCGACCGCCCGTCTGCCGGCGGTCGCCGAGCGCGGCGGGCCCACCGTCGCCAGTTCGGTCGCCGCCCGCACCGTGGCGTGCCAGGTGCGGAAGTCCTTCGCCGTCATCTCCCCGCCGCTGGCGTCCCGCAGGTACTCGTTGACCTCGTCGCTGCGCACGTCGCGCCAGTCCCCGCCGTCCCGGTAGCCGAACAGCCGGTCCGCCGACCGGCGCTGGCGGCGCAGGTTGACCAGCACCCGGCACAGCTCCGGGTCCTCGATGCGACGCACCTGCTCGATGCCGCCCTTGGCGCGGAACTCGAACACCACGCAGCCGCCCCGGGACCGGGCGTGCTCGGGGCGCAGGGTCGACACCCCGAACGTCGGGTCGTCGCCGGCCGCGTACTGGTCGCTGCCGACCCGGAACGTGCCCATGTCCAGCAGCCGGGTCACCGTCGCCAGCACCCGGTCGCGGTGCAGTCCCCGGCCGGACAGGTCCCGCCCGACCCGCTCGCGCAGCACCGGCAGCCGGCGGGCCACCTTCAGCACGTGGTCGAACTTCGCCTCGTCGCGCCTCTGGCGCCACGTCGGGTGGTAGAGGTACTGCTTGCGCCCGGCCGCGTCGATGCCGGTGGCCTGGATGTGCCCGTTCGGGTACGGACAGATCCACACGTCGCGCCAGGCGGGCGGGATCACCAGCTCACGCAGCCGGCCCAACCGGTCGGGGTCGCGCACCGGCTGCCCGGACGGGTCCAGGAAGAGCCAGCCCCGGCCGCGCCGGCGCCGCCCGTACCCCGGCCTGCCCGGATCACTACGCCGCAACCGCACGACAGACCCGCACCGCCCGTTCCACCTCGTCCACGGTGGCCACCACCTCGTCGACCCCGATGGCCGCCAGCGTCGGATGGCTTCCCACCCCGTCCCACCTGGGCGGTCCCTGTCCACCCGCCCACAGCACCCG
This sequence comes from Micromonospora sp. DT62, assembly GCF_049847285.1. NCBI lineage: Bacteria > Bacillati > Actinomycetota > Actinomycetes > Micromonosporales > Micromonosporaceae > Micromonospora > Micromonospora sp. DT62. The sequence goes on from NZ_JBNCOB010000029.1 coordinate 60,840, forward strand.
GTGCCGGGGCCGGTCCGGCGGCGGTCCCCACTGCGCCGGGGAGACCGGGCCGAAGAGCACCACCGACGGGGTGCGGTAGCCGGTCGCCAGGTGCGCCACACCCGTGTCCCCGCTGACCACCAATCGGGCGTACGCCACCAGCGCGGCCAGCCGGCCCAGGTCCGTCCGGCCGGCCAGCACCGCGTCGGCGGGCAGCCCCGCGGCGTCCGCGATCCGCTGCGCGGTGGCCCGCTCGTCGGGGCTGCCGGTGAGCACCACCCGGTGCCCCCGGGCGGCCAGTTGCCGGGCCAGCGCGGCGAAGCGTCCGGGCGGCCAGCGCTTCGCCGGGATCTTGGAGCCCGGGTGCAGCACGGTCACGCCGGTCGGGGCGCCGCCGGGGGCCGGGCGCCGCAGGTCCAGGTCGGTGCGGTCGGCGGGGATGCCGTACCAGTCGAGGAGCCGGCACCAGCGGTCGACCTCGTGTTCGTCGTCGCGCCATCCGGGGCCGTCGTGGTGGCCGGCCTCGGGGCTGGCGTAGGCGAGCAGCCGACCGGGACGGGTACCGGCGAGCATCCGGTGCGACTCGGGCCCCCGGCCGTGCAGGTTCACGGCGACGCGCGGCGTCCGCAGGGCCGGGTCGGGGCGACCGAGCCCGTCCGTGGGCACCAGCCGGTCGACGCCGCCGACCAGGTCGACCAGCGGCGCCAGCCAGCCGGGTGCCGCGAGGACGAGGTCCCGGCCGGGGTGGGCGGCACGCAGGGCGCGCAGGGCCGGGACGGCGGTGGCGAGGTCGCCGACGCCGAGGGCGCGCAGGGCGAGGATCACGGGTAGGAGGTCTCCTGGTCGGCGCAGACGACCATCTCGCGGACGGCGCAGCCGGCGGGTTGGGACAGCGCGAACATGACGGCGGCGGCGGTGTCGGCGGGGTCGTTCAGGACGGCGTCGGGACCGGGCTTGTACGCGACGTCGCGCTCGTCGAAGAACGCCGTGCGCATGCCGCCGGGGATGAGCAGCGTGACGCCGACCCTGCCGGCGAGTTCGGCGGCGAGGGCCCGGGTGAAGCCGACGACCCCGAACTTCGCGGCGCAGTACGCGGTCGCGTCGGCCACGGCCTTCACCCCGAGCGTGGAGGCGACGGTGACGATGCTCCCCCGGGAGGTCTCCAGGAAGGGCAGGGCGGCCCGTACGACGGCCGCCGTGGCGAGCAGGTCCACGGCCACGATCCGCTCCCAGGTCTCGCCGGGGGTGTCCGCCAGCTTCCCGGGCACGTCCATCCCCGCCGCGGTGACCACCGCGTCCAGCCCGCCTGAGCGCTCGGCGAGCTGCCGGGTGGCGGCCTCCGCGGCGCGGGTGTCGGCCAGGTCGCACTCCACCCACGGCACCCCGTCGGCGGGCGCCTGCCGGTCCAGCACCAGCGGACGGCCGCCGGCCCGGGCCACGGCCGCGACCACGGCGGCGCCCAGGCCGCTCGATCCGCCCGTGACGAGCACGGTGCGCCCCGCGCCGGGCGACCCGGCGCTCATCGGGTGCCCTCCGCCGTCGTCGGTCCCGCGAGGCCGGCCCGCGCCCGTTCGGGCTCGCCGCCAGGCCTCGCCGACGCGCCACCGGGAGCGGGACCGGCCAACGGCACGGTGTCGGTGAGCGGCGGCCCGACGAGCGGCCCGACGGTGCCGGTGGAGCGGGCGGCGGCGATCAGCCCGGTCGTGGAGCGGCCGTCCAGGTACGGCACCACCACGGCGTTGCCGCCCCAGCGGCGCAGGACCTCCGCCTCGGGCAGGGCCGGCTCGCCGCCGTCACCGGCGTAGTCGCCCCCCTTCACCCAGACGTCCGGCCGCAGCCACGACAGCGCCGCGTGCGGGGTGGCCTCGTCGAAGATCATGACCGCGTCGACGCAGCTCAGCGCCGCGAGCAGCCGGGCCCGGTCGCCCTGCGGGATCACCGGCCGGTCCGGGCCCTTCAGCCCCGACACGCTCGCGTCGGAGTTGAGGCAGACCACCAGGCAGTCGCCGAGCTGCCGGGCGGCCTGCAACGTCGCCACGTGCCCGGCGTGCAGCAGGTCGAAGCAGCCGCCGGTGGCCACCACCGTCCCGCCGGACGCGCGTACCGCCGACACCACGCCGGCCGCCGCGGCCACGCCGACGCGCTCGCCGCCGGGGCCGCAGACCGCCGGCGGCAGCGGACGCACCGCCCGCGGCAGCGCCGTCGCCACTCCCCCGCCGGCCACGTACGCCGACGCCTCGGCGACCGCCTCCTGCACCGCCTCGGAGACCAGCGCCCCCCGCGCCAGGGCGAGGCTGGCGGTGGCCGCGAACCGGTCACCGGCCCCGCAGGTGTCCCCCTCGGCGACGGCCGGGGCGGGCACCACCATCGGCGTCGCGCCGGCGTGGCAGAGCAGCGCCCCGTCCCCGCCCAGGGTCACCGCGACCGCGCCGGCGCGCCAGCGCTGGCGCAGCCCCTGGGCGCCCCGCGCCGCCGTCGCCAGCCGGGTCGCTCCCGGCGCGACCGTGATCAGCTCCCGCACCTCGGACTCGTTGGGGGTCACCAGGTGCACCCCCGGAACCGCCGCCGGTCCCCGCGGATGCGGGTCCCAGACCACCGGCGCCCGGGTGGCGGCCAGCGCCGCCCGCAGCGCGGGCTGCCGGGCGACGCCCCGGCCGTAGTCGCTGACCAGCACGGCGGAGGCCCGGGCGATCACCCGCAGCGCCGCCTCGGACGGCTCGCCGGGCGTACCGGCCGCGCCGCCCCGGTCGTGGCGCAGCAGCACCCGGCCCCGGGCGCGCAGCCGGACCTTCTCCGGCGTGCCGCCGTGCAGCCCGAGGGGATACACCTGCACGCCGGCGTCGGTGAGCAACGAGGCGAGCCGGGCACCCCCCGCGTCGTCCGCCAGCGCGGTCACCAGCACCACGTCGGCGCCCTGCGCGGCGGCGAAGACGGCGGCCAGCCCGGCGCCGCCGGGCCGGTCGACGTGCGCGGTCTCGTCCAGCACCGGCACGGGCGAGTCCGGGCAGAGCCGGTTCACCACCCCCTCGACGTCCCGGTCCAGCAGGGTGTCACCGACCACCACGACGGGTCCCCTCACGCTGCCCTCCTCATCACGCCTGGACCTGCTGACCTGCACCGCCGTCGAGCACCACCTCGACCCCGGTCCGTACGGGCGCGGCGGGCGCCACCGGCAGCGCCCGCTCGACGTACTCGCAGAGGAGGTGGCTGGTCACGAGGTGGAGTTCCTGCACCACCTGGCTGTCGACCGAGCCGACGGCGAGCACGTCGTGGCACAGCTCCGCCAGGGGGTTGGGGGCGGGACCGGTCAGGGCCCAGCAGGTGAGTCCACTGTCGCGGCCGGCCCGGGCGGCGGCGAGCAGGTTGGCGCTGGTGCCGCTGGTCGACAGCAGCAGCAGGACGTCGCCGGCGCGGCCGTGGGCGCGTACCTGGCGGGCGAAGACCTCGTCGTAGCCGTAGTCGTTGCCGATGGCGGTCATCGCGGAGGTCTCCGCGTGCAACGCGATGGCGGACAGGGGCTGGCGGTCGTCGCGGAGTTTCCCGACGAGCTCGGCGGTGAGGTGCTGGGCCTCGGCGGCGCTGCCGCCGTTGCCGGCCACCAGCAGCCGGCCGCCGTCGACCAGCCGACGCGCGAGGGCCTCCCCCCAGCGGGCCAGCAGCGTCTCGTGCCGTCGGAAGGGCACCAGCGCCGCCGCCAGGTTCGTCAGGTGCGCGTCCAGCGGCGTGGGTGCCGCCATCAGGCCACCACCCGGGTCGGCCGGTGGACCGCCACGTCGCCGTAGACCTCCACCAGCCGCTCCGCCGTGGCCGCCCAGGAGTACCGGAGCCGGGCCCGTTCCCGCGCCGCCGTCGCGTACGCGAAGCGGCGGATCCGGTCGTCGAGCAGCCCCTGGATCGCGGCGCCCAGCGCACGCGGGTCCCGGGCCGGCACCAGGTCGCCGGTGACGCCCTCGACCACGGTGTCCTTGATCCCGCCGACGGCGGTGCCCACCACGGGCACGCCGCACGCCATCGCCTCCAGCGGGGTGAGCCCGAACGGCTCGTACCAGGGGGCGGCCACCAGGACGTCCGCCGAGCGGTACCAGCGGCCCATCTCCTCGCGGGGCACCGCGCCGACCAGTTTGACCCGGTCGGCGACCCCGCAGCTGACCGCGAGGGCGCGCAGCCGGCGGGCGTACGGGTCGGTCTCCAGCAGGCCGGCGGGCGGGCCGCCGACGACGACACACTCGGCCTCGGGCACGTACGCCATCGCCCGCACGACCGTCTGGAAGCCCTTGCGCTCGACCAGCCGGCCGACGGTCAGGATCCGCGGCCGGCCGTCCTCCCGCTCGGCGGTCGGCCCCAGCGGGGCGAACGTGCCCAGGTTGACCCCGGACGGCACGACCGTCATCCGGGACCGGGGCACGCCCATCCGGACCAGCTCGCCGACCTCGTCGCGGCACTGGGCGATGACCCGGTCGACGGCCCGGCCCAGCTCCCGCTCGTAGCCGATCCGGCGGGCCGGGCTGGTGTCCTGCACGCCCTGGTGCCGCCGCTTGACCACCCCCAGGGCGTGGTACGTCTGCACGACCGGAACGCCGGTCTGCCGGCTGGCGGCCAGCGCGGCGAGGCCGCTCATCCAGAAGTGCGCGTGGATCACCTCGGGCATCCAGTCGCCGCCCCGCCACCGGTCGACCAGCCAGCGGCTGAACTCCCGCATGTGCGGCAGCAGGGCGTCCTTGGCGACCGGCTCGGCCGGCCCCGCCGGGACGTGCACCACGTCGTAGCCGTCCGGACTGCGTACGGTCACCGGCAGGTCCACGGCGTCGCGGCGGGTGTAGACCCGCACGTCGTGTCCGGCGGCCGCGAGGGCGGCGGAGAGCTCGGCGACATGCGTGTTCTGACCGCCGGCGTCCTCGCCGCCCAGGATGGCGAGCGGGCTGGCGTGCTCCGAGATCATCGCGATGCGCATACTTCCTCCTCCAGCAGCCGGTCCCAGTCGGCGAGGAAACGGTCGAGGCCGTAGCGGTCCCGGGCGGCGGCGCGGGCCCGCTCCCCCGCCCGGCGTGCCTCCGCCGGCTCGTCGACGAACCGGCGGGCCGCGTCGAGCAGGGTGTCGAGCCGGGTGGACAGCGCGCCCGCCCCCGGTGGCACCGCCATCGCCGCCTCCGTGGCGGCCAGCGCGACCACCGGCATCCCGATGGACATCGCCTCGATCAGGCTCAGCCCCAGCGAGGTCCACCGGCACAGGTGCAGGTACGCCCGCCGCCGCCCCAACTCGGCGTGCATCCGGTGCTGGGGCAGGTCGTCGTGGCTGGTGAGCCGGTCGGCGGGCAGGCCAAGGTGCTCGGCCAGCCCGGCGACCTTCATGCCGAAGACGTCCAGCGGGGCGATCTCGGCGAAGCGGGGCAGCAGGTCGGTGCCGGTGACCCGCCACCGGCGTACCGGCTCGTTGATCACCACCGCGAGCCGGTCGAGCTCGCCCGTGTACCGCACGGCGGGAGGGACGATGCCGTGGTCGACCACGGTGGTGCGGGTGGTGCCGGTGTCCCAGAACAGCTCGTTGAACCCGGTGACGTGGGCGACGAGCAGGTCGTCGCGGTCGGCCATGGGGTGCCGGCTGTCGGGGACGTCGCCGTCCTTGGGCGTGTTGTGCTCGACGTAGACGGCGGGTACGTCGCGGCCGGGTCGCCGACCGAGCCACCGCTCGGCAAGGTCGATCTCCTCGGGGCGTTGCAGGACGACCAGGTCGACGTCGGCGGTGCGCAGCTGCTCGGGGGTCACCTCGACGGCCGTGTCGGGCCACGGGTAGGTGCGGGCGCGGCCGAGGCCGTAGGGGCCCCGGTCCGGGGTGACGGGCACCAGGTACCGGTGCTTGCCGTGCACGAACGACGTGGTCCAGGAGCCGTGCACGTGCCACAGGAGCAGGTTCATCCGCCGCTCCCGCCGATGGTGGCCAGCGTCGGCCCGCCGGCGGGCGGGCTGCCGGTGGGCGGCCCCGACCGGACCGACGGGGTCACCCCGAGCAGCCGCAGCGCGTCGACGACCTCCTCGGGGCCGACGCCGCTGAGGCAGGGGTGTCCGGGCACCGGGCAGCGCGCCGCGCGGGTGTCGCGGCAGGCGGCCTCCGCGTCGCCGAGGCGCACCGTGGGCACCCGCCACGGCCCCCACTGCCCGAACGGCACCGTGGGGGCGAACAGGCTGACCACCGGCACCCCGTGGGCGGCGGCGAGGTGCGCGGGGCCGGTGTTGCCGACCACGACCGCGCCGGCGCCGGCGACCGTCGCGGCCAGCCCGGCGAGGCCGGTCCGCCCGCCCAGGTCGACGGCGACGTCGCCGGCCACCCGCGCGGTCAGCTCCTGCTCGTCGGGGCCGCCGGTGACCACCACCCGGTGGCCGGCGGCCGTCAGGGCGCGGGCGATCCGCGCGGCCAGCTCCGGCGGGCAGCCCCGGGCCTGCGCCGCCGAGCCGGGGTGCAGCACCACGTAGCCGGGCGCGCCGACCTCCGGCGGCGGCGCCTGCGCCGGACGCAGGCGCAGGGCGGGTCCGTCGTGGTCGGCGAGGGTGAAGCCGGCGGCGGCGGCGAGGGAGAGCGCGCGTTCCGGTTCGGGTACGCCGGTCGGCACGCGGTGCCGTACGTCGAGCAGGCTGCCCGGGTAGTCGTCGCTGATGGCGCTCACGCGTCCGACCCCGGCCAGGCGCAGCAGCAGGGCCAGGGGCAGGGGTGACTGGTGGAAGCTGGTGAAGACGACCGCCTCGTCGGCGTGCACGGCGGTGAGCCGGTCGGCGAGCTGACGCATGTCGGCGGGGTCGACGGGGTCGGGCGCGGGGTCGATCCAGGGCAGCCGGTGTTCGACGATCTCGTCGACGCCGGGCAGGAGTTCCGCCGCGGCGCGTCCCCGGGGCCCGCACAGCAACACCACCCGCTCGGCATGGGCGGCGACGGCGCGGATGGCGGGTCCGGTCACCAGCACGTCGCCGGCCGAGTCGGCGCGTACCACCAGCACGGTCCCCGCCCGACGCCCGCCGGCGCCCCGCGCGGCGTCGGTGTCGGTGTCGGCCTGCCGGTAGGTGGCCGGGTCGAGCGCCGCCTGGCGGCGCAGGATCTCCGTCACCGCCGCCGGGAGATCGGGGGCCACCTGCGGGGCGGCGGCCACCTCCTGCGGGCGGGTCACCGGCGTGGGCACCAGGATCCCCGACGCGCCCGCGGCCGATGCCGCGATCATGTCCCGGCCGATGTCCCCCACCAGCACGCACCGCGACGGCACGGTGCCCAACTCCCGCGCCGCGGCGTGCACCAGCCCCGGCGCCGGCTTGCGGCACCCGCATCCGTCGCCGTCGTCGTGCGGACACACCAGCCAGGCGTCGAACGGCCCCAGCAACCGCTCGACCCGGGCGTGCACCGCCCGCATCTGCGCCCTGGTGAACAAGCCACGGGCCAGGCCGGACTGGTTCGTCACCACCGCCAGCCGCAGGCCCGCCGCCCGCAACCGGTCCAGGGCGGCCCGTGCCCCCGGCACCGGCCGTACCTTCTCGGGGTCGCCGTTGTACGGCACGTCCTCGATCAGCGTGCCGTCGCGGTCCAGCAGCACCGCGTCGAACAGGACGGGCCCGGACGCGGTGCCGTCAGCGCCGGCAAAAACCCGGGCTGACCTGCGCTGATCCGGCTCCACCTGGTCCTGTCGCACAGCCGGCGGGTTCCCGGCGCCCCGGGGAGTAAACGTCGTCCCGGACGCGCCCGCCGCGTCGTACGGCGGCGGCGTCGACACGCCGGCCCGCAGGTGCCGTTACCCGTCGCCCGGGAGAAGCTAACCCGTCGGCACCGTTAGCCCCGGCCGCACCCGGGGTATGGGAGCGCAGTGGCGATTGTGGAGAAAGTGATCAAAGCTTCCCCGCAGCAGGTCTGGGCGGTGCTGGCGGACGGGTGGACGTACAGCGACTGGGTCGTGGGCACGGTGCACGTGCGCGACGTGGACGACGCCTGGCCCCGGGTGGGCAGCCAACTGCACCACAAGGCCGGGCCGTGGCCGTTCTCCCTGCACGACGTCTCCACGGTGCTGACCTGTGACCCGCCGCGCCGGTTGGTGATCCGCGCCGGCCTCTGGCCGGCCGGGGAGGCCATCGTGGTGTTCACCCTCGAAGCGGTCGGCTCGGACGCCACCCGGGTACGCATCGGCGAGGACTTCGCCGCCGGTCCCCTGCACTGGGTACGCAACAAGATCAACGACCTGGTGCTGCACCAGCGCAACAAGGAGACCCTGACCCGGCTGGCCGACATCGCCGTGCGGCAGAAGGCGGACGCATGACGCAGGCCGTGGTGGTCACCGGGGCGAGCGCCGGCGTGGGACGGGCGGTCGCCCGCCGGTACGCCGAGCGCGGCGCCCGGCTCGCGCTGCTCGCCCGCGGCGAGGCCGGGCTGGCGGCCGCCGAGCGCGACTGCCGGGAGCTGGGCGCCTCGGACGTGCGCACCTACCGGGTGGACGTGGCCGACGCCGAGGCGGTGCAGCAGGCCGCCGACGACGTGGTGCACCGGTTCGGCGGCATCGACGTGTGGGTGAACAACGCGATGGTCTCCGTCTTCGCCCCGGCGTGGGAGATCCCGGCCACCGAGTTCCGGCGGGTCACCGAGGTCAACTACCTCGGCACCGTGCACGGCACCCTCGCGGCGCTGCGGCACATGCGGGCACGTGGGCGGGGCGCGGTCGTGCAGGTCGGCTCCGCGCTGGCCTACCGCGGGATCCCGTTGCAGTCGGCGTACTGCGCGAGCAAGCACGCCGTCCAGGGCTTCAACGACTCGCTGCGGCCGGAGCTGCTGCACGACTGTCCGGGCGTGAAGCTGTCGATGGTGCAACTGCCGGCGATCAACACCCCGCAGTTCTCCTGGGTACGCACCCGGCTGCCCCGCCACCCCCAGCCCGTACCGCCGATCTTCGCACCCGAGGTGGCCGCGAAGGCGATCGTCTGGGCGGCCGACCACGGGCCGCGCGAACTGAACGTGGGCGGGCCGACCTGGCGCGCCCGGCTCGGCGACGTCCTCGCCCCCGGCCTGCTCGACCGGAAGCTGGCGCGCGACGGCTACGACAGCCAGCAGACCGAGACCCCGATCGACCCGGCCGCCTGGCGGGACAACCTGGACCGTCCCGGGGACGACGAACGGGACCGGGGCGCGGAGGGCGTGTTCACCGACCGGGCCCGTGGCCGCTCGGCCGCCCTGTGGATCGGTACGCACAAGCCGGCCGTCTCCGGCGCCGCCCTGGCGGGGCTGGCGGTGGCGCTCACCGCGCTGGTCCGCCGCCTCCGCTGACCCCGGAACGGGCCCTCGTCGGGGCGGAAGACGGGGCGGTAGGGGTGGCCTTTTCGACCCGGATGTGGCAACTGGCTACGCTCTCAGGGAGCCCTGTCCGCCGACCGAGGATGTCCGACATGATCGAACCCGTGCAGTTGCCCGTGCCGTGGCGGGACGCACGCCTGACCGTCGTGGTTCCCACCTACAACGAGGCGGGCAACCTCCCGGTGCTGGTCGAGCGGCTGCTGGCCCTGCCGCTGCCGGGCCTGAAGATCCTGGTCGCCGACGACAACTCGCCGGACGGCACGGGTGAGGTGGCGGACAAGCTGGCCATCGAGCACCCCGACCGGGTCGAGGTCGTGCACCGGGCCGGCAAGGAGGGCCTCGGCCGGGCCTACGTGGACGGCATCGGGCGCGCCCTCGAGGGCGGCGCCGAGTACGTGGCGCAGATGGACGCCGACCTGTCGCACCCGCCGGAGGCGCTGCCGGGCATGCTCGGCGCGCTGCTCTCCACCCAGTCCGGCGTGGTGATCGGCTCCCGGTACGTGCCCGGCGGCGAGCTGGACGAGAACTGGCCGCTCTACCGGCGGGCGCTCAGTGGCTGGGCCAACCTCTACGTGCACACGCTGCTGCGGGTCCGGATCCGCGACCTCACCGCCGGCTTCAAGATCTGGCGGGCGGACGCGCTGCGCGACATCGGCCTGGAGCGGGTGCAGTCCAACGGCTACAGCTTCCAGGTGGAGATGCACTACCTGGCCACGAAGCTGGGGCACACCATCCTGGAGGTGCCGATCCGCTTCGAGGAGCGGCGCGACGGCGCATCCAAGATGACCACCGCGACCAAGATCGAGAGCGCGCTGATGCCGTTCAAGCTGCGCAGCAAGCACCGCAACATCGAGCGCTGACCCGACCCGATCCTCCGCCGCGAGCGGTAGCGGCGGCGGACGGGCGGTAGCGGCGGACGGGCGACCTTGAGTTCAGTCCGTCCGCCGCACGGGGAAGTCCGATCACCCAGCACCGCGACTGCGGAGCGTAATCCTCACCTTCCGTAACCATCAACCCCGCCTCCGGATCGCCACTCTCCGCCCTTTGCTCTGCACCTATATACGCACCACGTCGCTGACCTGGGGCTGGCTCGTCGCCGACGCGGCGGACTCGCCCGCAGACCGTCACCCAGAGCAACCGTTGCGTATATGGGTGCAGAGCAAAGGGTGCAGCGAGCGACCAGCGCGGCCAGCGCTCCCCTTACTGTCCGTCAGCAACTTCGCCCACAATCCGCCGGCGGGCACGCGCCCGTCCGGGTCCCCTGCTGGCCCGGATCCGCGAAGAATCGGCCTGTTCATGCAGGCAGCCGTGCACGGCGCACGGCGCACCGCGCACGGCGCACGGGCACGGGCACGGGCACGGCGTGACTTCTTCGCCGTGCTGGCGGTCAGCGGTAGATCGCGCGGTGCGCGGCGTCGATCCCGGCCGCGTACAGCGGGCCGGTGAGGGCGCGGTCACGGGCCAGGGCGGCGCGGGCAGCGTTCGCGCCGGGCGCGCCGTGCACGCCGCCGCCCGGGTGCGCCGACGCGCTCGCCAGGAACAGCCGGTCCACCGGCGTGTCCGCGCGGCCCAGGCCGGGGATCGGGCGCAGGAACAGCTGCTGGTACGCGGCGGCGGTGCCACCGCCGAGCGCGCCGCCGACCAGGCTCGGGTCGCCCGCCTCCAGGTCGGCCGGCCCGGCCACGTGCCGCCCCACTATCAGGCTGCGGAAGCCCGGCGCGGCCTCCTCCAGCACCTGCTCCATCCGCTCGACGTGCGCGGCGATCTCCTCGGCCCGCCAAGTCTGACGGAACGGCAGGTGGGTGTACGACCAGAGCGACTCCGTGCCCGGCGGCGAGTGGCTCGGGTCGGCCACCGACATCTGTCCCAGCAGCAGGAACGGGTCGCGCGGGATCTCCTTGCGGGCCAACGCGGCGGCGTAGCTGGTGAGGCCGTTCAGGTCCGCCCCCAGGTGCACGGTGCCGGCGGCGGCGACCGCCCGGTTGGTCCACGGCACGGGGGCCGACAGCGCCCAGTCCACCTTCAGCGTCGAGCCGTCCCAGCGGAAGTGCGCCAGGTCCTCCACCAACCGGGGCGGCAGCGCCGCCGCGCCGACCAGGTCCAGGTAGAGGGCGGGCGCGGGGACGTCGGCGAGCACCGCGCGGCGGGCCCGCCAGAGGGCGCCGCCGGTGGTACGCACGCCCATCGCCCGGCCGCGGGCGGTCAGCACCCGGTCGACGTGCGCGCCGTAGAGGATCCGGCCGCCGCGCTCGGTCAGCCGGGCCACCAGCGCGTCGGTGATCTTCTGGGCGCCGCCGTCGGGCACCGGCCAGCCGACCTGCTGGCCGAGCATGGCGAGCAGCCAGCCGTACACGCCCGAACCGGCCTCCTCGGGCGACAGGTCGGTGTGCAGGGCGCAGCCGGCCAGCAGCACCGGGCCGCCCTCGCCCTCGAAGAGTTCGTCGCCGAGTTTGCGTACCGGCACCACCAGTCGCCGGGCCAGCCGCAGCGCCCCGGACACGCGCAGCCGGCGCAGCAGGGTCAGGCCCCCGCGCACCGGCGGGAACGGCCTGGTGATGCTCTCCAGCATCGGCTCGGCCACCTGGCGCCAGTCGTCGTACGCGTGCAGCCAGCGCTTGCCGTCGCCCGGGGCGAACGCCTCCAGCGAGGCCGCGGTGGCCTCCGGATCGCGGTTGAGCACCGCCGCGCGCCCGTCGGGCAGCAGGTGGGCCAGCACGTCCGGGGAGTGCCGCCAGCGCAACCCGTACCGGTCGAGCCCCAGCCCGCGCAACACCGGCGAGGCGTAGCCGAGGGGATAGAAGGAGCTGTAGAGGTCGCTCAGGTAGCCGGGGGCTGTCACCTCGGCGGAGCGCACCGCCCCGCCCGGGGTCTCCGTGGCCTCCAGCACCAGCACGTCCCAGCCGGCGTCGGCGAGCAGATTGGCGGCGACCAGGCCGTTGTGGCCTGCTCCCACGACGACGGCGTCCGCGCTCTCCGCGCCGGGCGAACTCATCCGATCCGCCTACCCGGCCAGCAACCGGGCGAAACGCGTTTGCCGCGCCGGGGCCGGGGCATGCACTGCCATGTACACGGTTGCGCAGCTCATAGGCGGAGTGTGGGGCGCGGGCGGCGAGGGTGGCGAGTTGGTCGTACACGATCCGGCCGACGGCTCCCCGGTCAGCTCGGCGCCGGTGGCGACGGCCGACGAGGTCGGCAAGGCGGTGGAGGCGACGCGCGGCGTCGCGGCGGAGTGGGCGGCGACCGCCCCGGCGGAACGGGCGGCGGCCCTGCACCGGGCGGCGGACGCCGTGGCGGCGGTGGCCGACGACCTGGCCCGGGCCACGACGGCCGAGATGGGCAAACCCCTGTCGGACGCCCGGGGCGGTGTGGAGGCGGGGATCGGCACGCTGCGACAGTACGCGGAACTCGCCCCCGTGCGCGGCGGGCGGACCCTGCACGGCGCCACCCACGCCCTCGACTTCATGACGCCGCAGCCGCGTGGGGTGGTCGCCGCGATCACCCCGTGGAACGACCCGGTGGCGGTCTCCTGCGGGCTGCTCGGCGCGGCCCTGGTCACCGGCAACGTGGTGCTGCACAAGCCGAGCGAGCGCGCCCCGGCGACCGGCTGGCTGCTGGCGAAGGCGCTCGACTCCGCGCTGCCGCCCGGGGTGCTGTCGCTGTTGACCGGGGGCCCGGAGGTCGGGGCGGCGCTGGCCGCCCAGGAGGTGGACGTCGTCGCCCACGTCGGCTCCACCGCCGCCGGTCGGGCCATCGCGGCCGCGGCGGCACGGACCGGGGCGAAGGTGCTGCTGGAGAACGGCGGCAGCGATCCGCTCGTCGTGGACGGCGACGTCGACCCGGTGTGGGCGGCCGGGCAGGCGGCGGTCGGCGCGTTCGCCAACGCGGGGCAGATCTGCGTCGCGGTGGAGCGGATCTACGTGCACCGGGACGTCGCGGAGGACTTCGCACTGGCGCTGGTGGAGCGGGCCACGAAGCTGCGGACGGGTCCGGGCGGCGACCCGCGTACCGAGCTGGGGCCGCTGGTGGACCGGCGGCACCGCGACCACGTGCACGGGCAGGTGACCGCGGCGGTGGCCCAGGGCGCGCGGATCCGCACCGGCGGCACGCTGCCCGACGGGCCGGGGGCGTTCTACCCGGCGACCGTGCTCACCGACTGCCGGCACGACATGACGGTGGTACGCGAGGAGACGTTCGGGCCGGTCGCCCCGATCGTCGCCGTCGACTCGTTCTCCGAGGCGCTGCGGTGCGCCGCCGACTCCCCGTACGGGCTGGCCGCGACGGTGCTGACCGGATCGATGAGTCACGCCCAGCGCGCCTGGCGGGAGCTGCCGGTGGGCACCGTGAAGGTCAACGCGGTGTTCGGCGGCGCGCCGGGCGGTGCCGCGCATCCGCGCCGGGGCAGCGGGCACGGTTTCGGCTACGGGCCGGAGCTGCTGGACGAGTTCACCGCGACGAAGGCGGTGCACATCGAGGCACCCGGCGGCGGCCACTGGTGAGACACCCGCAGGGGCTGTCCGTGCGCGGACAGCCCCTGCGTCGCGTACCCGAAAGGTGGCCTCAGCGGCCGCGGGCGTTGGCGGTCCGGCGGTTGTTCGCCTTGTCGATGGCCTTGACCAGTTCGGGCTTCGTCATGGTCGAACGGCCGGGCACGTCCAGCTTGCGGGCCACCTTCATCAGGTGGTCCTTGGTGGCGTTGGCGTCCACCCCGCCGGCCGTGGGTGCCCGGCGCTCCGGTCCGCCGCCGGCCGCCTGGCGGTCGCTCGGCCCCTTGCGGCCCTTGGGCTCCCAGTGGTCGCCGACCTTCTCGAACTCGTGCTTGACGGCGGCGAAGGCGGTGCGGTGCGCCCGCTCCCCCTCGCCGTACGTCTCCACGGCCGAGTCGTGCGTCTTCTCCCAGGTGCGCTGCGCCTTCTTGGGGGAGCGTCGCAGCGTGCTGGGCAGTACCTCGCGCCCGGGCATCTCGTCCTCCTCCGCGTCGATGGGTTCCCCCTGACCGTTCCCCCGCGTCCGGTCGGCAAACCGGAGGTCGGGTTTGTCGATTTCCGGCCAGGGGTACCGGCGGGCGAGGCGAAGCCGGATGCACCGGGCCATCCGGCGGCCGGGGCACAGGGAGCGGGCATGACGACGACGGAACCCGGCGCGGTGCTCGCCGGGGAGCGGCGACCGCGGATCCCCCGCCGGGTACGGCAGCTGAGCTGGCGCACCTGGCGCGGAGTGCTGGTGCGCAGCGTGCGCAACTTCGTCAAGGACAACTGCGCGGACTGGGCCGCCGCCCTGACCTACTACGGGGTGCTCGCGCTCTTCCCGTCCACGATCGTGGTGGTCGCCCTGGTCGGGCTGGTGTCCAACGGCGAACAGACCGTCGACACCGTGCTGGACCTGGCCCGGGACATGGGCGCCGGCTCGGTGGTGGCGAACGAGGGCTTCGTCGGCGTGGTGCGGGGCGTGGTCGACCAGAACGACTCGGCCAGCGCGCTGCTGAGCTTCGGTCTGCTCGGTGCCCTCTGGTCGGCCTCCGGCTTCATCGGCGCGTTCACCCGGGCCTCCAACGCCGTCTACGGGGTCGAGGAGGGGCGGCCGGTCTGGAAGCTGCGGCCGGTGCAGATCGGCCTGGCGGCGATCTCGCTGGTGCTGTTGGCGATCGTCGCCACCGGGCTGATCGTCAGCGGGCCGGTCACCGACGCGGTGGGCGACCTGATCAACGCCGGCGGGCTGGCGCGTACGGTGTGGAGCATCGCCAAGTGGCCCGTGCTCGCGATGATCATGATGGTGCTGCTGAGCCTGCTGTTCTGGACCGCGCCGAACGTCCGGCAGCCGCGGTTCCGCTGGCTCACCCCGGGCGGCGCGGTGGCCCTGGTCGCCTGGGCCCTCGCCTCCTTCGGCTTCGGCCTCTACGTCGCCAACTTCGGCTCGTACGACGCCACCTACGGCAGCCTCGGTGCGGTGATCGCCTTCCTGGTCTGGCTCTACCTGTCCAACTCCGCGCTGATGCTCGGCGTGCAGATCAACGCGGAACTCCAGCGCGGCCGGGTGCTCCAGGCCGGCGAGCCGGACACCGACGAGCCGGTCCTGCCCCCGAAGACGCCGGCCACCACGTAACCCGCGCGGGTTTACCGGCCGCGACGCCAGTGCGCCCGTTTACCGCCGATGACACCGGGTAGCGCAGAAGGCATGGAACGTGGCAGCAGCAAGCACGGACCGAGGGTCGACGAGCAGATGAGCCGGGAGGTCAGCGGCCTCGTGCAGGGGCCGGGGACCGGCGGCTCGCGGGTCGACGAGTCCCGCGTGCCGGAGCCGGCGGGTGAGGACCAGCCGGAGCCGACCACGGCCCCGGCCGGCGACCTGCGTACGGGCGCGCCCAAGGGGATGAGCTCCGAGGACGTCGAGCGACGCAGCCGGCTCGGCCGGTTCATCACGATGGCCGCCCTGCCCGGTGACCGGGAGGCGCTGATCGCCAACGCGCGGGACAACGAGGCGCCGGCGGACATCCTCGCCGAACTGGAGCGGCTGCCCGAGGGCACCCGCTACCAGACGATATCCGAGGTGTGGGCGGCGCTCGGCCACAAGAACGAGACGACCCGTTGGTGACCGGATCCCCGCACGATCAGGCCCGTCACCGGCGGACGAAGGAGGATGCCTTATGAGTGGCGTTACCGAACACGTGGACGTCTCCGTCCCGGTCCGCACCGCGTACGACCAGTGGACCCAGTTCGAGGACTTCCCCCACTTCATGGAGGGGGTCCAGGAGGTCCGGCAGCTGACGGACACGATGACCCACTGGACGGTGGAGATCGCCGGGGTGAAGCGGGAGTTCGACGCCGAGATCACCGAGCAGCTCCCGGACGAGCGGGTCGCGTGGCGCTCCACGGGCGGCACCCAGCAGGCCGGCGTGGTGACCTTCCACCGGCTGGACCAGGACAACACCCGGGTCACGCTGCAGCTCGAGTTCGAACCGCACGGCGTGGTCGAACAGGCCGGCGACAAGCTCGGCGTCGTCGACCGGCGCGCCAAGGGCGACCTGGAGCGTTTCAAGCAGTTCATCGAGCGACGCGGTCAGGAGACCGGCGCCTGGCGCGGCAAGGTCGACCGCCCGCAGCCCTGATTCCCCGCCCCCCGGGTGTGAACCTCCGATGGCCGCCGGCTCCCCCGGCGGCCATCGTCGTTTGCGGGGACCCGGCCGGGGTACCGCGATTGGCATGACGGACGACGACAAGGTGTGGCGGGACGAGGAACGGACTCCGCTCCAGGAACTGGACCGGGCCGTCGCGCGGTCGACCCTGGACGGCCAGGCCGACGACGTGACGGCGAACGACGCCGGAGAGGAGGCCGCCTTCGGGCACGGCCCTCAGGCGGCGGACCGGGGCGGGCAGGCCGCCGGTGCGGACCGGGAGCCGACCGACCCGGACCGCGCGTACCGGCCCTCGACGACCGGCCGGACCGGACCGGACACGATGTGAACCGCACGGCGCGGCGGGCGGGGCCCACCCGGGTCCGCCCGCCGCGCCGCTCGACGCGAAGGGTCCACGCCGCTCAGCGGGGCGTGGGGGCCGGCCGGCGGGTGCCGGCCGCGTGCAGGGCGATCAGGCCCAGCGCGAGGACGACGAGCGCCGGCCCGAGCAGCTCGACCGAGGTGTTGCCGAGCAGCACCCCGATGCCGGCGGGCACCAGCGCGCCGCCCAGCCCGGCCGCGGCGATCTGGAGCCCGATGGTCCGGTCCGCGTGCGCCGCACCGACCCGCTCGGCGGTGGTGAGGGTGAGCAGCGGGAAGACCGGGGCGGCGGCGAAGCCGACGACGAACAGCCCGGCCACGGCGACCCAGGCCGGCGCCGGCAACGCGATCAGGACCGCCCCGACCGCCATCCCGGCCAGGCTGCCCCGCAGCACCACCGCCGCGCCCAGCCGTTCGGCCACCACGCCCTGCACCACGCGCCCGACGAACAGGCTGCCCCAGTAGCCCGAGACGCAGACGCCGGCGACAGCCGCACCGAGGCCGCGTCCCTCGGTCAGCAGCAGGAACGCCCAGAGCCCGGCCGCCACCTCGATGGCCACGTAGACGGCGAAGGCCGACGCGCCGAGCCAGACCGCCGGCAGGCGCAGCGTCTCGCGTACCCGGGTGACGGTCGGTGGGGCGACGGAGGCCTCCCCGGCGGCGGACCCGGCGGTCTCGCGGGCCGGGGCGCGGTCCCGCCAGGCCCGCACGGTCAGCGCGAACGCGGCGGCCAGCGCGAGCTGGGCCCCCGCCACCAGGCCGTAGCCCCAGCGCCAGGAGAGCCCGGCGCTGAGCGCGCCGGTCATGATCAACGGCCCGAGCGCCACGCCGAGGCCGAAGAACGCGTGCATCCAGTTCATGTGCCGGGGGCCGAAGGCGCCGGCCGCGTACGCGTTCAGGCCGGAGTCGATCGCGCCGGAGCCCAGGCCGAGCACCAGCGCGCAGCCCACCATCAGGGCGAGCCCGGGGGTCGACGCGTAGCCGGTGAGCGCGAGGCTGGCCAGCAGCGTGCTGCCGGCGAGCAGCCAGCCGACGCCGAGCCGGGCCAGCGTGAAGCCGGCCAGCACGCTGGAGGTCAGGTAGCCGGCGGTGCCGGCGGTGAGCACGAGGCCGACGGCCTCGGTGGGCACGCCGAAGTCGGCCCGGATCGAGGGCCAGCCCACGCCGATCAGGCCGTCGGGCAGGCCGAGGCTGACGAACGCGAGGTAGGCCAGCAGGAGCAGCGAGGCGCGGGGCGGGGCGGTGGACACGGAGGACCATCCTGCCCGGAGTCGACGGCGGCGCCAGTCCGCCTCCCCCGGTGGGACGAAGATTACGGTCCGGACGGGTGGTAAAACGGACAGCTCATCCAGAATCGGCCGTTCGGCTGACGGCAAGCGCCGGGTCGCGAGCAAGACTTTCGGGATGCATCAGGGCTCCGGCATCCTCTCCACGCGTCAGCGCCGCCTGGCATGGCTCGGCTTCCTCCTCGCCGCGCTGCAGGCTCCCGTCTCCGCCAAGCTGGCATCGGACGACTCCTGGTTGTTCAGCCTCTGCGTCGCGCTGATGGTGGCGACCGTGATCATCGCCGACGACGCGGCCCGCCGCCGCCCGGCGGACGCCCGCTCCATGGAGTGACGCGGCGGCCGGCGCGACGGCATCCCGCCGCGCCGGCCGGATCATCCCGGCTTGACCGCGATCGCGCCGTCGACGGTGCGCAGGATCAGGCGCAGCACCTCGTGCCGGGAGGCACCGGTCTCGGCCAGGTAGGCCCAGCCGGCGTACAACTGGGACCAGATCAGGCTCTGCACCCACCCCGCCGGCAGCTCCGGGTCGATGGTGCCGTCGCGGTGCCCGCGTTCGACCATCGCGACGAAGTCCGGGTCGCACCCACCGTCGGTGGAACCGGCACCGGTCTCCGGCTCGGTGAAGATCAGCGAGAGCAGAGTGCCGAGGTCGAAGTACTCCTGGCAGAGCCGGCGCACGGCCGACGCACCGGCGCCCTCGGCGATCCGCGCCTGGGCGGTCGCCCGGTCCAGCCGGGCGCCGGCCTCGGCGCCGACCGCCCCGAACAGGTCGGCCCGCTCGGCGAAGTAGCGGTGCAACGTCGTACGCCCCACGTCGGCGGCGGTGGCGATGTCGCCGAGGGAGGCGGCGGGGTTGCGCCCCCACACCTCGATCGCCGCGTCGACGATGGCCTGGCGGGTCCGGGCGCGACTGCCGGACACCTGCTGGTCGGTCACGTCGGCGACGATACCAACACGTCCTTTCGGAATACCGGTTGCCCTGAATGGAACACTGGTGTTCCATTCAGGGCATGACTCCTTCCGCCCCGGCGTTCCCCCGGTTGCGCACGCTCACCTCGTTCCTCGTCCCGCACCGGCGGACGATGCTCCTCGGTCTCGTGCTGGGGCTCGCCGCCAACACGGCCGGGCTCGCGACGCCGATGGTCACCAAGTGGGTCCTGGACACGCTCGGCGCCGGCGAGTCGATGGCCCGCCCGATCGGCGCCCTGCTGGCGCTCGTCGTCGTCGGCGCGGCCGTCTCGCTGTGGCAGTGGCGGCTGCTCGGAACGCTTGCCGAGCACATCGTGCTCGACGCGCGGGCCTCGATCGTCCGGCACTACCTCCGGGCCCGCGTCGGCGACCTGCAACGCCGCCCCACCGGCGAACTGGTCACCCGGGCCACCTCCGACACCCAGCTGCTACGCGAGGCGTCCGGCAGCATCGTCGGCCTGGTCAACGCCGGCATCGCCCTGGCCGGCACCCTCGTGCTGATGGGGGTGCTCGACCTGTTCCTGCTCGGCTGCACCGTGGCCGCCGTGCTGGTCGTCGCCGCGGTCATGGGCGCACTGATGCCCCGCATCGGGCAGGCGCAGGCCGCGGCGCAGGAGTCGACGGGCGCGCTGGGCGGCGTCCTGGAGGGGGCGCTGCGCGCGATCCGCACGGTCAAGGCCAGCCGGGCGGAGGCCCGGTTGACCGAGCGGATCGTCGCCGACGCCCGGCAGGCGGCGACGCACAGCGTACGGGCCGCGCGGGTGACGGCGTCGGTCTGGACGATCGCCTGGACGGGGATCCAGCTCGCGGTGATCGCGATCCTGGGCATCGGCGCCTGGCGGGCCCAGCACGGCCTGCTGGAGATCTCCAGCCTGATCGCCTTCCTGCTGTACACGTTCCAGCTGATGGGGCCGATCACCGAGCTGACCCAGAACACCACGGCGTTGCAGGCGGGGATCGCGGCGGCGGGACGGATCCGCGAGGTCGAGACCATCGCGACCGAGCCGGCGGGACCGGCGCCCGCCCCGGCGGAACGCGCGCCGACGCCCGACGCGGAGCAGCCGGTGCTCGTGTTCTGCGGGGTCACCGCCCGGTACGGCCCGGAGGCGCCCCCGGCGGTGCGGGACATCGACCTGGCCGTCCCCCGGCGTGGGCACACCGCGATCGTGGGGCCCTCGGGAGCCGGCAAGACCACGCTCTTCTCGCTGATCCTGCGCTTCCTCGAGCCCGAGCGGGGGCACCTGCTGCTCGACGGCCGACCGTACGCGGCCCACGGGCACGACCAGGTGCGGGCCCGGCTGGCGTACGTCGAGCAGGAGACGCCGGTGGTGCCCGGCACCATCCGCGACAACCTGCGGTTCACCCATCCGGACGCCACGGAGGAGGAGATCCGGACGGTGCTGCGCGCCGTCCGGCTCGACGACAAGATCGACTCACTGCCGGACGGACTGGACACGTCGCTGTCGTCGACGGAGGTGTCCGGCGGGGAGCGCCAGCGCATCGCCCTGGCCCGGGCCATGCTGCGCACCCCCGACGTGCTGCTGCTCGACGAGGCGACCGCGCAGGTCGACGGGCTGACCGAGGCGGCGTTGCAGGAGTGCGTCCGGCAGCGCGCGGCGGTCGGCGCCGTGCTGACCATCGCACACCGGCTCTCCACGGTGCTCGACGCCGACCGGATCGTGGTGCTGGAGCACGGCCGGATCCGGGCCCAGGGCACCCACGCCGAGCTGCTGGCCGGCGACGACCTCTACCGCCGCCTGGTCGAGGCGCTGCGCATCGCGGCCGAGGAGCACCCGGTCGCGGCGCGCTAGCTGTCCCTGGGCCGTACAGCAGGCCCACCCGCCGACGCGGCGGGCCGCCCGTCGCGCGCGCGGCGGGGGCGCACGCGGCTAGCCTCCGCCGTCGGGGCGCGCCTCGTGCCCGGGTCGGCCCCGGCTGCGCCGCCGTTCCTTCATCTCCGCCTCGTAGAGGTGCCGGCGACCGCCGACCAGCTCCTCCCGGGCGGCCCGGTCGAGGTCGCGGAAGAGGGCGTAGTAGTTGTCGTCGAAGTCCTCGACGATCTGGAACGTCCACCGTCCGGCGATCACGTTGCGGCCCAGCAGGTCGGTGTCGATACGGTCGGCGATCCGGTCGTGCCCGGCGGCGCGGAACATCTCCACGGCGTCGTCGAGCATCAGGTCGGCGTGCCCCACCAGCTGGTGCAGCGAGTAGAGGTGACCGCGGACCCGCTCGACGCACTCCAGCGCCTCGCTCAGCTTGCCGAGCGCCGCCACCGTCCCGTCGCTGACCCCGGCGGGTCTGCGGTGCTCCTCGTCCGGCCCGTCCTCGTGTCGTCCCATCCGTTCCTCCAGGTTTCGGCTGTGCCCGTCCGGGCGGTTCCCTCCTGCCCCACCGACGTCGGATCAACCGCCCACGTCGCCCGCTGACCGTTCGGGGGAGGGTCAAAAACCCGCCGACCGGCCGAGGTCGACCCTGGTCACGGCCGGATAGCCTCGGTCACCATGCGTGTGCCGTTCACCCGGGTCGAGGCCCGTTCCGCCGCCAGTTCGGCGCGAGCCACCCTCGCTCTCCTGTCCGCCTCGGTCGGTGCCGAGGGACTGGCCGCCGCCGCCGCGCGTCCGGGCCTGCTCGCCCTGGTCGACCAGCACGCCGCGGCGGTGCGGGAGAGCCTGGACGGCGACCGCCGGCCGCTGAGCGCCGCCGCGCTCGCCGGCTACGCGGAAGGTGTCCGCGCCGCCGCGCTGGAGCACGGCTGGCAGCCGCCGGCGGCGCCGGTGGACTGGTCCGCACCGGACTGGCTGCTCACCCGGTTGCTCGCGGTCTGCGCGCTGACCCGCTCGCTCGGGGCCCCGGCGACCGCCCCGCTCCCGCTGGTCTGAAGCCCGGGCGGGCCCCGGATCCCGGCCGGACACGCCGGAGGGGCGCCCGCACGTCCGCGGACACCCCTCCCCGTCTCGCTCACCGCCAGGTCAGCGGCGGAACTGCTGGGTCTCGTCGCTGACGTTCCCCGACTGGTACGTGCCGCGCCCGCCGGCCGTCGCGGACTCCTGCCCGCGGGGCATGACCTCGGTGCGCTCGGCCGCCGTCCGGTCCGCCATCTGCCGGCCGACGTCGGTCTGACCGGCCTCCCGGGCCCGGCGGTGCTCCTGCACCGCCCGCGACTCCTCGGCCATCCGGTTCAGCCAGCCTTCCCAGCGGTTCTGCATCGGCCGCACCAGGCCACCGCCGACACCGATGATCAGGATGCCGGCCACGGTGGCGAGCACCGCGATCAGCACCGGTGTGGTCACCGTGGTGGCGATGCCCACCTGGTTCAGCGCGCCGATCACACCCAGCGCGAGGATGAAGACCGCCACCAGGTCGGCCAGGACCTTGCCGTACGCGAGCCCGCCCAGCGCCCCGGTGATCAGATCCCGGACGGCGTTGGCGATCGCGGCGGCCACGACGATGATGACGATCGCCACGAAGGCGCGTGGCAGCCAGGCGACCACGCCGCTGATCAGGTCACTGATCGCGTTGGGTCCCCACACCCCGAAGGCGAACTGCAGGGTGAACAGCAGCACGGCGTAGTACGCCAGTCTCGCCAGGATGTCACTGGCGTCGTACTTGGTGCGTTCCAGCGCGCGCTTGATGCCGCCCCGTTCCACCGCCTTGTCGAACCCGACCCGTTCCAACGCCGTGTCCACGATCTTGAGCACGGCTCTGGCGATGAGCCATCCGACCACGAGGATCGCGATGAACGCGATGGCCCGCGGTATGAAGAGCAGCACCGACCTCCACATGTCGGCCACGGCGTTGCCGATGTCGACCTGCCTGACCGCGAGGCTTTCCGGCATGATGTCCCTCCTGTCGCATGGACTGCGCCGCGCGCTTACCCCGCCACCGTCGCGGCACGCCGTCCCGGTCCCCGAGTTTTTCCCGACATGTCACCGCAGAATGGCCCTGACCTGCCCGAACGTCCGGCCCCGGCGACGCGCAGGGCATGATCGGAAACAGCCGACGGACCCTCCGGCTAGGCTGCGCTCATGCCAGGAACGGTCGGACGGGTCCCGAACCCACCAGCCCCGGTCTCGGGAACACCCACCGCGTCGGGCATGGCGGCCGCCGTCCCGCGCCACGACTGGGGTGGCACCCCGCTCGGTGCGTGGCGGACGTGGGACCCGGCGGTCCGGGCCGCCACCGAACTGCTCCTCGCCTCGCCCGTACCGATGGCCCTCACCCTGGGCGACGAGCACCTGCTCGTCTACAACGACGCGTACGCGGAGCTGATCGGCGACCGGCACCCCGACGCGGTGGGCCGGCCGGCGGCCCAGGTGTTCGCGGAGTCCTGGCCGCTGCCCGGCGTCGGGGACGCCATCGCGCACACCTACCGCTCCGGGGAGCCGTTCCTGGAGAAGGAGACCACGCTTCCGCTGCACCGCCGTCCCGGCCTGGTCGAGCAGTCGGTCTTCACCCGGGGCTACTCCCCCGTGCGCGACAGCGCCGGGCGGATCGTCGGCGTGCTGACCGTGGCCGCGGAGACCACCCAGGTCACCCAGCAGTTGCAGAGCCTCAGCGACTTCGCCGCGGCGCTCGCCGGCACCCTGACCCTGGACGACGTGGCCCGGGTCGCGCTGCGCTACACGATCACGGCGTTCGACGCCGACCGGGTCTCGTTCGCCGTCGACGAGGGCGGCGGCGGCTGGCGGATGGTCCGACGCATCCGCGGCGAGCTGATGGACGAGGCCGACGAGCGCCTCCCCCCGCTGTGGCGGCGCGTCCCGCCGGACGGGCTGGGGCCGGTGGTGACCGTCGCCCGCAGCGGCGTGCCGCACTTCGTCGACGACGGCCAGCCGCTGCGGGAGATCGCGGTGGACCGGCACGACCAGAAGGTCCGCTCGCTCGCGGCGGTGCCGCTGCGGGCCTCGGTGGTGCGCGGCGGGCTGACGGTCGGCTACCAGGTCCCGCACGTCTGGTCGGCCGCCCGACGGGCGCTGCTGGCCGCCTCGGCCGAGCTGGTCGGTCAGGCCGCCGAGCGGGCCCGCCGGTTCGAGACCCAGCACGGCACCGCCCAGCTGCTGCAACGCAGCATGCTGCCGGAGCACCTGCCCGACCTGCCCCGGATGCGGATCGCCGCCCGCTACGACCCGGGCGTCGACGGCAACGCCGCCGGTGGGGACTTCTACGACGCCTTCCTGCTGCCCGACGGCGGCCTGGGGATCGTGCTCGGCGACGTCGCCGGCCACGACGTGCAGGCCGCGGCCCGGATGGGTCAGGTCCGCGCGGCGCTGCGGGCGCTGGCGCTGACCGACCCCCGCCCCGACGCCGTGCTGGCCGGGCTCGACCGGTTGGTGACCAGCCTGGGCGCCGAGGGCGACACGCACGAGTTGTTCGTGACGGTGGTCTTCGGGGTCGTCGACGCCGACTGGCAGCGGCTCACCCTGGCCAGCGCCGGTCACCCCGCGCCGCTGATCCGCCGGTGTGCCCCGGACGGCGCCCCGGTCGCCGAGTACCTCGACGTGCCCGCTGGCGCCCCGCTGGGCCTGGGCTGCCGGCCGCGCACCGTCACGGTGCCCTTCGCCCCCGGCGACACGCTGCTGCTGTTCAGCGACGGTGTGGTGGAGCGGCGCTGGCAGGACCTGACGACCGGCCTGGACGCCCTGGCCGTCGCCGTGGCCGGCGCGGGCAGCGGCGACCCCCGCGCGTTGTGCGCGGTGGCCATCGCGGCGGTGCCCGGCGCCACCGAGGACGACGTCGCGGTGCTGGCGGTGGAGCACGCGCTGCGGCCGTCAAGGTCGACGGGCATGGAGGTGCCGGCCGAGCCGACCGCGCCGAGCCGGGTACGGCACTGGATGACCGCGCAGCTCACGGAGTGGCAGGTGCCCGAGTCGATCATCGGCGCGGCGGTGCTCTGCACCAGCGAGCTGACCACCAACGCCCTGCTGCACGCGGGCACGGCCGCCCGGGTGGAGATCGACCTCAGCCCGGAGCGGCTGCTGGTGTCGGTCGCCGACTCGGGCACCCGGGGCACGGTGACCCGCGCGCAGACCGACACGCTCAGCAGCCGGGGCCGGGGACTGGGGCTGATCGAGGAGCTGAGCGACGCGTGGGGGACGGACCCGACCGTACGCGGCTCGACGGTCTGGTTCGAGATCCTGATCCCGCCCGCGTGAGCGGTGGCGTCAGCCCGGCCGGACGGGGTAGGAGGACCGTATGCCCACCGACAAGCCCACCGGCGTCCTCTTCGACGTGGACGGCACCCTGGTCGACACCACCTACCTGCACACCGTGAGCTGGTGGGAGGCGCTGCGCCAGACCGACCGGCCCGTACCCATGGCGACGATCCACCGCGCCATCGGGATGGGCTCGGACAAGCTGCTCGACCACCTGCTCGGCCCGGAGCGCGACCGGAGCGCGGACCAGAAGCTGCGCGCCGCCCACGACACCCTCTTCGCCGAGTACTGGGAGCGGCTGGTCCCGCTGCCCCGCGCCGCCGACCTGCTGCGCGCCTGCGCGGAGCGGGGACTGCGGGTGGTGCTGGCGACCTCCGCCGCCGAGCACGAGGTGGTCGCGCTGCGCCGGGCGCTGGCCGCCGACGACGTGATCCACACGATCACCAGCTCGGCGGACGCGCGGGAGAGCAAGCCGGCGCCGGACATCCTGGTCGCCGCGCTGGAGCAGTCCGGGCTCGCCGCCGAACTCGTGGTCTTCGTCGGTGACTCGGTGTGGGACGTCGCCGCCGCCGGCGAGCTGGACATCCCCTGCGTCGGTCTGACCTGCGGCGGCACCGGCCGGGGCGAGCTGGCCGGGGCCGGTGCGGTGGCCGTCTACGAGGACCCCGCCGCGCTGCTCGCCACCCTCGACGACTCGCCGGTCACCCGGGCGGGGTGACCGGCGCCAGCTCCGTCGCTCCGAAGAGGAATACGAGAAGTCTTCCGGGGGCAAGGACTTGCACCACCTGCCCGCACGCCGTGGGCGAGGCGGAGAGGTGGGGTCGTGGAGCCGATGGACGTGGCGTTCGCGGTGGTCGGTCTGGGCGCGCTGCTGGCGGGGATCCTGCCCCGCGTGCTCGAACGTCGACCACTGTCCATGCCGATCGCCTTCCTCGGGCTGGGCATGCTGGTCTTCGTCCTCCCCGTCGGGCTGCCGAATCCGGACCCGCTCGCGCACCCGCAGATCGCCACCCACCTCACCGAGATCGGCGTCATCGTCGCGCTGATGGGTGCCGGGCTGAAGATCGACCGGCCGTTGAGCTGGGCCCGCTGGTCGTCGACCTGGCGGCTGTTGGCCATCGCCATGCCGCTGTGCATCGTGGCGGTGGCGCTGCTCGGCTGGTGGTGGGCCGGGCTGGTGCCGGCCGCCGCGTTGCTGCTGGGGGCGGCCCTCGCCCCGACCGATCCGGTGCTCGCCGCCGACGTGCAGGTCGGCGAGCCCACCGACGTCGAGGACTCCGAGGACGAGGTCCGCTTCGCCCTCACCTCCGAGGCCGGGCTGAACGACGGGCTGGCCTTCCCCTTCGTGTACGCGGCCATCGCCATCGCCACCACCAGCCTCGCCCCCGGCGACTGGCTGGGCCACTGGCTCGGCGTGGACGTGCTCTGGAAGGTCGCGGCCGGGGTGGCGGGCGGGTGGCTGGTCGGGTGGCTGCTCGGCAAGCTCTTCTTCCGGGCCCCGAGCAAGCTGCGGCTGGCCCGGCACTCGGAGGGCTTCCTCGCGCTGGCCGCGACCTTCCTGGCGTACGGGCTGGTGGAGGTCGTCAGCGGGTACGGCTTCCTGGCGGTCTTCGTGGCCGCGCGGGCGATCCGGGCCGCCGAACGCACCCATGAGTTCCACTCCGTGCTGCACGACTTCGCCGAGCAGGTGGAGCGGCTGCTCACCGTGCTGTTGCTGCTGCTCTTCGGCGGCGCCGTGGTGGGTGGCCTGCTGGGCCCGCTGACCTGGCCGGCCGCCGCGGTCGGCCTGGCGCTGGTCTTCGTGCTCCGCCCGCTGCTCGGCTGGTTGTCGCTGCGGGGGGCGCCCGGCCGACCGGCCGAGCACTGGGTGATCGCCCTGTTCGGCATCCGGGGCGTCGGCTCGTTCTTCTACATCGCGTACGCGACCGCGAAGACCGACTTCCCCCAGGCGGACCTGATCTGGGCGACCGTCGGCCTCGTGGTGATCGTGTCGGTGGTGGTGCACGGCATCGCGGCGACCCCGGTGATGCAGTTGCTGGACCGGGCGGGGGAACGCACGTCCGACCCGTCCGAACGCCGCCACGCCGGCGAGCCCGTCACCACCGGGGGTTGACCGCCCGGCCCGCCGGTGTGCGGAGGGGCCGCTTCCTCACCCTCCGCCCAGGCGGGTGACGAGGGCACGGCCGAGGTCGCGACCGGAGAGCCAGGCGCTCTGCACCCGGGGTGCGCCGAAGGCGTCACCGGCCAGCCCGACGCCGTCGGCGTCGAGGTGGTACGTCCCGCCGGGGCCGGCGGTGGGCTTCGCGTAAGTCCAGCGGTGCACGTGCACGTGCTCCGCTGCTTCGGGCAGCCCCAGCAGGTCCCGGACGGCCTCCTCGATCGCCCGGCCGGCCCCGGAGGGCTGGGCGAGGTGGCCGGCGGCGAACTCGGGCGTGGTGTGGGCGACCAGCACCGGCGCGTCGTCGCCGCGGCGGTCGCCGTCGTCGCAGACGAGGTTCAGCAGCGGGTGGTCGTTGACGAAGGCGCCCCGGAAGGTGGCCCACCGGCGGGCCGGGAAGCGCAGCACCCCGGCCAGGGACGGCGACCAGCGTTGGACCTGCGTGGCCCGGGTGGCGGCGGCCAGGGCCGGGTCGAGCAGC
Source organism: Micromonospora sp. DT62 (assembly GCF_049847285.1). Taxonomy (NCBI): domain Bacteria; kingdom Bacillati; phylum Actinomycetota; class Actinomycetes; order Micromonosporales; family Micromonosporaceae; genus Micromonospora; species Micromonospora sp. DT62. The sequence continues at coordinate 88,664 of NZ_JBNCOB010000029.1, forward strand.
AGGGCCGCCTGCGGCCCCGGCATGGCGAGCGCCACCGCCTCGCAGGGCCGCCCGTCCACCACCGGCCCGGGCGCGACGCCGAGCACGAGCCGGTCCACGGTCACCGGCAGTTCCCGGGCCAGGTGCTCCACCAGCGTCCGCAGCCCCCGGGTCGCCGCCCAGCGCATCGGGCCGGGCGCCGCACGCCGGCCGTCGGCGCCGTACGCGACGAAGGTGTCGGTCCACTCGCGGGCCAGGCCGGCCGAGCGCCATCCCTCGGCCACCTCGGCGAAGTCCGGATCGCTGACCGTGAAGTAGGCGGCGCCGGTGTCGGCCGGCCGGCCGTCGAAGCGGCGGCTGGCCATCCGGCCGCCGGCCACCCGGGCGCGCTCGCGGATCTCCACCGGGATGCCGGCGCGGGCCAGTTCCGTCGCGCAGGCCACTCCGGCGATGCCCGCGCCGACCACCACCACGCCCGCCCGCTGCGCCGCCGTCATCCGGTGATCGTATGCGCGCCCGCGTCGCCCGGACGGCCGGAGACACGCCCGGCGCGTCCGGGCGTAGGACGCGCCTCAGGGCGGCATGGTTCGGCGCCGCACGGGGTATTGGCACGTCTGTTCGAAGGAAGGTGGAGACCATGACGGACCGCAGCAGCAGCCAGGCCAACCCGCAGGGCGCCATCAAGGACCCGGACGAGTGGGTCACCGGCGAGGAGCCGCCGACCGCCGCCCAGGAGTCCTACCTGGCGACCCTGGCCCGGGAGGCGGGCGAGGAGCCGCCGGAGGGCCTGACGAAGGCCGAGGCCTCCAAGCGGATCGACCAACTCCAGGAGGAGACCGGCCGCGGTCAGTGACCGGGCGGGCGGCGCGGTGGCAGGCGGTGCAGTTCGACCTCGTCGAGCCGTCCCGCCGCCACCCGCGCCGTCAGGTACGTGGCGTACGGCTGGGCCCGCCGGTCGGTGGGCGAGCCGGGGTTGAGCAGCCGCAGGCCGTCCGGGGCGAGGGTGTCCCAGGGGATGTGCGAGTGGCCGAAGACCAGCACGTCGGTGTCGGGGAAGCGGGCCGCGCAGCGGCTCTCCCGCCCGGCCTTCGGGCCGGTCTCGTGCACGACGGCGACCCGTAGCCCGTCGAGTTCCACCCGGGCGACCTCCGGCAGCCGGGCGCGCAGCGCCGGCCCGTCGTTGTTGCCGTACACCCCGACGAGGCGGCGGGCCCGGGCGGCGAGGGCGTCCAGCAGCGCCTCGTCGACCCAGTCCCCCGCGTGCAGCACCACGTCGGCGGCGTCGACCGCCGCCCAGAGGGGCTCCGGCAGGTCCCGGGCCCGCTTCGGCACGTGGGTGTCGGCGGTGATCACCAGACGCATCCCGCCATTCTCCCGCGGGCCGCGCGCTGGTGGTCGGCACGCCGGCCCGACGCCCCAAAAAGTCGCGACCTCGACGCGGACCCTTCACATCGCCGCAATCAGCACGTAGTTTGACGGCGATGCATGGGAGCGCTTCCAGCGGTGCTCCTCGATGGAATTGGAGATCCCGTGAGAAGCAGACCCGCACTCGCCGCGCTGAGCGCCGCGGCGGCGCTCACCGTCGCCGCCACCGTCACCGTCGGCATCGTCCGCGCACCCGCCGCGGTCGCCGCCGACTCGGCGTTCTACGTCGACCCGGCGACCGCCGCGGCGGCCTGGGTCGCCGCCAACCCCGGCGACCCCCGGGCCGCCGTGATCTCCGGCCGGATCGCGAACGTTCCCCAGGGCCGGTGGTTCACCCGGACCAACACCTCGACCGTACGGTCCGAGGTCGACGCCCTGGTCGGCGCGGCGGCGGCCGCCGGCAAGGTGCCGATCCTGGTCGTCTACAACATCCCGAACCGGGACTGCAGCGGCGCGAGCGGCGGCGGCGCCCCCGACCACGCCACGTACCGGCAGTGGGTCGACCAGGTCGCGGCCGGCCTGGCCGGGCGGCCGGCGACCATCGTCCTGGAACCCGACGTGCTGCCGCTGATGACCAGCTGCCAGAACGCGGCCCAGCAGGCCGAGACGAAGGCCTCCATGGCGTACGCCGGCAAGAAGCTCAAGGCGGGCTCGGCCGCCGCGAGGGTCTACTTCGACATCGGGCACTCCGGGTGGCTCGCCCCCGGCGAGGCCGCCTCCCGGCTGCTCGGCGCGGACGTCGCCAACAGCGCGGACGGCATCTCGCTCAACGTCTCCAACTACCGGCGCACCGCCGACGAGGTCGCCTACGCCAAGGCCGTGATCGCGGCGACCGGGGTGTCCCGGCTCAAGGCGGTCGTCGACACCAGCCGCAACGGCAACGGGCCGGCCGGCGCCGAGTGGTGCGACCCGGCCGGGCGGGCCATCGGCACCCCGAGCACCACCGCCACCGGCGACTCCGCCATCGACGCGTACCTGTGGGTGAAGCTGCCCGGCGAGGCCGACGGCTGCATCGCGCCGGCCGGCCAGTTCGTGCCGCAGCGGGCGTACGACCTGGCCCTGGCCGCCGGCCCTGCCCCCACCACCGCCCCGCCGACCACGGCCCCGCCCACGACGGCGCCCCCGACCACCGCCCCGCCCACGACGCCCCCGCCGAGCACTCCCCCGCCGACCGGCGGCTGCACGGTGTCGTACACCCCGAACTCGTGGTCCGGCGGCTTCACCGCCGAGCTGCGGGTGACCAACCACGGCGCCGCGCTCACCGGCTGGACCCTCACGTTCGCCCCCGGCGCCGGGGTCCGGCTGACCAACGGCTGGAACGGCGACTGGACCCAGTCGGGCGACCGGATCACCGTGCGCAACGCCGCCTGGAACGCCGGCCTGCCCACGGGCGGCACGGTCTCGCTCGGGTTCCAGGGCACCTGGCCGGGCGGCGCCCTGCCCACCCCGACCGGGTTCACCCTCAACGGCACCGCCTGCTCCTGACCACCGCGCCTCGCCCGTCCCGCACGGGGCGGGCGAGGCCCGGGGCCGTCCCGTGCGACGCGGCCTAGAATCGGCGCGTGGGCGTTGCCGTGGCGGCGCGGCCTAGAATCGGCGCGTGGGCGTGGCCGTGGCGGTGCAGGAGCGGCGGGCGCCGGTCGGGGCGCTGCTGCGGCAGTGGCGCAGGCGGCGCGGGCTCAGCCAGCTCGCCCTCGCGGTCGGGGCGGAGATCTCCACCCGGCACCTGAGCTTCGTGGAGACCGGGCGCTCCGCGCCGAGCCGGGAGATGGTCCTGCGGTTGGCCGAGCACCTCGACGTGCCGCTGCGCGACCGCAACCGGCTGCTGCTGGCCGCCGGGTACGCCCCCGTCTACTCCCACGCCCCGCTGGACTCCCCCGAGCTGCGACGGGTCCTCGACGCGGTACGCCGGGTGCTGCGGGCGCACGAGCCGTACCCGGCCGTCGCGGTGGACCGGCGCTGGAACCTGGTGACCGGCAACGCCACCCTGCCGCTGCTCACGGAGGGCGTCGCCGCGCACCTGCTCCGGCCGCCGGCCAACGCGCTGCGGCTGACGCTGCACCCCGAGGGCATGGCGCCCCGGATCGCCAACCTCGGCGAGTGGCGGGCCCACCTGCTCGGGCGGCTGCGCCGGCACCTGGGGCTGACCGACGATCCCGAGCTGGGCGCGCTGCACGACGAGCTGCGCGGCTACCCGGGCGGACCGGTCGAACCGGACGCGGGCCTGCCCCGCGCCGGGGACGTCGTCGTGCCCCTGCGACTGCGTCACCCGGGCGGCGAGCTGGCCTTCCTCAGCACCGTCTCGACCTTCGGCACCCCGCTGGACGTGACGGTCGAGGAGCTCTCCATCGAGTCCTTCTTCCCCGCCGACGAGGCCACCGCCACGTACCTGCGTGCCGACGCCCGCTGAGCGTTACCTCGCGACGGCGGCGGGAACGCGGGCGGTGACGAAGGAGGAACTCATGACCACACCGTCGAGTCCCACCTCGGCATGGCGGCCCGGGATGCCGGGCGGCGACACCCTCCCGTCCGGTCCGGCCGGCCGCCCGAGCGGCCCCGGTCACGACGGGCACGGCCCACAGACCGGTCCGCCCACCGTGACGATCGGGTCGTATCCGGACTATCCGTCCGCCCAGCGGGTCGTCGACTACCTGGCGGACAACCGGTTCCCGGTCGAACACAGCGCCATCGTCGGCACGAACCTCACCCTGGTCGAGACCGTGCTCGGCCGGATGACGACGGGGCGGGCGGCCCTGGCTGGTGCCGGCACGGGCGCCTGGTTCGGACTCTTCATCGGGCTGCTGTTCGGCATCTTCACCGCCGGCAACTGGGTCGCGGCGATCCTGGTCGGGCTCCTCGTCGGCGCGATCTGGGGAGCGGTGTTCGGCGCGGTCGCGCACGCGATGACCGGCGGGCGGCGCGACTTCACCTCGGCCAGCTCGCTGCGCGCCGGCCAGTACGCCGTGCTCGTGGACGCGCAGTTCGCCGAGCAGGCGCGTCAGCTGCTCGGCCGGATGCACATGGCGGCCTCAACGCCCGCCCGCTGAGGCTCTCGCCGGGGTCGCCCGCCGGCCGCGACCGCCCCGGGCCGCCCCTCGTCCGGCAGCCGGGGGGGGGGGGGGGGGGGGGGGGGGGGGGGGGGGGGGGGGGGGGGGGGGGGGGGGGGGGGGGGGGGGGGGGGGGG